>JAFQGI010000039.1 GCA_017415515.1 Clostridia bacterium | reverse complement strand
GGGTTCGAGTCCCTGGAGGTGCACCATTTACGGCCCGTTGGTCAAGTGGCCTAAGACTCCGGCCTCTCACGCCGGCAACAGCGGTTCGAATCCGCTACGGGTCACCACAAGTTGGTGTTGATGACGGTGAGGGTACACCCGTTCCCATCCCGAACACGGCAGTTAAGCTCACTCGTGCCGACGATACTTGGCTGGAAGCGGCCCGGTAAAATAGGTAGGTGCCAACACAAAAGACCTCTGCAACCGTGGAGGTCACATATTGCTCCTTAGCTCAGCCGGTAGAGCGCATGACTGTTAATCATGATGTCGTCAGTTCGAGCCTGACAGGAGCAGCCACAAAAAAACACCACCCAACAGGGTGGTGTTTTTTTGTGGCTTTTTCTATCCTACTTTGACGACATCATGATTAACATACAATAAGAATTAGGGCAACGTTTTCCGTTTTCGCCGCAGGCGAAATGGCGGTTGTCCAAACCGCCAAGGGAAACTTGCCGACTTCGGCGACAGCCGAAGTCGAGGCGTCAGTTCGAGCCTGATGGACAGTACGGATTCGGAGTGTAGTTTTACAACACCTCATCCACCGCCGTTCGGCGGTCCCCCTTTTCGCTCGCCGCGAGACGGCCCCCTTTTTGTCTGCTTCGCAGACATTTTCCCCCGCTATCGGGGGAAATCAGCCTCAAGGGGAAGGCTTATTCGGCGAGTACATCACCGCAAAGGTCAGCATGACGGATGGGCAGTACAAAGCCGGAGTGCGCATTTTCCGTTTTCGCCGCAGGCGTGTAACATTACAATCCCTCCCCTTGCATTCCTTTCGACAATGTGCTACAATGATCCCAACCACTCCCCGAAAGGAGCACACGTCATGAATCTTCTCAATCTTCTCGCCCTCTCCCCTGCCACGGGTGACGACTCTCCGCAAAAGAACGCCGTGGTTTTCATCATCCTCGGCGTGGCGCTGGCAGCCGCACTGGTGCTGGGTCTGTGGAAAGGCAAAAAGTGATCGACAGGTGAAAGGCCGACGGTGAAAACCGCCGGCCTTTTTTGCGTTATTATTCCTTTTCGTCTTCTTGCAAGGCCAGTAAAAAAGCCTTGACCATCTCCTCTAAATAAACGACCTTATCCTGCGGACATTGACGAAGCATCTGTATGACAGGCGTATCATCACCCATCTCCTCCGTACCGAAAAGAATATAATTTACCGACAAGTTAAGGGTTTTGGATAAACGACACAAAGTCGCCACGGACATCCCCTTGACGCCAAGCTCAATATCCGAGCAAAACTTCGGCGTGACCGCAATCTTTTCAGCCAACATCTCTCGTGTAAACCCCAGATATTCTCGTTGCTTTCGAATGCGCTTGCCAATGCTTTCCCAATCCAATCCCACTCATCCTTTCTATAACTGCATTCATTAGTTTACTCCAAATAGTTGTTGTTGAAAATAAACTTTTAGGGTTGACAAACCACAACTTTTAGGGTATTATTGGATAAACTATCAGTTCTTTGATGTTTATGTCAAAAAAGGAGGAATGTCATTATGGCTTGTTACAAACATTCAGATCGCGAAGGGGTTGCACAATGCAACGACTGTGGTCGTTTTCTATGTGCGGAGTGTGCCGACAGTTTTACCACCCCTTTATGTGTGGGATGCGCCACCGAACGCGCTGCCGCAATTAAAGGGGAATTGATCAAAAACATAGCCATCAGCGTTGTGCTGATGATTATCGGCATTGTTGTGATTAAAAGCCCGTTGGGAATTCTGTTGGCAGGTATCCCCTATGGTTGGGCAATTCTTAACCGAATGACTCCCAGTATGTTTTTGTGGATGTCTTGGGTGGGATGGCTGATTTACTTCTTCATTAAACTGTTGCTAGCTTATGTCATTGGCCTGATCGCCCTACCAATCAAATTGATTAAGTGGATAGTCGAATTGGTAAGCATCAATCGTACATTAGAAGGCATGGGCGTGAAATGATCATTTATTTTTTCCCTCTTGTTCCGGTAATTATCGGTGTCTTCCTAATCGCATCGGCACTTGTAGACTCTGTGGCACAACACATTGACACGATCCACACGATTTTCTTTGTGTTGATTTTGCTGTTTTTTGTCTGCGTGTTTATTCACATTGTTCGCAATGGTATCGAGGGCCCACGCCGCATTATTGCCGCTGTGTTGTCCGTTGTTTCTTGCGTAATATCTCTCATCGGATTGGAACAGTTGATGAGTCTGCTTTCTGCTGCTGAAAATCCTTTGTTTATCTTATTTGAATTTGCTCTGCCTGCCGTTATCGGTGGGGCGATTCTGCTCTGTATCATCTTTGGATCTATGATACTATGCCTAAATATTGCCGGACTTTGACACCATTCGAAGAGGAAAGGCCGACGGAGGAATCCGTCGGCCTTTGCTGTTGCACCGATGAAAAGAATGTGCTATAATAGACCCAATCCATCCGTTTTGAAAAAGAGGGTGTTCCCGTTGAAAAAACTACCCATCGTCAAACACATCGGCATCGGTCTTCTGCTGGGCGGCGTCGCCGGCGCGGTGACCGGTGCCGTCATCACCCTATACAAATTCTGTGCCAAACACATCATCCATCTATCCGAAGAGGGATACGCCTTTCTGCGCCACAACCCGCTGTGGATCCTCCCTGCCGTGGCGGCGTTGGTTGGTTTAGCGGTGGTGCTGGGGTACATTTATCGCCGCACCACCAACCTGCGGGGCGGCGGTATCCCCACCGCCATCGCCGTGCTGCGCGGTTGGCTCCCCTTTCAATGGCTGCGCAACGCCGTCGGCATCTTCACCCTGTCGCTGACCACCTTTTTGGTGGGTGTACCCTTAGGCAACGAAGGCCCCTCGGTGCAGCTTGGCACCGCTTTGGGCAAGGGCTGCACCAAGCTAATGGGGCGTCGCAGGGGTGGCTGGATCCGCTACGGTATGACCGGTGGCGCCTGCGCCGGCTTTGCCACCGCCACCGGTGCGCCGCTGTCCGGCATCCTCTTTGCGGTGGAAGAGGCACACCATCGCGTGTCCCCCCTGCTGCTCCTCGTTGCCACCGCCGCCGTGAGCGCTTCCCGCCTGGTGAGCGACCTGCTGTCCTCTCTGTTGGGGGTTTCCAGCACCCTGTTCCCCGCCATGTCGCTACGCCCCCTCTCCGCCGCGGAATGCTGGATCCCCTTGGTTGTGGGCGTGCTCATCGGCTTGTTTGCGGTGGCCTTCCTTTCCTTTTACCGTGGCATGGCACATCTGCTCAATCATAAGCTGGCCAAAGTGCCGGATTGGTCCAAAATTTTGATCATTTTGCTGCTCACGTTGGGGATGGGACTGGTGTCCTATTCCCACATTTCCACCGGTCACGAGCTGATCCTCTCCCTCTTTGACGGTGAGGCGGTGCTGGTGCTGGTGGCGTTACTCTTGGTGCGCACCACCCTGACGGTGGGCGCCAACGTCACCAACCTCACCGGCGGCATCTTTCTGCCGTTGCTGGCCATCGGCGCCATCCTCTCGGCCCTCTTTGCAGAGGGTGTGACGGCGTTGGGGCTGGACGCTTCCTACTATCCCGTCATCCTGGTGCTGGGCATCACCGCCTGCATCGGCGGCATGATGAAGATGCCGCTGACCGCCGTAGCCTTTGCCGTCGAGGCGCTGTCGGCCTATGAATTGATTTTGCCGATTTTGTTGGTGACCGCCGTTTCCTACGGCACCGCAGAGCTGTTTGACGCGGTATCCATCAACGATCGCGTGCTGGACACCCGCTTGGAGCAGATCCGCGAAGGACGCTCCCGCACCGTGGCGGAAACCACCGTCACGGTACAGCCCCTCTCCTTTGCCGTGGGCAAGGAGATCCGAGATATTTTCTGGCCGGATGGGTTGTTTGTGCTGTCGGTGGACAAAAAGGGCGCTCTCGGCGGCAAGACCCTTCACGAAGGGGATGAACTGCGGGTGCGGTATGCCACCTTTGACGAAAAACGCCTAAAAAGAGAATTGGCCGCCATCCTGGGCAAACAGGAATAGGCAAAAAGAGCCGCTGACCGGTTGGTCGGCGGTTCTTTCTTTTATAGAATAAAATAATTGTAAAATAAGCCTTGACTTTATCGTGATAAAGTGGTAATATGATAAAACATTACAGCGTGAAAGGAGAACGTCGTATGGCTCCCTTTAATACCCCCTCCATCGACCGCCTGTTTGCGGCGATTTTACAACTGAAAGACACGGAAGAATGTCACAAGTTCTTTGAGGACATCTGCACCATCAAGGAGGTGCAGGATATGGCCCAGCGGCTGGACGCCGCCATCCTGCTGGATGAGGGCGCGGGCTATCAAGCCATCGGCGAGCAGGTGGGCATCTCCACCGCCACCATCAGCCGGGTCAGCCGTTGTCTCAACTATGGCTCCGGCGGCTATCGCATGGCCATCGATCGACTGAAAGAGGAGGAGTCAAAATGAGCGCGTTTAACTGCACCCTGCGCCGCGAGGAGCAGGCGGTCTTCGCCCTGAGGGGACTGTACGAAGAATACGGCTATGCCCCCTATAAAATGAGCAAATTTGAGGAATACGACCTCTATGTTCGCAACAAGGAATTTCTCATTTCCGATGGGGTCATCACCTTCACCGACACCGACGGCAAGCTGATGGCGCTCAAGCCGGACGTGACCCTTTCCATCATCAAGAACAGCCGAGATGAAGCCGGCTGTGTGCAAAAGGTGTACTATAACGAAAACGTCTATCGTGTGTCGGAGGACGCCCACTGCTTTAAGGAGATTTTGCAGACGGGGTTAGAGTGCATGGGAGACATCGACGCCGCCTGCGTCTACGAGGTGGTGCTCCTCGCCGCCGAAAGCCTGCGGCGGGTCGCACCCAAGGCGGTGCTGGACCTGTCCCACCTTGGGGTTATCGACGGCTTGTTAGAAGGGCTGTCCGCCGACGTTCGCGGTGCCATCTGCCGCTGTATCGGTGAGAAAAATGCCCACGAGCTGAAAGCAGTGTGCGCCGCATACGGCATCGCCGCGGACGTGACCGACACATTGCAGAGATTGGTAAGCCTTTACGGTGCGCCGACCAAGGTGATCCCTGCGCTGAAAGCCCTGGTGGGCGACACCGAGGCAGTAGCAACGCTGGAAACGCTGACCGCCGCACTGGTGGCGGGTGGTTACGGCGATATGCTGCGCATCGACTTCTCGGTGGTGGACGAGGGCCGCTATTACAACGGCATCGTCTTCCGCGGCTTTGCCGAGGGTGTGCCGGACAGCGTGCTGTCCGGCGGTCAATACGACCGCCTGATGCGGCAGATGGGTCGCCGCGGCGGCGCCGTGGGCTTCGCCGTGTATCTCGACCGCCTGGGGCGGATGCCGGAAGCAGCGAAAGAGTATGACGTGGACACCCTGCTTCTCTATGACGAGGGCTGTGACTTGACGGCGCTGTATGCCGCCGCCGACGGCCTGCGAAAAGAAGGCAGCGTGATGCTGCAAAAGGAAATTCCTGCCAAGCTCACCTATCGGCAGGTTTACCGTTTTGTGAATGGGGAGGTGACACCCGTATGAAAGAGATGCTGAACATCGCCCTGCCCAAGGGCAGACTGGGCGAGAAGGTATACGCCATGTTCAAGGCGGCGGGATTCCCCTGCCCCTCCATCGAGGAGCAAAACCGCAAGCTCATCTTTGAGAACGAGGAAGTGGGTGTCCGTTACTTCTGGGTCAAGCCCTCCGACGTGGCTATCTACGTAGAGCGGGGTGCCGCCGACGTCGGCGTGGCGGGCAAGGACATCCTGCTGGAATACCGCCCCCGTGTATACGAACTCTTGGATTTAGACGTGGGCAAGTGCCGTATGGCGGTGGCCGCGCCCAAGGGATTCCGCGACGATCCCACCCGCACCCTGCGTGTGGCGACGAAATTCTCCCGCATCGCCCGCGACCATTACGCAGGCCAAGGGCGGGACATCGACATCATCCACCTGAACGGCTCCATTGAGATCGCCCCGATCTTAGGGCTGTCCGATGTGATCGTGGACATCGTGGAGACGGGTACTACCCTCAAAGAGAACGATCTGGAGGTCATCGAGACCATCGTGCCCATCAGCGCACGACTGATCGCCAACACGTCTTCCTTCAAATTTAAAAACGAGGCTATCGAGAAACTGCTGACCCAAATGGAGGGATAACCCATGATTCAAATTCTGAAATACGGCGAGGTGCCGAGTGAAGACATCTTCGCCCGCGTGGTGCCCACGGTGGACGTGGCGGGCATCGTGGCGGACATCATCGCCAATGTGCGCCGGCGTGGCGACGCGGCGCTGTATGAATACTGTGAAAAGTTTGATAAGGCCAAACTGGACACTCTGTTGGTAACCGCAGAGGAAATCGCTGAGGCTCGTGCCGCGGTGGAGCCGAAATTCATCGAAATTCTGGAGATGGCGGCGGAGAACATCCGCCAATTCCACAGCCGGCAGGTGCGTCAGTCCTTTATCATCAACAATCAACCCGGCATCGTGATGGGACAAAAGGTCATTCCCGTAGACAGAGCGGGTCTGTACGTTCCCGGCGGCACCGCCGCCTATCCCTCCACCGTGCTGATGGATGCCATCCCCGCCAAGATCGCGGGGGTGCCCGAAGTGGTGATGGTGACCCCTCCCGGTGCAGACGGCAAGGTCAACCCCGCCATTTTGGCGGCGGCATCCGTGGCAGGGGTGGATAAGATCTTCAAGCTGGGCGGTGCGCAAGCCGTGGCGGCTCTCGCCTACGGCACCGAATCGGTGCCTAAGGTGGATAAGATCGTCGGCCCCGGCAACGCCTTTGTGGCGGAAGCCAAAAAGCAGGTGTTCGGCGTGGTGAGCATCGACATGATCGCCGGCCCCAGCGAGATTTTAATCGTCGCGGACGGCAAGTCCGATCCCCGTTGCGTAGCCGCCGACCTGCTGTCCCAAGCCGAGCACGACCGACTGGCCAGTGCCGTTTTGGTCACCGACAGCGCCGATTTGGCGGCGGCGGTGCAGGCCGAGCTGGAGGGGCAGATCCCCCTCCTCTCCCGTGCAGACATTGCCCGTGAGAGCATCGACCGCAACGGCAAGATCATCGTGGCGGACACCCTGATGGCCGCCATCGACATCGCCAACGAGCTGGCACCCGAACACCTGGAGCTCTGCGTGGACAATCCCTTTGACTATCTGGACGCCATCCGTCACGCCGGCTCCATCTTTATGGGCCGTAACACCCCCGAGGCGCTGGGCGACTATCTGGCGGGCCCCAACCACACCCTCCCCACCGGTGGCACCGCGAAATTCTCCAGCCCCCTATCGGTGGACGATTTTGTGAAGAAAACCCAGTACAGCTATTTCACCCGCGACGCCCTGGCTAAGGTAGCCTATGACGTGGCCCTCTTTGCTCAAAAAGAGGGTCTCACCGCCCACGCCAAGAGCGCGGTCATCCGATTAGAGGTTGAACAGAAATGAGCCGTTTTTTTAGCAGAAACTTTGCGGCGCTGACCCCCTATACCCCCGGTGAGCAGCCGCAGGATAAACAATATGTGAAACTGAATACCAACGAGAGCCCTTTCCCGCCCTCGGCGAAGGCGCAACAGGCGGCGGCAGAGGCGGCGGCAAGCCTGCAACTCTATCCCGACCCTACCTGCCGCGCCATCCGCGAAAAGCTGGCCGCCCTCTATGGCCTCACCGCCGACGAGGTGGTGGTCACCAACGGCTCCGACGAGGTGCTGAACTTCGCCTTTATGGCGTTCTGCGATAACGGCGCCATCTTCCCCGACATCACCTATGGGTTTTATCGGGTGTTTGCCGACCTGTACCGCATCCCCTGTGAGGAAATTCCGCTGAAAGCGGATTTCAGCATCGACATCGCGGACTACAAGGGGCGTAAGGAAACGGTGTTTATCGCCAACCCCAACGCACCCACGGGTATCCCCCTGACGGTGGCAGAGATCGAGGAGATCGTCACCTCCAACCCCGACCGCGTGGTGGTGGTGGACGAGGCCTACGTGGATTTCGGCGGCGAGAGCTGTGCCTCGTTGGTAAAAAAGTACGACAATCTTCTGGTGACGGGAACGTTTTCTAAATCCCGCTCCATGGCGGGAGCACGATTGGGATTTGGTTTTGCCTGCCCCGCTCTAATTGCCGATCTGGAGACCCTGCGGTACTCCACCAACCCCTACAACATCAACCGCCTGACCATGGCGGCGGGATTGGGACAGCTGGCAGACGAGGAGGAAACCCGCCGCAACTGCCAAGCCATTATGGAAAATCGGGAGTATACGGTCGCAGAATTGAAAAAGATCGGTTTTTCCGTTTTGCCGTCGGCGGCCAACTTCGTCTTTGCCGCCAATCCCCACATTGGGGGCAAAGAGTTGTATCTGCGACTGAAAGAAAAAGGTATTTTGGTGCGCCACTTTGACAAACCGCGCTTAAAAGAGTATAATCGAATCACCATCGGCAGTCGGGAGCAAATGGAGGCTCTGCTGACCGCCGTCAAAGAGATTTTGGAGGACGATTTCCAATGAGAAACGTTACCATCGCCCGTAAAACGGCGGAAACCGACATTAACTTAACCCTCAACTTGGATGGCGAGGGGAAATCCACCATTGACAGCGGCGTGGGGTTTCTGGACCACATGCTGACCCTCTTTGCCAAACACGGCGGCTTTGACCTGACCCTCTCCTGCGTGGGGGACACCTACGTGGACGACCACCACACGGTGGAGGACATCGGCATTGCGCTGGGGGCGGCTTTTTCCCAAGCGCTGGGCGACAAAAAGGGCATCTGCCGCTACGGCAGTTGTGTGTTGCCAATGGATGAGAGTCTGATTCTCTCGGCGGTGGATCTGTCGGGGCGGGATTTCCTCGGCTATGACCTGCCCATCCCCGACGAGAAGGTGTGCATCGAAGAAGGCTTGAGCTACGACCTCGCCATCCCCGTAAAACAGGTGGGGGCGTTTGACACCGAGCTGGTGCAGGAGTTCTGGCTGGGCTTCGTGCGTAACGCAGGAGCCACCCTACACATTCGCAAGATCGCCGGCACCAACAGCCACCACATCATCGAGGGTGCGTTCAAATCCGTTGCCCGCAGTATGCGGGAGGCCGTGGCCATCGACAGCCGGTTTGCCGACGCCATCCCCTCCACCAAGGGGGTGTTGCAATGATCGCCATCATCGACTACGGCGTGGGCAACCTTTTCTCGGTGCAAAGCTCCTTTGCCGCCATCGGCGCTGAGGCGGTGGTCACCTCCGACCCCGCCGTCATCCGTGCCGCCGACCGCATTTTGCTCCCCGGTGTGGGCGCCTACCGCGACGCCGCGCAAAAGCTCCGCGAGACCGGTATGGGCGACCTGGTCCGTGAACAGGCCGCCTCGGGCAAGCCCGTGATGGGCATTTGTCTGGGTATGCAACTGCTGTTTGAAAAGAGCTATGAATTCGGCGAGTACGAGGGCCTGGGACTGCTGAAAGGGGCGGTACGCCCCATCCGCGACGTGGCACCCGCCGACTACAAAGTGCCCCACATCGGTTGGAACGCCCTGCATCTGCAAAAGAGCCACCCCTTGCTGAAATACGTATTGGAGGGCGACTGTGTCTATTTCGTCCACTCCTTTTATGCCGCCGACTGCCCCGACGCCGTGATCGCCACCACCGACTATGGCGCACCCATCACCGCCGCCGTGGCGCAGGGCAACGTCTGCGGCTGTCAATTCCACCCCGAAAAAAGCGGCACGGTGGGATTGTCCATTCTCAAAGCATTCTGTGAACTGTAAGGTGATTCTATGCTGTTATTTCCTGCTATTGACCTCTATGAGGGCAAGGCGGTGCGCCTGTATAAGGGCGACTATAACCAACTGACCGTGTATAACGAAAACCCTGCCGAGGTGGCAAAGGACTTTGCCGCCGCGGGGGCTAAGCACATCCACATCGTGGACCTGGAGGGTGCCAAAAGCGGCACCACCCCCAACCTCGCCACCGTGGTGCGGATCAAGCAGGAAAGCGGCCTTTTCTGCGAGATCGGCGGCGGCGTGCGGAATATGGACGTGGTGAAGACCTATATGGACGCCGGTATGGACCGGGTCATCCTCGGCACCGCCGCGGTGGAAAATCCCGATTTTGTCCGCGAGGCGGTAGCCACCTATGGCGAGAAGATCGCGGTGGGTGTAGATCTGAAAGACGGCTACGTAGCGGTGAAGGGATGGACGGAAAAATCCACCCTGGACGCCCACACGTTCTGCGCACAGATGCAGGACATCGGGGTGAAAACCCTCATCGTCACCGACATCTCCAAGGACGGTGCCATGCAGGGCACCAACCACGACCTATACCGCCGGTTGCAGGCGGCATTCCCCGCCCTGCAAGTTGTGGCGTCGGGCGGTGTGTCCTCCATGGAGGACGTCAAGCGGCTGGCGGATGCCAACCTATACGGCGCCATCATCGGCAAGGCCTATTACATCGGCGCCATTGATCTCAAAACGGCTTGTGAGGAAGTGCAAGTATGATAACAAAGAGAATTATCCCCTGTCTGGACGTCCGTGACGGACGTGTGGTCAAGGGTGTGAATTTTGAGGGGCTGTGCGACGTCAACTCCCCTGTGGAATTGGCGAAGTTTTACAGCGACAACGGCGCGGACGAGCTGGTGTTTTACGACATCACCGCCTCCGCTGAGGGACGACAGCTCTTCACCGACATTCTGCGGCAGACGGCGCAAAACGTGTTTATCCCTCTGACGGTGGGCGGCGGCATCAACACCGTAGCCGACTTTGAGCGGGTGCTGGGCTGCGGTGCCGACAAGGTCAGCGTCAACTCCGGTGCCATCCGCAATCCCGACCTGGTTCGCGAAGCCGCCCAGCGCTACGGCGCCCAATGCGTGGTGCTGTCGGTGGACGTGAAGATGGTGGACGGCGTGTGGCGTGTGTTTGCCAAGGGTGGACGTGAGAACACCGGTATGGAGGCCATCGAGTGGATCCGCCGCTGTGCGGAAAACGGCGCCGGCGAGATCGTGGTCAACTCCATCGACACCGATGGCGTGAAAAACGGCTTTGATATGCCGCTCTTGAAAGCGGTGTGCGACGTGGTGAGCGTCCCGGTCATCGCCAGCGGTGGTGCCGGCAACATCGACCATTTCCTGACGCTGTTTAATACCCTCCCCGGTGTGGATGCCGGCCTTGCCGCCTCCATCTTCCACTTCGGCGAGGTTTCCATCCGCGACCTGAAGCGGCAGATGGCCGCCGCAGGCATCCCCACGAGATTGTAAAGGAGATTGAATGCTATGTTGGATATCAACACCTTAAAATTTGACGAAAAAGGTCTCATCCCCACCGTGGTGGTGGACGCGGTCACCAAAGAGGTGCTGACCGTGGCCTATATGAACAAAGAAAGTCTGCAGATCTCTATGGAAAAGGGGCTGACCTGCTTCTGGAGCCGCTCCCGTCAGGAATTGTGGCTCAAGGGCGAAACCAGCGGCAACTACCAGCACATCGTCTCCATCACCGCCGACTGCGACGGCGACGCCCTCACCGTGCTGGTGGAGAAGGACGGCCCTGCCTGCCACACCGGCGCGGAGACCTGCTTCCATCAGCCTGTGTGGGAGAGCGAGGAGCGCCACGCATTCTCCTTGGATAGCCTGATGGAGATGCTTGAGGGGCGTAAAACCAACCCCAAGGAGGGCAGCTACACCACCTATCTGTTCGAAAAGGGTCTGGATAAGATCCTGAAAAAGGTGGGTGAGGAATGCACCGAGGTCATCATCGGCGCCAAGAGTGACGACAAGGCGGAGACGGTGTATGAGATCGCCGACCTGTGCTATCACGTGATGGTGCTGATGGTGGAGATGGGTATTTCGCTGGAGGATATTCACCGCGAGCTTGCCTCCCGCCACGTGATTGACAAGAAAGTGAAGCAAGAGAAAATGGTGTAAAAAGGCACTCTTGCTCTCGGCCCCCCTTGTCAGGGGGGCTGTCACGGCAAAGCCGTGACTGGGGG
>JAFQGI010000038.1 GCA_017415515.1 Clostridia bacterium | reverse complement strand
GGGAACAGGATGACCTCGCGGATGGTGTCGTTGTTGGTCAGCATCATGACGGTGCGGTCGATGCCGATGCCCATGCCGCCGGGGGGGGGCATGCCGTACTCCAGAGCGGTGAGGACATCCTCGTCCAGCATCTCGGTCTCGTCGTCGCCGCGCTCGCGCTGCTCCGCCTGCTTGATGAAGCGCTCACGCTGATCGATGGGATCGTTCAGCTCGGAATAGGCGTTGGCCAGCTCGCTGTGGCACACGAACAGCTCGAAGCGCTCGGTGACGCGGGGGTCCACAGGGGACTTCTTGGTCAGGGGGCTGACCTCCACAGGGTACATGGTGATGAAGGTGGGCTGGATCAGCTTCTCCTCCACCCGCTGGTCAAAGCAGGCGTACAGCGCATTACCCCAGGTGGGTTCGGCAGCGTCGGACAGCTCCACGCCGATGACCTTGGCGGCGGCTACCGCCTCGGCATCGTCGGTGATGGCACCAAAGTCGATGCCCACGTACTCCTTGACGGCCTCCACCATGGTCAGGCGGCGCCAACCAGGGGTCAGGTCGATCTTCTCGCCCAGCCACTCCACCTCATAGGTGCCCAGGATCTCCTTGGCAGCGCCGGAGAGGATGCCCTCGGCGATGTCCATCATATCGTGGAAATCCGCATAGGCCTCATACAGCTCCACGGTGGTGAATTCGGGGTTGTGCTTGGGGTCCATACCCTCGTTGCGGAAAATGCGGCCGATCTCGTACACGCGGTCCATGCCGCCCACGATTAGACGCTTCAGCGGCAGCTCGGTAGCGATGCGCATATACATATCCAGATCCAACGTATTGTGATGGGTGATGAAGGGGCGGGCAGCGGCACCGCCGGCGATGGTGTTGAGCACAGGGGTCTCCACCTCGATGTAGCGGCGGTCATCCAGATATTTACGCATATACTTGATGAACTGGCTGCGGATGATGAAGTTGCGCTTCACCTCGGGATTGACGATCAGGTCCACGTAGCGCTGACGGAAGCGGGTGTCGGTGTCCTTCAGGCCGTGGTATTTCTCGGGCAGAGGACGCAGCGACTTGCTCAGCAACTTGATGCCGGTGGCGTGGATGGAGATCTCGCCCATCTTGGTGCGGAATACCCAGCCAGTGAGACCGATGATGTCGCCGATATCCCACTTCTTAAATCCGGCGTAGACTTCCTCGCCCACGTCGTTGCGGCTGACGTACACCTGCATGCGGCCGGTGGCGTCGTGCAGATCGATAAAACTGGCCTTGCCCATGATGCGGCGGCTCATCATACGACCGGCCACCGACACCTCGATGGGGGTGGCGGGCTCAAAGCCCACTCCCTCCTCGGGGGCGCCGTGCTCGGCAATATATGCCGCTTCCACAGCCTCGAAATTCTCCCGAATTTCGGCATTGTAAGCGGTTACATCATACTTGGTGATCTCATAGGGGTTCTGGCCCGCCTCGCAGAGAGCGGCCAGCTTGTCCAGACGAACCTGCACCAGCTCGTTAACCTGCTGTTCCGTCATGGGGGCGGTATCAGGGGTGTTGTTCTGATTGCTCATAAAGGGGCACATCCTTTCAAAGAAAACGCTTGGAAAATGAATAATGAGTAATGAGTAGTGAGTAATGAAGGAGTGCCGCTATGCGGCACGACTTTGAATCCGTCGGCGTAGCCGACACCACCATTTCTCATTTCTCATTGCTCATTTTTCATTACATGTATTTACTTGCTGATTTCCACCACGGTGTAGACGACGGTGGTGCCGTTGGGGAGGATGGCCTCGCCCTTTTCGCCCACCTTGAGGCCCATCACGGCCTTGCCCACGGGGGACTCGTCAGAGATCTTGCCGTTGAAGGGGTCAGCCTCGGTGGCGCCGGAGATGGTGTAGGTGAATTTCTTACCCTTCTTATCCTTGATGACCACCTTGGAGCCCACGTGCACGTGCTCGCTGCTCATCTCGCTCTCGTCCAGGATGCGGACGTGCTTGAGCTGGGCCTCCAATTCGGCGATGCGTGCTTCCAGGGCAGCCTGGTCGTTCTTGGCCTCGTCGTATTCGCTGTTTTCGGACAGGTCACCGAAGCCGCGGGCCACGCGGATCTTCTCGGCGGCCTCGTCACGGCCGGTGGTTTTGAGGTATTCCAGTTCCTCTTGGAGCTTTTTAAAGCCCTCACTGGTCATAATGACTTCTTTCATATCGGTCACTCACCTTTCGGAGTTTTTGGGGAGCGGGCATACCGCCCCTTATAATTCAACCCATATATTATACCATTATTTTATGGCTTGTCAAGAGCCAATCCATCACCCATGCGGAAAACCTCGGCTTCCCCTCTTGCAATTCCCTGTCATTACTGTTATAATACATTAGATAATGTACCAAACACGAAAGGAATCCCAATTTATGTCGAACGAAACCCTCCGCTTTGCGGATTTGGGGCTGAGCGAGGTCACCCTCCGTGCCGTAGAGGCCATGGGCTTTGCCGAGCCGACCCCTATACAGAGAGAAACCATCCCGCTGGTGATGGACGGCCGCGACGTCATCGCCAAGGCGCCCACCGGCACCGGCAAGACCTGCGCTTTTGGCATTCCGCTGATTGAGTGTCTCAACCCGGATATGAAGGATCTGCAGGCGTTGGTGCTGTGTCCCACCCGTGAGCTGTGCGAGCAGATCGCCGCCGACCTGCGTGCCCTGGTGCGCTTCAACCCCGCCATCCGCATCGCCTCTATCTATGGCGGTGCCAACATGAACAAGCAGGTGGAGGCGCTGAAGAAGAACCCCCACATCGTTGTCGCCACCCCCGGCCGCCTGCTGGATCACATGTCCCGCGGCAACGTGTGGCTGGGCAACCTCTATACCGCCGTGCTGGACGAGGCGGACGAGATGCTGAAAATGGGCTTTATCAAGGACGTGCGCCGCATTCTCAACGCCACCCCCGGTGATACGCAGGTGGTGATGTTCTCCGCCACCATCTCCCGCGAGGTGATGGACGTGGCGTGGGAATATCAGCACGACGCGGTGGAGATCCAGGTGGCATCCCAGGGCGACTCCCGCCCCAAGATCGACCAATATCTCATCCATTCCTCCGGCTCTCAGCGTATGGAGGATATGCTGGACATCATCCGACAGGAAGACTATCACCGCGTCATGGTGTTCGCCAATATGAAGGTGTCGGTCAAGCAGCTCACCGAGCGTTTGCAGCGCCGCCATGGATCGGTGGATTGTCTTCATGGCGATATGCCCCAGTCCCTGCGCAACAAGGTGATGCAGAAGTTCCGCGAGAATAAGTTGGAAATGCTCATCTGCACCGATGTGGCGGCTCGCGGCATCGATGTGGAGGACGTGGAGGCGGTGTTCAACTACGACATCCCCGACGAGAATGAGTATTACCTCCACCGCATCGGTCGTACCGGCCGTGCCAAGCGGCAGGGCGCCGCCTACACGTTTATGACCGAACAGGACAAATACCGTATGCGGGACATCCTCAAATACACCCGTTCCGATGCCACCTTGATGGCCTTTGACGAGGATCGCCGTCTGCGTCCCGCCGCCGAGCTGGCCGCCGAGGCGGAGGAGGAAGTCTAATATATCCTCATTGTATAGCAATGGTGCTATGCTTTACGCCGCCGCTTTGCAAAAGCGGTTGGTGGGCATTTCCCGCTTTCCAAGACCGAAAACACCGGCGGTGTTTTCGGTCTTTTCTTTCTTTTCGAAATGGTATTTTTGCAATTTGTGCATTTTTATACTTCAAAAAGCAAAAACATACAAGAAAAACTCCGAAAAGCCTCGTTTTCAATGGGCAAAACCCGTCCGAAAGGGGTGTTTTGGCTCAAATCGATGGGCGGATTTCGGCTGGTTGCACAAAATTTTCGCATTTTCCGAAAATCCTCGAATTTGTTACCATTTATGTCATAAAATGGCATTTATTGTCGCAAAAATCTCTGTTTTCGCCCTTGTAAGCGCTTTTTTCTTTGCAAATTCTCCAAAAACTGCGGATTTTTATTGCCGATCTCTGTGTTTGGTCTTGCGAACACGCGGCAGGGGGTGGACAGGTTGACTCCACGAGAAAAGTCCTATTTCTTTGTGCATCCTGCACAAAAACAGCCCCCTTTGGTTTGGTTGACAGCACCAACTTGTTTGGGTATAATGGGCGAAGTACCGGATTTGACCCAATTTACGAATGGGTGAGGATGATGGTTTATCCCCCCCTCACCCCTGTGGCGTGCCGCGTTGCCGATGGCAACGCATACGGTGCATAAGTTTTCGGATGTTGCACCACACTATATACGACCGATTGAGCCGCCACCGCAGAAAGGAAGAGAAGATGGAACGAATGAAGAAGACGATCGCCGGCGTTTGGAATACCATTCGCCGCACGATTGCCGGCCGCGTGTTTGCCGCTGTGCTGATGTGCTCCGTGACGCTGTCTCTGTTGATGGGCGTTTCCTCCCACACCCGTGTCTACACGGTACAGGAGGGCGACGTCACCCGCGTGATGGTCACCCTGTCCGATGCCCCGTATCTGACCTTTGAGGGCAACGACATCCTCTGGGTGAACACCACCACCGAGGAAACGGAGGCCGACACCGGCGTTTCGGTTGAGGTGCTTGCCGACGGCCAGTCCACCCTGGTGTATTTGACCGAGGACGGCGTCACCGTGTCGGATGCCATTGAGCAGGCCGGCGTCACTGTGGGCGAGCTGGATCAAGTGAATCAAGAGAAAGATTCCGTCGTTACCGACGGCATGTTGGTGCAGGTGGACCGTGTCGCCTATGAGGAATACACCGTCACCGAGACCATCGCCTATAAGACCACCTATCATTATTCCTGCGTGTTGAAGCCGGGTGCCACCAAGGTGGACCGCGCCGGCCGCAACGGTGAAAAGGTGCTGACCTATCGCAAGAGCTACGTCAACGGCGAGTTGGTGAAGGAAGAAAAGGTGGGGGAGGAGACCACCAAAAAGGCGGTGGATAAGGTCATTTTGAAGGGTTCCCAGTACGGCACCCCCATCTCCAAGACGCCCTCCGGCGTGGACATCCGCTTGGATGAAAAGAATCAGCCCATCGATTACTCCCGTGTGATCTATGGCAGCTGCACCGCCTATCACGGCGACACCGCCACCTCTACGGGCCGCAAGCCCGGTGTGGGCGTGGTGGCTGTGGATCCCCGCGAGATCCCCTATGGCAGCGTGCTGTGGATCGTGTCCAAGGACGGCAAATTTGTCTATGGCTATGCCATCGCCGGTGACACCGGCGGATTCATCCACAACAGCGAAACGGTGGTGGATCTGTATATGGACTCGGTGGAGGAGATGAACACCTTCGGTCGCCGCAATCTGAACGTGTACGTTATCAAAGAGGGTAACGGCAGATAAAGAAGACACCCCAAACGCAGACGGTGAAAGCCGTCTGCGTTTTTCGTTTGGGCGCATTCTCCATAAAAACACACAACCGCCCCTGCTCGTCAGGGGCGGTTGTTCTTTTCTTCTTCGTTTTCCTCATCCGGCACATAGCGCATAATATCGGCGACTTCGCATTGCAGGATCTTGCAAAACATTTCGATGGTGTGGGTGCTGACGCTTTCGTTGCGTTTGAGTCGTGTGATCTGCGCCGGACTGATGTGATACTTTTTAATCAACGCATACTGCGTGACACCTTTTTCTTTCATTACGTTCCACAAATTGTCATAGGACATCATACGGCAAACCTTCTTTCACTTGACATAATAACCGAATATGGTGTATATTCATATTAACCAATATCGGTTAATGTTTTGCGAAAGGTGTTGCGAGCTTTGAAAAATTTTTTGTGTGTAGTATTTTCTGCTTTGCTATTGTTAACGATGTTACCGTTTGGTGTGGTGGTTGCTTCAGAGCAGGATATGGTTATTGTCAATGTAAAAGATTTCGGAGCCAAGGGTGATGGAAAAACCAATGATTACGCAGCGATGATGTCTGCCTTTGATTATGCCATTACTCATTATGCAAGCAAAAGTATACCGGTTACGGTATATTTTCCCGAGGGTGAGTACGGTCTGTTGCGCGGTGGCATGTATGTTAAAATGCCCTATGGCTCCGGCAACTTGACTGTGAAAGGAGCCGGCGCCGACAAATCCACCATTGTCTATTTAAACGAGTGGGATAATGGCGGCTCTTGGGTGGCGCTCCGCTTGCAGTTGGAGCAAGACCCGTCATCGGTAGAAGACTATTTGCACGATATTGTCATTGAAGATCTGGGTGTGTATGATACCGATCCTGTGAGCCATGCTTGGCATCCCGATAAGGGTGATCCAGGCAAAGAGGAGACCCACGGCTTCAATATTCAGCACTGTGTTCGTGCAACAATTCGAAATTGCAAGGTGGACAGCGTAGGCGATGAGGCGATTGATATGTCTCATTGTATCGATTCCGAGATGGTGGATAATCTGGTGATTAACAGCCCCGGTGCCGGTTCGGCGGGTGGTGGTATTTCGGTGGGTGATGGTTCGAACAACGTTCTGATTGCTCGCAACACCAGTTTGGGCAGTATTGGTGCGTCGAATAAGGTTAATTGGGCGATTGCTGTCGAGGCTTTGGAAGAACACATAGAAGACATCATCATTGAAGACAATGTGATTCAGGGCATTCATGGCTATGGTCTTAATATTGGAGCTCCTGCCGGTACGATTGCAAATGTATTGGTGCAGAATAACATCATTACCGATTGCAGTTACGGTAGCATCCGCTTAATGGGGTCGGGACAGACCACAAATGTTCAGATGTTGAACAATACTATGACCGGTGGCAATTATGGCGTATACTTGGAGGGTAGCAACAAAGATCAAACATTGATTGAGAACTGTGTCATTGAAAACACCACTAACTGCGGTATCAAAATTGATTCTCCCAGTTCTGATGACACAGCCATTCGCCATTCGATTATTCGCAGCTCTCAGTATCGCGCCATCTACAACGCCGGCAGTAATACAAAGGTAGATCACATGCTGATTGATGGCGTAGGCTTATCCTGTGGTGTGGATTATGCTATTCTGCAGTACATTCCCAGTGGCGCAACCACGAGCTGCTCTGAGGTGTCCAATACCGTCATTTTGAATTGCCAGAGTAAAAGATGTACTTACGGTGTGCAAAGAGTCGTTAACACTCTCATTGAACAGGTAGAAACATCTGGTTATGTCAGCATTGCGAAAGCAGATTTGATTAAAAATTGTAAAGTAAATCGTATCATTCAAGCGAAAAAAGGAAGTACCATCGACGGCTTGGTATTATACACCGAGGCGAATTTAGGCACCCACGCCATTACGTTGTCCGGTTTAACCGATTGCACCGTTACCAATTGCGCGTTTGTTATGTTGAATAACAGCAGCCGAAACGCCGTTTTCGAAACCAATTCTGCTGACGCAAACACCATCACCAACAATGTGTCGGTAGGCGGCAAGGGCATCAAGGTCATCGGTGCTAACACGGTTTCTACCGGTAACGTAACCGGCACCTACGGCACCACTGATATATTCCGCTATCGTGTTGTGGATGGAAAAGTAACCATTACAGAGTGGCTGGACAAGTCTTGCACCGACGTAATGATTCCGGCTGTTGTTGAGGACTATCCGGTTGTTGCCATCGAGCCTTGGGCGTTTATGATGTGTGATGACCTGACCACCATCACCATTCCGGACAGTATCACGGTCATCGGTGCCAACGCATTTTATATGTGCGACGCATTGACCAATGTCAACTACTTCGGTAGCAAAGCAGATTGGAATGCAATTGCTATCGGGGAGAATAACGACGCTCTTTTGAATGCTGTCTGGTGTAGCCCCGCTGCGCTATACTCCGAAACGGTACGCCACAGCGTGATGGATACCGATCATGGTAACGGCTTGGCCTTCCGTTTTGAGTTGCAGGCAACGGGAATCAAAGTGGTGGGCGGCAACCGAGTGAGTTTGACCAACGCCACGGTAAACTATTTTGGAGCGGCTGTTAAACTGGTTGGCCTGGGTGCCGTGGTGACCAACGATGCCTCCGTTGGCGTGGATGGCTTGACGTTGGACGTCGTCAATGGCCAAACGGTTTTGGACGTTCCCACAGTGTATTTGCAAGATGTAACCGCAGATTCTTGTGCGTTTGCTACCCGAATCATCAATATCCCCGACACTGCATTGAATAGAAAGCTGTACGTTCGTCCCTACTACATCGTAGAGGTGGATGGAGAGCAGAGCGTTATCTATGGCGACACAGACTCCGCATCGTGTATAGAATATATGTAACTGTCCACAACCGCCCCCGTTTCTTGGGGGCGGTTTTTGTCATATATATAGAAAAAATAGTATCCGCAAAATTTTCTCTTTACAATTTACAATCGCTGTGTTATAGTATATTCTGCCTGTGAAGGGCGATTCGGTTTCTCGGATCGTGGAGGACGCCCCATTGGGGAGACACCCTTTCCCGACGCTGAGATGCACGAAAATATTTTAGAAGAGGTGTATTACCATGATGTTACCCGAAGAGAAAACCGCCATTATGCAGCAGTATGCTACCCACGAGGGCGATACCGGTTCCCCCGAGGTGCAGATTGCTGTGCTGACCAAGCGCATCAACGATCTGACCGAGCACCTGAAGGCTCATCCGAAGGATCACCACAGCCGCCGCGGTCTGCTGAAGATGGTTGGCCATCGCCGCAACCTGCTGAACTACCTGACCAAGAAGGATATCAACCGCTATCGTGCGATCGTTGAGAAGCTGGGTCTGCGTAAATAATTTTGCAAACTTGAGGCAGGCGGACTGGTTCCGCCTGCCTCGTGTTGCGAAATGAAATCCCTTTTTTCACCGCCCATAACGGAGAGAACGGTCCTTTTAGCAGCGAAATGAGCCTCGAAGAGTGACGTTTCGAGGTTGATTTCCTTGCTAAAAACCGATTACCTCTCCGTTTGGAATATAAAATTTTTAGGAGGTAATTCTTATGTTCGAGACTTTCCGTAAGTTTGAGACCACCCTGGCGGGTCGTCCTCTGGTCATCGAGACCGGCAAGATGGCTCAGTTGGCCAGCGGTTCCTGCTTGGTGCGCTATGGCGAGACCGTGGTGCTGTGCACCGTCACCGCTTCCGCCAAGCCCCGTGAGGGCGTGGATTTCTTCCCCATGTCCGTGGACTATGAGGAGAAGATGTACTCCGTGGGTAAGATTCCCGGCTCTTTCCAGCGCCGTGAGTCCCGCCCCAGCGAGAAGGCCATCCTGACCTCTCGTGTGATCGACCGTCCCATCCGCCCCTTGTTCCCCAAGGATATGCGCAACGATGTGACCCTGGTCTGCACCGTGATGAGCGTGGACCCCGATTGCCAGCCTGAGACCACCGCTATGATCGGTGCCTCTACCGCTATCGCTATCTCCGACATCCCCTGGGATGGCCCCATCTCCGGCGTTGTCGTGGGTCTGGTGGACGGCAAGTTCGTCATCAACCCCACCGCCGAGGAGGAGAAGCGCTCCGAGATGCACGTCACCGTCGCCTCCACCGCCGATCTGGTGGCTATGATCGAGGCCGGTGCCAACGAGATCGACAACGACACCATGTTCGATGCCATTATGGCCGGTCACGCCGCCAACCAGGAGGTCGTGTCCTTCATCAACAGCATTGTTGCCGAGATCGGCAAGCCCAAGTTCGACTTCGTGTCCAACGATCCCGATCCCGCTATGTTCGAGGCTATCAAGGCGTTCGCCATTGACGATGTTAAGGCCGCTCTGGACACCGACGACAAGCGTGTCCGCGACGAGCGCCTGCTGCCCGTTTATGATGCTGTCCACGCCAAGTTTGACGAGGTCTATCCCGAGCAGATTGAGAAGATCGACGAGTGTATGTACAAGCTGCAGAAGTTCGTCGTTCGTCGCTGGCTGCTGGACGAGGGCAAGCGTGTGGACGGCCGTGGCATCAACGATATGCGTCCTCTGGATGCGCAGGTTGACCTGTTGCCCCGCACCCACGGTAGCGGTATGTTCACCCGTGGCCAGACCCAGGTGCTGACCACCTGCACCCTGGGCGGCGCTAAGGACGCCCAGCTGCTGGACGGCCTGGACGACGAGCGTGAGAAGCGCTATATGCACCACTACAACTTCCCCTCCTACTCCGTAGGCGAGACCAAGCCCTCCCGTGGCCCCGGTCGTCGTGAGATCGGTCACGGCGCTCTGGCCGAGCGTGCTCTGGTGCCTGTTCTGCCTTCTTTGGAGGAGTTCCCCTACACCATCCGTCTGGTTTCCGAGGTGCTGTCCTCCAACGGCTCCACCTCCCAGGCTTCCATCTGCGGCTCTACTCTGGCCCTGATGGCCGCCGGCGTGCCGATTAAGGCTCCCGTTGCCGGTATTTCCTGCGGTCTGATCACCGAGGGCGATCGCTTCATGACCATGGTGGATATCCAGGGTCTGGAGGACTTCTTCGGCGATATGGACTTCAAGGTGGGCGGTACCAAGAAGGGTATCACCGCCATCCAGATGGACCTGAAGGTGCACGGCCTGACCCCCGCCATCATCCGCGAGGCTCTGGACAAGACCTACACCGCTCGTTGCCACATTCTGGACGAGGTTATGCTCAAGGCCATCCCCGAGGTGCGCCCCGAGCTGTCCAAGTACGCTCCCAAGATGCTGTCCACCAAGATCGACACCGACAAGATCGGCGGCGTGATCGGTAAGGGCGGCAAGGTCATCCAGCAGATTCAGGCCGACTGCAACTGCGTGGTCAACGTGGAGGAGGACGGTACCGTAACCATCCTGTCCACCGACCTGGCGGACGCCAACCGCGCTCTGCAGATCATCGAGACCATCGCTAAGGATCCCGAGATCGGTGCTATTTATAAGGGTAAGGTTACCCGCCTGATGACCTTCGGTGCTTTCGTGGAGATCGCCCCCGGTAAGGAGGGTCTGGTCCACGTGTCCCGCCTGGATCTGGGCCGCGTTGAGCGTGTGGAGGATGTGGTCGCTGTGGGCGACACCATCGCCGTTATGGTCACCGAGATCGACGAGCAGGGTCGCATCAACCTGTCCCGCAAGGACGCCATCATCAAGATGGAGGGTCTGAACCCCGAGGATTACGCCACCCCCGCCGCTCCCCGCCGTGAGGGCGGTCGCCGCGACGGCGGCCGTGGTCCCCGCCGCGACCATCGCTAATCGCTAAACCAATCAAAAGCCGCTATCCGCGTGGGCGCTCGTAGGACGTCTGGACCGCTAATGCGGTGGCGCCCACTCGAATATGGCGCCATAGCGCCACATTCCCACAATTCAGCCGCTATCCGAACGGGTAGCGGCTTTTTTGTTGCCTGTACTGTCATTGTAATTCCGTAGGGCGGGGGCTTGCTCCCGCCGTTTGGTAGGGGCGGCGTCCTCGAACGACCGAATCCCCCCCGAGATGCTCACTCTTCAAAAAAATCTTGCAAATCTCTGCCAACTGTGCTACACTGATTATGCCAAACCAATTTAATAGTCAAAAAGGGGCAATTTTGTTTTTACGGGGTTGCTATATCCTTTTCTGCGCATACTTACTCGTAGTGGATTTGATAAAAATGCAAATTCCTTCGGTGTGAGTGTGCGTATTGCCCTTATATTGAATTGGTTTGGCGACTATCGGAGTTTGCGTTTTTTGTGCGACTGCTTCGGTGGTCGCACTTTTTATTTTTAGGAGGAAAGAAAAATGAAAAACCGAAACAAATTACCGGCGCTGTTGATGTCTATCGTACTGTGTGTCACATTCACCGCTTGCGGCTCTGCAGGGGACGGCGGTGACAAGTCCTCTTCTGCCGCAAAAGACACTACCACCACTACTGCCCAAAACGGCGATACCGACGGCACTTCTCCCTTTATCGGTACGTGGGTGGAGCAGCCGCTAAACCTTACGTTAAATGCGGATGGCACCGGCCATTGGTCTTATGGTACACGCCCGTTTTCTTGGAAACCGGACGAAACGCAGAAAGATGGTTTCGACTACGCAGATGTACATTTAAATGTCGTATTTACTTACGAGGATGGAAAAAACGAAAAATATTTGTTCGAAATGGTTGGCGATGTGTTGGACGTGGGATATTACTATAGGGACGATTATCAAAATATGGAGTCGAGAATGTTCACACGTGATGTCGGTGCGGCTATGGATGCCAATTTTGTGGTAGGAAAATGGCTGGAAGTGGATTGTGACTGGAATGAGGACGAGGAAAAATATGAGATAAAAGAAAATGGAGAAGAAGCATTGAATCAATTTAACGAAGACGGTACGTTTGTATTGAGGGATGAATACGGCGAGTATTTCGGAACATGGACTGTTGAAGGGGACAAACTGCATCTGACAACTTCTTTTGAGGGGGAAACGTACACGATGGAAAAGAAATATTATGTGGTTGATGGACAACTGATTCTTGAGTCGGACGATACATTTCAACGTGTTTTAGCAAGGAAATAATTCGGCAGAAAGGATAAAGCCGCTATCCGTTTGGATAGCGGCTTTTTTGCGGGCGGATGATATCCGCCCCTACGACCACTAACCGATGTTGGATAGAATTTGTAGGGGTGGGCGTCCCGACCGCCCGCGGGCGAACGCAGTTCGCCCCTACTACCACCAACCGACGTTGGATAGAATCCGTAGGGCGGGGGCTTGCTCCCGCCGCATTCACGGGCGATTCGTGAATCGCCCCTACTATCCATATCCACACTCTTCACAATTCCCTCTTGTTAAACCGAAAAACCTGTGTTATAATGAATTGACTATTCATAGGAGGTTGTTCGTATGAGTGAACGGCAGGAGAACAACGAGATCAAAGCGGAACGCACCCCGTCCAAGCGCCGCCCCCGCTATGATAAGAACGGCAAGCGCCGTGGCAAATACGCCTTTGCCGCCCCGGTGGGCTTTTTGGTGTCCTTTCTCAGCATCGTGGGCGTGGTGGCCATCATTATGAGCGTGGTGGGCTATATTCAAAAGAAAAACGACACCACCGCATTAAAGCAGGAGCTTAGCTATTATTTGGAGCCGCTGCTGGTGTATTCCCCCGAGCCTTTCAGTGACGCCGCTAAGAAGGAGCAGGATGCCTTCCTGAGCGCCGCCGCCTACAAGGTGGCGTTGGCGGAGCAAAATCGCATTAAGCATGAAGGGGACGACTCTCCTCAATACGACATCGAGCAGAGCCTCAACTGCTATTTCGTTCCCGAAGCTGTGGTGGAGAATGCTTATCGTGAACTGTTCGGCTCTAAGGCGAAGCTGACCCATCGTTCGGTGGAGGGCAGTGGTATTGAATACATCAAGGCGGAAAAATGCTATCTGATTCCCATCGGCGAGTTGGATACCGGTTATGAGATGGTGATCGATAAGATTGTGACCCGCAAGGATCGCTATGAGGTGCGGGTGGGCTTTGTGCCGAAGGCCGACATTAAGTATGACGAGCACGGTGAGCCGTTGGAGCCTACCGCCGATCAGGCTACCCACTTCCAGACTTACACCCTGACCCGCAACAGGGACAAGGGCACCTATTACATCAAATCCTGCAAAGACGAGAAGAAATAATTCAAAAGAGCCTGTGGCAACCGCCACAGGCTCTTTTTTTACTCTTCTACCACATATTCTTCCGTTTCCGCCAGCAGGCGTGCACCGAGGATCACGGTCATAGCCAAGCCTTCGGGCACATACTCCTCATACTCCACTTGTCCGTCGCGGCGGCATTGCTCCGCCAGCGCCCCCTTGGAGAAGGGCAGCAGCAGCTTCACCTTTTTCCGATCGGGGGGCAGGGCTTCTGCCACGGCTTCCAACAGTTTGTCCACGCCGTCACCGGAAAGGGCGCTGATGCGGATGTGGTTGGGGTTATCTCCGATCTCGGGGGCGAGGTCGCATTTGTTCATTACCCGCAAAACCGGGGTTTCGCCGCACCCCAGCTCTGACAACAGGTCACCTGTGACTTGCAGATGCTCGGCGGCATGGGGGCTGGAAGCGTCGCAGATGTTGAGGATCACGTCCGCCTCCACTGCTTCCTCTAAGGTGGAGTGGAAGGCCCGCACCAGCTGGTGGGGCAGTCGCCGCACAAAACCGACGGTGTCCACCAGCATCACCTCTCTGCCGTCCGGCAGTCGCAGGGCGCGGGCGGTGGGGTCGAGGGTGGCGAACAGCTTGTCCTCCGCCAGCACACCGGCGTCGGTGAGGTGGTTCAGCAGGGTGGATTTGCCCGCGTTGGTGTAGCCCACCAACGCCACGGTGGGGATGCCGTCCTTGCGGCGGCGTTCCCGCCGCAGCTTGCGCTGGCTCTCTACCTTTTCCAGTTGTTCACGAATGGCGGAAAGGCGGCGGCGGATATGCCGCTTGTCGCTCTCCAACTTGGTCTCGCCGGGTCCGCGGGTGCCGATACCGCCGCCCTGGCGGGAGAGGGCGGCACCCTGACCGGTGAGGCGAGGGAGCATGTATTGGAGCTGTGCCAGCTCTACCTGCAATCTGCCCTCTGCCGAGCGGGCGCGTCCGGCAAAAATATCCAGTATCAGCATGGTGCGATCGATGAGACGGCAGGGGAAGATCTCCTCCAAGTTGCGCAGCTGGGTGGGGGAGAGCTCCCGATCCATCACCACCAGATCGATGTCCTCCGCCTCGCATTGCCGAGCGATCTCCTCCGCTCTGCCGCTGCCGAGGCAGGTGGCCTTGTCAGGGGATTCCTTCTTTTGGGTGGCGACGTCCACCACCTCGCCGCCGGCGGTGCTCACCAGTTCGGCCAGCTCGGCCAGTGACACCTCTGCGTCGAATTCGCCGGTGTCCACCGACACCAACAGCACCCGTTCCGGTGTCTCTTGCCGGATTTCGTGCAGCTCCATCTTCCCACCTCCTTTGTATCCTCGTTATCTTATCACATTTTTCTTTGTGGAGCAAGGAAAAATCCACATTTGCCAAACACTTGTGCAAATTTCCAGTAAACAGGCAGAAAAATGGCAAAATTTTTGGCGCAAAAAAGCGCAAAAATTTATGTTATGAGGTAGAAATAGCGAACAAGTTGTGATATAATTAACAAAAAGGCAGAAATGCGCGGGAGAGGGGACAACGAAAATGGAAAAGATCACCAGTGAAAACGTCTTTAACTTGGAGGCCAACGTGGCGCCTCTGCGGATCATCTCGATGAACGGTGCACAGGAATTGGGTGCCAAGATCGAGCAGCACTTGCTGCGCTGGGCGCACAAGTGCGGCAAAGAGGAGGAAAATCTCTCCATTGAGGTGGATTGTCCTCGTTTTTCCTCCGGCGACGGTAAAGGCTTGATCAAATCCTCTATTCGCGGTACGGATCTGTACATTCTGGTGGATGTGGGCAACTACAGTTGCAAGTATAATATGTACGGCTTCGAAAACGCCATGTCTCCCGACGACCATTACCAAGACCTGCGCCGCATCATCCAGGCCACCAGCGGCAAGGCGCACCGCATCAACGTGATCATGCCTAACCTCTACGGCGGCCGTCAGCATCGCCGCAGCTATCGTGAGAGTTTGGACTGCGCCGTTGCCTTGCAGGAGTTGCAGGCTATGGGCGTGGACAACATCGTCACCTTTGACGCCCACGATCCCCGTGTGTGCAACGCCGTCCCCATGATGGGTTTTGATAATATGATGCCTTCCTATCAGGTGATGAAAGCGATGTTTAAGCACATCCCTGACTTGCAGGCTGACCGTGACCACCTGATGGTGGTCAGCCCGGATGAGGGCGCCCTCAACCGCAATATGTACTATGCGGTGAATATGGGCGTCGAGATGGGTATGTTCTACAAGCGCCGTGACTATTCCCGTGTGGTCAACGGCCGCAACCCCATTGTGGCACACGAGTATTTGGGCACCTCCGTGGAGGGCAAGGATATCTTCATTGCCGACGACATCATCGCCTCCGGCGAGTCTATGCTGGACATCGCTTACGAACTGAAAAAGCGTAAGGCCAACCGCATTTTTGCTTACGCCACCTATGCCATCTTTACCGCCGGCTTGGACAAGTTTGACAAGGCGGTGAAGGACGGTATCCTGGACGGCGTCTTCGGCACCAATCTGACCTACCGCACCCCCGAGCTCCTGCAGCGCGAGTGGTTCCACGAGGTGGATTGCTCCAAGTACGTGGCGTATTATATCGCCGCTCTCAACCACAATATTTCCATCAGTCAGCTCATCGATTCCCACTCCAAGATTCAAGCTTTGTTGGAGAAGCATCGCGGTTGATTTTTCTCCGACCCCAAGTGTGCACGCACTTGGGGTCTGGTTTTATGCCTTTGATGGTGACGTTTGAGTATATATGGTTGCATACGATTGACAACGAAATTGATAGTAGGGAGGTGTATGGGTATGAGCAAGCGTTTGCTTTTGATTCTCAATCCCATCTCCGGCAAGAAAGCGGGAAAACGCTATCTGTCGGATGTGGTGGAGGCGTTTTGCCGCGCTGATTATATTCCCACCGTGTTTGTGACCACCGCCCGCGGTAACGCGCGGGACATTGCCTATGCCCATGGCGGCGAAGCGGATCTGGTGGTGTGTCTGGGCGGTGACGGCACCTTTAACGAGGTGGTGGGCGGTCTGCTGGATGGCGGCCACACCACCCCCATGGGGTATATACCCTGCGGAAGCACCAACGATTTCGCCGCCAGCATCGGTCTCAAAAAGACCGTTTCTGCCGCCACTTCTGCCATCTTGAAGGGGAAACCCCACACCTACGACGTGGGTGTGTTTGGGGATCGCTATTTTTCTTATGTGGCATCCTTCGGCATCTTCTCCCGCGCCTCCTACGCCACGCCTCAGAATGTCAAAAACGCCTTGGGCCATTTAGCCTATGTACTGGAGGGGGTCAAGGAGCTGTCGCATATCCGCTCGTGGCGGGTCAAGTTTGAGGTGGACGGCAACACCGTGGAGGGGGATTATATCTTTGGTGCGGTGAGCAACGCCACGTCGGTGGGCGGGGTGCTGACCTTGGACCCTCAGATGGTGGATATGAACGACGGCCTGTTGGAGCTGTTGTTGGTTAAAATGCCTCGCAACGCCGGCGAGTTGAGCGAGTGCATCCTCGCTTTGTCCAAAAGGCGATACGATTCCGACGCCATCACCTTTATCAACGGCTCGGAATTTACCATAACGGCAGACGCCACCATGGAGTGGTCGTTGGATGGCGAATGGGGAAGCGGCTCTGACACCATCCACATCCGCAATTTGCGAGATGCCATTACCTTAATTCACTAAAATGCGACCAAAAACACCGAAAACGGGAGCCATGATCGACACATAGGCGATGACAGCCTCTTCTTTGTGTGTTGTTTCCTCTGTTTTTTGTGCGTTTTGTACAAATGAAGTGTCAAAAAAAGTGTAAAAATCAAAAATTTTCGTCATTTTCAAATAAGTATTGCATTATTTGTTGATATAGTGTATACTACTGGAATAGTGGGACTATGTCACCATATACTATATTCGTACAGTCCCAAGGAGGAATCTCGTCATGAGCAAAGAAACCACCGCCAAAAAGCCCGCAACCAAAAAGGCTGCCACCAAAACGGCGGAGACTAAGACCGCGGCGCCCAAGCTGAATCAGCGTCAACTGCTGAAAAAAGAGCTGGAAGAAAAGCTGGAGCAGCAGTTTTCCGTGAACGGCAAGGACGCCACCGACGAAAACCTGTATAACGCTTTGGTGCTGGTGCTGCGCGACCGTATGCGTCGCAGCCGCGTGAATTACATTCACAAGGCCCACAAGCAGAACGCCAAGCAGGTCTATTATATGAGTATGGAGTTCCTGATGGGTCGCTCCCTCAAGAACACCTTGTACAATTTGAATCTGACCGACGATGCCGCCGCCATTCTCAAGGGTTACGGCGCTAAGCTGGACCATTTGTTTGAGCTGGAGCCGGATGCCGGTCTGGGCAACGGTGGCCTCGGTCGTTTGGCCGCCTGCTTCTTGGACGGTCTGGCTGCCAACGGCATCCCCGCCATCGGCTATTCCCTGCTGTACGAGCTGGGCATCTTCCGCCAGAAGTTAGAGAACGGCTGGCAGACCGAGATGCCGGATTTCTGGCTCCCCGGCGGCGAGTGCTGGCTGTTGCCCCGCCCCGAGCTGGCAAAAGAGGTGTGGTTTGACGGTCACATCGACGAGTGGTGGGACGACAACGGCTTCCATCACATCGAGCACCGTGACCCCGCTGTGGTCATCGCCCAGCCCTACGACTTGATGGTGGCGGGCAAGGACGGCAAAGGTGTCTCCACCCTGCGTCTGTGGAAGTCCACCGCCCCCGGTATGGATATGACCCTGTTCAATCAGGGCGAGTATATGCGCGCCATGGAGCGCAAGGCGATGGCCGAGGTCATCACCCAGGTGCTGTACCCCGCCGACAACCACCGCGAGGGCAAGAGCCTGCGCCTGTCCCAGCAGTATTTCCTGGTGTCTGCCTCTGTGCAGGACATCGTCCAGCGCCATCTGGAGAAATACGGCACCATGGACAACCTGCCCGAGATGGCGGCTGTCCACATCAACGACACCCATCCCACCCTCGCCATCCCCGAGCTGATGCGCATCCTGCTGGATGAGTGCGGCTACGGCTGGGAGGCCGCTTGGGACATCGTCCACCGCACCTTTGCCTACACCAACCATACGGTTATGGCGGAGGCGTTGGAGTGCTGGCCGGAGGATCTGTTCGCCCAGCGCCTGCCCCGTATCTATCAGATCGTGCAGGAGATCAACCGCCGTTACAGCGACGAGATGATGGCCGCCACCATGGGTGACCGCGAAAAGGTGAGCCGTATGGCCATCATCAGCTACGGCGTCATCAAGATGGCCAATCTCTGCGTGGCCGCTTGCCACTCGGTCAACGGCGTGTCCCAGCTCCACAGCGAGATCATTAAGGAGACCGTGTTTCCCGAGGCGTACAGCATCCACCCTGAGAAGTTCACCAACGTCACCAACGGTATCGCTCACCGTCGTTGGCTGTGCCAGTCCAACCCCGATTTGACCAAGTTTATTGAACAGCGTATCGGCAAGGGCTTTGTGCTGGACGCCTCCGAGCTGTCCAAACTGGCTCCTTATGCCGACGACGCCGCTTCCTTGGCGGAGTTTATGGACATCAAGCGTAAGAATAAGGAGCGTCTCGCCGCTTACGTCAAAAAGCAGACCGGCGAGGAGCTGAACGTGGATTCTCTCTTCGACGTGCAGGTGAAGCGTTTGCACGAGTACAAGCGTCAGCACCTGAACGCTCTGCACATCCTCATCACCTATCTCAAGCTGAAAGAGAACCCCGATATGGAGTTCACCCCCCGCACCTACATCTTCGGCGCCAAGGCGGCCCCCGGCTATCGCTTGGCTAAGGAGATCATCCAGTTCATCTGCAATTTGAGCAAGCTCATCGACAGCGATCCCGCCGTCCGCGGCAAGCTGAAGGTGGTCTATATCGAGGATTACCGCGTCACCTTGGCTGAGCTGTTGATGCCCGCCGCCGACATCTCCGAGCAGATTTCTCTGGCCGGCACCGAGGCATCCGGCACCGGTAACATGAAGCTGATGATGAACGGTGCTCTGACTTTGGGCACCCTGGACGGCGCCAACGTGGAGATCTGCCAGTCTGTGGGTGAGGAGAATATGTTCCTGTTTGGTATGCGCACCCCCGAGGTGGAGCAGCGCAAGCCCCACTACAACCCCCGCTGGCATTATGAGAACAATGCCGATATTCGCCGTGCCATCGACTTTATGTTCGAGGGCTTCGGCGGCCGCAATTACAGCGAGATTGCCACCTCCCTGTTGACCAAGGATCCTTATATGGTGCTGGCCGACTACGAGGATTATGCCCGTGCGCAGGCGGAGTCCGCTCGCCTGTATCTGGACAAGGAGGCCTGGGCTAAGAAGGCGTTGCTCAACACCGCCCTCAGCGGCATCTTCGCCTCCGACCGCTCCATCCGCGACTATAACGACCGCATCTGGCACGCCAAAAGCGTAAAATAACAAAACAAAATGACCGAGTCGATACGACTCGGTCATTTTTTGTATGTGCGGGCAAAAAAGCCTTCCCCTCGAGGGGCGGAGTGGCTCGTAGTTTGTGCTTTTCGTAGTATCGTTTGCCACTCCTTGAGAATGTCGCTTTGCTCCATTCTCCCACATTTAGTGATATAGCGTGACGGATGAGGTGGTTATGAAATGGTGGTACGCGGTTTGTGGATACAATCATTTTTGTATATACGGATTATTGGTGCGATCCAACAGATAGTCGATGCTGACGCCGTAATAGTCGGCTAATTTAACCAGTACCTCAGCGGTTAAGGAGATCACACCGGTTTCATACTGGGAGTAAGTGTTTTGCGATACGTTAAGAACGGCGGCGATGTCTTTTTGGCGAATATCTCTGTCCTCGCGGATGTCTCGTAAATGCTTATACGGCATATTGTTCACCTCGTTTGTATTATGCAATATCTGTTATCAAGATATTGACATTTATCTGTAATGCAGATATAATATTAGCAAAACGGAGGTGTAATCATGAGCTTTTGTCAATCCTGCGGAGCCAATGTGGGGGAGAGCGTCTTTTGCCCCCATTGTGGCTATTCCATTAATGGGCAACCGCCCGCCTATGCTCAGCCACCGGTGCAGTATATTATCAAGCCTATGACCCCTGACGCTCCCAGCAAAGGGATCGCGTGGCTCAGCTTCTTTTTCCCGTTGGTGGGGCTGATTTTGTACTTAGTCTATCACGATACCAAGCCGAAAAAGGCGGCCTCCGCCGGCAAAGGAGCCTTGTGGGGTTTTTTCGGGCCGTTGATTGTTGTTATCGTGTTTGTATTGGTGCTTACTTTAATCACGGCAGTTTTATTTTCTCGGGTTCAAGCTGTTACCCGGTCGGAAAAATACGCCTCGCCTGCTCCTCATGAGTACAGCATCTCCACCACGGCAGAGTTTAATATACCCGACATAAGACCGGAGATATAATTTGTTCACAATCTCCCCCTTGCAACCCCTTGCCGTGCGTGGTATAATACTGCCATCACATCAACCGAAAGGATAGCGTTATGGCACGTGAATGGTTGCTCCGCGGCGTGGACCCGGAAGAATTGAAGCCAACCCCCAAGGACGAAGGGCCGCAGACCCCCCGCAGTCGATGGGAGAATTTTTGGTATCATCACAAATTGAAATTTTGGCTCATCTTGTTCGCGGTGGTGGTGCTGGTGGTGGTGATCGTCCAATTCGCCACCCGTGACGACCCGGATTATCGGGTGATGCTCATCACCGAAAAGCCCTATCTTGACAAAGAGCTGGATGAGTTGGCCGCCTATTTGGAGAAGTACGGCAAGGACTTGGACGGCGACGGCAAGGTGGAGGTGGAGATCGAAAACTGTTGCTTCACCGCCGACCAAAACCGCAACAGCAGCATCCAACAGATCCAGGCTCACGTGGCCACCGGCGATCGAATGTTTTTCATTTGGGATCCCAAGGGCTACGACTATTTCAAGGAAAACTTTATCGACCAGTACGAGGGGGATAGCTATCTCACCGCCCTCACGGTGCAGGATGCCGGTCTGATCGAAGACGGCACGGTGTGGAGTTGGTCGGAGGACGACCGCCGCAGCGAGGCACTGTGTGAGCGGTGGCCGGATCTGTATTTCGGCGTGCGCTACGCCGGAAAATCCGAGGAAAGCAAGCAACTGCACAAGGATAGTTTTGCCTTGTTAGAGGCGCTGGTCGCCGACGAAAAACCCAAGAAATAACCGCCAAAAAGCCCGTGTGTTCACCGAACACACGGGCTTTCCTGCGCCTTACCACATCTTTTCCGCTATCCACATCGCCGTCGCTCCCACGCCGCCGCACAGCAGGGCAAACAGCCCCTGCCGCAGGGCTTGCCACCGCTTTTGCCGCCGCAGGCCGGCATAGGTGCCGGCCTGTTCCACCACCTTTTGTGCCATGCGGTGCAGCTTTTCCTCCTCGGGGGCTTGCCCTCCCCGCACCACCAAAAAAGCCCGCTCAAAATAGGGGCTTCCGGTGTGTGTGACCTCGATCATTTGTCGATGCACGCCTTTGATCATACCCATTTTCCTCCATTTGCTTTTTCACCCGATAGTTTGGTCGTCTGTGTGAAAAATATACGATATTACAGTTTGTAAACATTTTCTTGGTGGAAAACTTTGGATTTCTCCCCCAAAAGTGGTGGAAAACTCGGTGGAAAATGTGAAAAACCCGCTATTTGGCAAGGCTTTTTCCAAAATTTAGGGTGTGAAAATTTTGGCTTTTTGTCGAAATGCGGACGCAAAAAGAATACAAACAGTTTATGCGCCCTTACACCACCGAAAGCGCACAAAAAATTTACATTTTCACAGGCAGAACTTTGCGATAAAGGTTGAAATTTTCATAAGAATACTATATAATATTATACTGTCTAATTGTGCGGTCATGTTGCCGCAGAAAGAGAGGTCATCGAAATGGCAGATAACAAGAAAATGGTGGAGGCCATCACCTCCATGGAAGAGGATTTCGCCAAATGGTACACCGATATCGTGAAGAAGGCGGAGCTGATCGAATACACCAGCGTTAAGGGCTGTATGGTCATCCGTCCTTATGGCTATGCCATCTGGGAGAATATCCAGCGCATTCTGGACGGTATGTTTAAGGCCACCGGTCACGAGAATGTGAATATGCCTATGTTCATCCCCGAAAGCCTGCTGCAGAAGGAGAAGGATCACGTGGAGGGCTTCGCCCCCGAGGTGGCTTGGGTCACCTTCGGCGGCAGCGAGCAGTTAGAGGAGCGCCTGTGCGTGCGCCCCACCTCCGAGACCCTGTTCTGCGAGCATTTCGCCAACATCGTCCATTCCTACCGTGACCTGCCTAAGCTGTATAACCAGTGGGTCAGCGTGGTGCGCTGGGAGAAGACCACCCGTCCTTTCCTGCGCTCCCGTGAGTTCCTGTGGCAGGAGGGTCACACCATCCACGCCACCGCCGAGGAGGCCATCGCCGAGACCGAGCAGATGCTGAACATCTACACCAAGTTCTGCGAGGAGTATTTGGCTATGCCGGTCATCCGGGGCCGCAAGACCGACAGCGATAAGTTTGCCGGCGCCGAAGCCACCTATTGCATCGAGGCGCTGATGCACGACGGCAAGGCGTTGCAGGCCGGTACCTCCCACTACTTCGGTGACGGCTTCGCCAAGGCGTTTGACATCCAGTTCACCGATAAGAACAATAAGCAGCAGTACGTCCACGAGACCTCTTGGGGCGTCACCACCCGTCTCATCGGCGCCATCATTATGACCCACGGCGACGACAACGGTCTGGTGTTGCCTCCCGCTGTGGCTCCCATCCAGGTGGTTGTCTTGCCCATCGCTGCTCACAAGCCCGGTGTGTTGGAAAAGGCCGCCGAGATCAAGGATCGCATTTCTAAGGTCGCCCGCGTCAAGCTGGACGACAGCGACCAGTCCCCCGGTTGGAAGTTTGCCGAGTACGAGATGAAGGGCGTGCCCCTGCGCTTGGAGATCGGCCCCCGCGATATGGAGCAGAACCAGTGTGTCATCGTCCGCCGCGACACCCGTGAGAAGATCGTGGTGTCTTTGGATGAGTTGGAGACTAAGATTCCCGAGTTGCTGACCGCTGTGCGTGACGGCATCTACAACAAGGCTTTGGCCAACCGCGAGAAGAAGACCTACGCCTGCAAGACTATGGACGAGATCATCACCGCTTTGGAGCAGAACGGCGACGGCTTCATCAAGGCGATGTGGTGCGGCGACGAGGCCTGCGAGGATAAGGTCAAGGAGACCACCGGTGTTGGCTCCCGTTGCCTGCCCTTGAAGCAGGAGCAGATTGCCGATACCTGCGTCTGCTGCGGCAAGCCCGCCCACCAGCTGGTCTACTGGGGCAAGGCTTACTAATGTGGGCGGGGCGTCGCGGACGTCGCCCCCTACGCTTGCGCACCAACCCCGTCTTGCCTTCCCCTTGAGGGGAAGGGGGACCGCCGAACGGCGGTGGATGAGGTGGTGCCGTCGCGGACGTCGCCCCCTGCGATTTCGCACCAACCCCGTCTTGCCTTCCCCTTGAGGGGAAGGTGTCTGCGAAGCAGACGGATGAGGTGGAGCCGTTGCGGACATCGCCCCCACGATTTCGCACCAACCCTGTCTTGCCTCCCCTTGTCAGGGGTGGTGGACGAGCGATAGCGTGGTCGGAGGGGTAGTCAACTCCTAACTAATAAAAGCGAGGTAACAATTATGAATCAGTTAGCCTTACCTGTCGCCGGCGATTTGGTTGCCGTTATGCACACCAATATGGGCGATATTTCCATTCGCCTGTTCCCTGAGTTTGCTCCTAAGACGGTGGAGAATTTCACCACCCACGCCAAAAACGGCTATTACGACGGCATCGTGTTCCACCGTGTGATCAAGGATTTTATGATTCAGGGCGGCGACCCCACCGCCACCGGGTGCGGCGGCGAGAGCATTTGGGGCCATAGCTTTAAGGACGAGTTCTGCTACGAGTTGCACAACCTGCGCGGTGCCTTGTCTATGGCCAATGCCGGCCCCGGCACCAACGGCAGCCAGTTCTTCATCGTGCAGGCGGACAGCGTGCATCCCTCTCTGTTGCAGCAGATGAAGGAGGATCCCCGTCTGTCCGAGGCGTTCCCCGCAGAGACGGTTGCCGCTTACGAGCAGGTGGGCGGCACCCCCCATTTGGATTTCCGTCACACCGTGTTCGGTCAGGTGTATGCCGGTATGGAGGTGGTGGATGCCATCGCCAACGTGGCCACCAATCCCTCCGACAAGCCTTTGGAGGACGTGGTGATCCTTGGCATCGACGTCAAGGACTATGAGTAATGCATTAGAGCGTGCCTACGCTCTGTTAGAGGATATCACCCCTCTCACCACCGATTGCGGCGCGGTGTGCGACGGTCGTTGTTGCCGCGAGAGTGCCGACAGCGAGGGGATGCTTTTGTTCCCCGGTGAGGAAGCCTTGCTGGCAGGCACGGATTTCACCATTCGCCCTGCTGATGGCGGATTGCTTCTCACCTGCGGCGGCGGCTGCGACCGCCGAAAGCGGCCGTTGGCCTGCCGTATGTTCCCTCTGTTCCCTGTTCTCACAGAGGAGGGGAGAGTGAAGGCGGTGTATGACCCTCGCGGCTATCGGATGTGCCCCTTGGTGCGGGAGTGTGCGCACGTACCCCTTAACCGCGATTTCGTCCGCGCGGTACGCCGTGCCGGACGTGTTCTCACCACCGATCCTGCCTGTGCCGCCTTTTTGCGGTTGCAGAGCGAGGAGATCGCGGAATTGAATCGTTTGCTGAAATTAGAGGAGGAGCGTCCTCCCATTGCCCGTCGAAAGATAAGATAAAGGAGTGTTTTTCTATGAAAATCACGAAAATGTTTGCTCTGCTGATGTCCCTCGTTCTGCTGTGCGGCTGTCTGACCGCCTGCGGAAATGATAGCAAGAAAAAAGAAGAGGAAACCAAGAAACCGGAGGGTTCTTCCGGTGATGTGACCTATCAGGCCAGCGTCAACGACGCCTACGCCGACGAGGATTACGGCTTCCAGTTGGAGGGCCCTGAAAAGGGCGATACCGTGGCGATTATGCACACCTCGATGGGTGATATTTCCATCCGTTTCTTCCCCGAGGGAGCCCCCAAGGCGGTGGAGAATTTCATCACCCACGCCAAAAATGGCTATTACAACGGCCTCACCTTCCACCGCGTTTGGAACGATTTTATGATTCAGGGCGGTGACCCCAAGGGTGACGGCACCGGCGGCGACAGTTGCTGGGGTGCTGATTTTGAGGACGAGTTCAACAAAAAGCTGATGAATCTGCGCGGCTCCTTGGCGATGGCCAACTCCGGCGTCAACACCAACGGCAGCCAGTTCTTCATCAATCAGGCCGGCCCTGACGGTCAGACTGCCGAAGATCTGAAAAAGTCCTACGATTACACCACCCTTTACAATCGGATGGTGAACCTCTACAACCAGTACGCACAGTACTATGGCGAGCAGTTCACCGCGATGTACACCCTGGATGCTTTCATCGAGAGCCAGGGCGGCATCTCCCCCGACAGCCGTTTGGTGCCCGATGAGGTGTGGGAGCTGTACGCTCAGCACGGCGGCAGCATCCACTTGGACGGCGCTTGGCGTACCAGCGGCGGCCACACTGTCTTTGGTCAGGTGTATGAGGGCATGGACGTGGTGGATGCCATCGCAAAGGTGGAAGTGGACGGCGATAAAAAGCCTACGGCTTCGGTGATCATTGAGAGCATTGAAATTGTCGAGTATACGGGTGACGAAGAGGAATAATCCCGAAAATTGCTTGCAAACCTATACCTAACCTGCACACAATCTGTACCCAACTTCGACCGAAAGGAGGCATCACCGTGACTGTGACTGTACAAGGGCGCACCGTCGCCTATATCGACACTGACCCCAAACATGAAGCAGAGAAGCCCACGGTGTTGTTCCTTCACGGCTGGGGCGCCCCCGCCGAAACCTATCGGCTGATGTTGGACCACCTGGCAACCTATTGTCGGGTGGTGGCACCCGACCTGCCCGGCTTCGGCGGCAGTGCCGAACCGGAGACGCCGTGGTGCGTGGACGACTATGTAAAGTGGACGGTGGATTTTGCCGCCACTCTAAATCTCACCGACGTGATTCTGATGAATCACTCTTTCGGTGGGCGTGTCAGCATCAAACTCTTGGCGCAAAAGCCTCTGCCGTTTGCGGTGAAAAAGGCGGTGTTTATGGATGCCGCCGGTATTCTGCCCAAGCGTGGGCTGAAATACTACGCCAAGGTGTATAGCTATAAGACCATGAAAAAACTGTTCCCCAAGGTTGCCGCCAAGCGGCAGGGGAAGGTGGGCTCCTCCGATTACCGCAACGCATCCCCCCTGATGCGGCAGACCATGGTCAAGTGTATCAATGAGGATCTCACCCACCTGCTGGGCGACAACCCCGTGTCCACCCTGCTCATTTGGGGCTCGGCGGACACCGCCACCCCTCTGTCCGACGGACAGAAGATGGAAAAGCTGATCCCCGATGCGGGATTGGTGGTGCTGGAGGGGGCAGGACACTTTGCCTTTGCCCAGCAGTGGGGGCTGTGCAGTCGCGTGCTGGATTCTTTTTTGAAAGGGGCGAAATAAGATGGATCTGTGGATGAAGCTGTTTGTGACCGAAGCCGCCATCCTCAACTTTGCGGTGCAGGGCTGGTATTTTACCCACATGTTGCAGCTCAACTCTTATCGCCCCGAACGCTACAAAAAATGGTGTCACGATAACGAGAAAAAGCTGGTCACCCTGTCCCGTATGCTGCCGGCGCTGTGCGTGCTGTGCATTTGGATAGAGGCCAAGGTGAGCAGTTGGGTCGCCTTTGCGGTCTGCGGTGGTGTTCTGCTGCTCACCGCCCTCATCAACTGGCCGGCTAAGGCGAAAAAGCCGCTGGTGGTCACCGCCCGCGTGAAACGCCTGCTTGTCACCGAGGGCATCCTCTGTGCCGCCCTGTTGGCGATGTTCTGGTTCCTGCCTTTGCGTGGCTCTGCCCTGTTGGGGCTGTGCCACGTGGTGATCTGGCTGTTCGTGGGCCTGGCCAACCGCATCAACACCCCCATTGAAAACAAGATCGCCAAAGGTTTTGTCAAGGATGCACAGCGCCGCTTGGAAGAGCGCCCCGATCTGACGGTGGTGGGTATCACCGGCAGCTATGGCAAGACCAGTGTGAAGAATTTTCTTTCCGCTTTACTGGCGGTGAAGTATAACGTGCTGATGACCCCCGGCAGCTACAACACCACCATGGGTGTGGTACGCACCGTGCGGGAAATGCTGCGCCCCTCCCATCAGGTGTTTATCGCCGAGATGGGCGCCAAACAGCAAAACGATATCAAGGAAATCTGCGATCTGGTACATCCCACCTACGGCATCCTCACCTCTGTGGGTGAGCAGCATTTGGAAACCTTCGGCTCGGTGGAGAACATTGTCGCCACCAAGTTCGAGTTGGTGGACGCCATCCCTGAGAATGGTATGGCCTTCCTCAATTACGACAACGACTACATCCGCAACCGCGAAGTGACGGTGCCTCACCTCACCTACGGCAACGCCGACAGCGGTGCGGCTTATCGCTACAGCGACATTGTGGTGGACGTCCACGGCTGTCAGTTCACCCTGACCGCCCCCAATGGCGAATCCTGCCGCTACACCACCCGTCTGCTGGGTGCGCATAACATTCAAAATCTGGCCGGTTGTATGGCGCTGGCCCATCATCTGGGCATCTCTTTGCAGGAGATGGTATATCCCATCCGGCTGTTAAAGCCGGTGGAGCATCGCCTGCAACTGCTCCCCAACGGCTACATCGACGACGCCTACAACTCCAACCCTGCGGGCTTCCGCAGCGCGCTGGATACCCTGGCGGGCTTCTCCGCCCAGCGTATTCTCGTCACCCCCGGTATGGTGGAATTGGGCGAGCGTCAGGACACCCTCAACCGCGACTTAGGCGAATACGCCGCCACCCGCTGTGATTGGGCGGTGTTGGTAGGGGAGAAGCAAGCCCCACCCCTCAAAGAGGGTCTGCTGGCAGGAGGCTTCCCCGAGGAGCGCATCTACGTAGCCACTACGTTGAAAGACGGATTGCACTTCGTGAATACGCTTCCCCGTGAGGGGGAGCGCATCGTTCTGTTGGAGAACGACCTACCCGATAACTTTTAAGTAACCACTGATGCAATCTTAGGCACCATTCTCAGCGGCTACTTTTCCGCCTAAAAGGTCAAAAATACTCGGCAATACATCCAGTATTGCCTGCGCTTTTCGCCTCTTGTAGGCGAAAAATTATCTCGCTGATAATCGCGCCACGATTTTATCAGCGGTTACTGGAGGCATCATTATGAAAACTAGAGTAGCAATTATCTTCGGTGGACACAGCGTGGAGCACGAGGTGTCCATCATCTCCGGCTTACAGGCGCTGAACGCCCTGAATAAAGACAAATACGAGGCGTTTGTGCTGTATATTTCCAAAGATAATCGCTTTTACGTAGGCGAAAATCTCCACGAAATCGCCTCCTACCGCGATATGCCCACCTGCCTGTCCAATGCCACCCGTGTGCTGCCCGTTCCCGGTGAGCAGGGTGTGGAGCTGGTGCGCTATCCCATGAAGAAATTTGGCAACAACGTGGTGGCCGCCTTTGACGTGGCGATTCCCGTGGTGCACGGCACCAACGTGGAGGACGGCACCCTCATGGGTTATCTGGAGATGCTGGGAGTGCCTTATGCCTCCTGCGACGTCACCTCCTCCGCCTTGGGTATGGATAAATTTGCCATGAAGGGAGCTCTGCGTCAGGCGGGCATCCCCGTGTTGGAGGCCCGCCAGTACACCGGTAAGCAGTATGCGGTGAACAGCGAGGCGGTGCTGGACGAGATCGAGGCCGCCATCGGCTATCCCGTCATCGTGAAGCCGGTCAACCTGGGCTCCTCTGTGGGCATCTCCAAGGCGAAAAAACGTGCCGAACTTACCGACGCCATGGACTTGGCGGTGAGCTTTGCCGCCCGTGTGCTGGTGGAGCGTGCCGTGCCCAATCTGCGGGAGATCAACTGCTCGGTGCTGGGCGACTATGAGACCGCCCGCCCCTCTGCGTGTGAGGAGCCGCTGAACGCCGAGGACATTTTGACCTTTGGCGATAAATACTTGTCCGGAAACGGCGGCAAATCCGGTGGCTCCAAGGGCATGACCGACTTGAAGCGCCGTTGCCCCGCCGAACTGCCCGAGGGCATGACCCAGCGGGTGCAGGAGCTGGCGGTGGCCACCTTTAAGGCACTGGGCTGCTTGGGCGTGGCCCGCATCGACTTCCTCAACGATAAGGAGACCGGTGAACTGTGGGTCAATGAGATCAACACCATCCCCGGCTCTCTCTCCTTCTATCTGTGGCAGGAGGTGGGTGTCAGCTTCTCTGAATTGATGGATGAGCTGGTGACCCTCGCCTTCAAGCGCCAGCGTGAGCGGGAGGCGCTGACCTTCACCTACGAGAGCAACATTCTCTCCGGCACCACCTTTGGTGCCAAAGGCAGCAAGGGCAAGGCCTAAATGACGATACCGGATAAAGAAAAGAGGATGTGTATGAGCAAGTCCGTTCGTTCTCTGCTGTGTGTTGTGCTGTCGCTGGTGTTGCTGTGCACCGGAATGACGGTGACCGCCGCCGCGGAGTATACCGTTTCCGACATCCGCCTGCAGGTGGGCACCAATCGGGTGACCGCCGATGCGGATACCACCACCATTTTCAAGTTTAAGCCCACGGCGGTGGGCAACTATCGCGTGGCGGTGGAGGATCCCGATGCCGTGCTCAATTTTTGGTACGGGTCTTCCCAATACGTGTCTGTGCCCGCCTATGACGCGGTGGACGGTGCGATCACCGTCACCTGTCACGCTGTGGGACAGAGCCTGCTGATCGGTCTGTCGGGGGTCTCCTCCGCCACCATCACCATTGAAAAGCAGAACGATTACGTGGCACCCACCAAGGTGACCTATATCACCTATCACAACCGCCATGAGATCGACTATGCCTTCTGTATGACGAGTGAGAAGCTCACCGCCATCGACATCACCAAGCCCCAAACGGTGGTGGCGGATGCCGACGGCATCTATCACTACGGTCACGTGGGCGGCCCCATCGTCTACGTGGATCTGCGGGCCAGCGTGTGGACCGATCTGTATAAGCTGTTCTACCCCGACGACGTGGAAGGGGAGGAGTGGCCGCCCATTGACGTGATGCGCGGACGCTATTCCGAGACCAGAGGCTATGACTTTGTCACCGCCATGGCAGACTATGCCGATGCGCTGGATGGCAATTATTATTACCTGACGGTGGATCTGGCGAAGTGTATGCAATACTACGGCGCCGATCAGGGCTGGTACATTCCCCGCTATTCTCCTTTTGAGGCGATTCAGCAGGGAGCTTTCGTGGAGGAATCGGCGTGGTTGGTGAACACCTACTACGTAGCGCCTCCCGTAGCCGCCGGCGACGTTAACGGCGACGGCAAGTTGAACAACCGGGATTTGGCACTTTTGCAGAAATATCTCAATGAATGGCCGGTGACGGTGAATGAGGCGGGTGCCGACGTCAACAGTGACGGCAAGCTGAACAACCGGGATTTGAGCGCTTTGCAAAGATTACTAAACAGTTGACAAAAAAGGCGGAGATTTTCTCCGCCCTTTTTTGTTTTTTTGCTTACCATATTCTTGCTTTTTCGATAGGTGTGTGTTATGATGGAAAGGATGAGGTTGATTCTCACCGAATATCAGTTTTAGGAGGAACAAACCAATGAAAATGCGCAAACTGGTCGCTGCGTTGTTGGCGGTTTTGCTGCTGTGCAGCATCATCCCCTTCTCTGCAACGGCCGAAGGCAATTCTGCCACCATCGATTTTGGTGACAAGGCTAACCGCGTGTCTTACAGCACCTCTCAGCAGGTGTGGGCACAGAACGGTATTACTGTGACCAACGACAAAGCGGCATCCACCTCTAACGTGGGTGACTATGGCGGCGAGGGCTATCCTGTCCGCTTTTATAAGAGCTCTGCCGTTACCGTGGACTACAAGGGCATGACGCAGATCGTGTTCAACTGCGACGACTACAAGGATACCTATGCCACCGATCTGGCGGCTTCCATCACCGATGGCTCCGTCTCTGTGGACGGCACCGTGGTGACCGTCACTTTGGCTGCTCCCGCCGACACGTTTGTGATCGTCGAGCTGGCAGCCCAGGTGCGCGTGGATTCCATCACCGTGTATGGTGAGGGTGGTGGCTCTGTGGTGCCTCCCGTGGATCCCGAGGAACCTCCCGTGGATCCCGAGGAGCCTCCCGTTGACCCTGAGGTGCCCGATGTTCCTGCGGAGCCCACCGGCTCTGCCACCCTCGATTTCACCGATAAGGCCAATCGTGTGTCTTACAGCACCTCTCAGCAGGTGTGGGCACAGAACGGCGTCACCGTGACCAACGACAAGGGCGCTTCCACCAGCAACGTGGGTGACTACGGAGGCGACGGCTATCCCGTTCGTTTCTACAAGTCCTCTACGGTTACCGTGGACTACAAGGGCATGACACAGATCGTGTTCAACTGCGACGACTACAAGGATACCTATGCCACCGATCTGGCGGCTTCCATCACCGAGGGCTCCGTCTCTGTGGACGGCACCGTGGTGACCGTCACTTTGGTTGCTCCTGCCGATACGTTCGTGATCGCCGAGCTGGCCGCCCAGGTTCGTGTGGATTCCATCACCGTGTACGGTGAGGGCGGCGGCTCTGTGGTGCCTCCCGTTGACCCCGAAGAGCCCCCCGTGGAGCCTGAGGAGCCTCCCGTGGATCCTGAGGTGCCTGTCGATCCCGTGGAGCCTGCTTCCTCTGCTACCATCGATTTTGGTGACAAGGCTAACCGTGTGTCCTACAGCACCTCTCAGCAGGTGTGGGCACAGAACGGCGTCACCGTGACCAATGACAAGGGAGCTTCCACCAGCAACGTGGGCGACTACGGCGGCGACGGCTATCCCGTTCGTTTCTACAAGTCCTCTACGGTTACCGTGGAGTATCCCGGTATGACGCAGATCGTGTTCAACTGCGACGACTACAAGGATACCTATGCCACCGATCTGGCAGATTCGATCATCGACGCCTCCGTCTCTGTGGACGGTACCGTGGTGACGGTGATTTTGGCCGCTCCCGCCGACACGTTTGTGATCGCTGAGCTGGCAGCCCAGGTGCGTGTGGATTCCATCACCGTCTACACCGGTGAGGGCGGCGGTGAGAACCCCGTGGATCCTGACGTGCCCAATGAGGATCCCGAGCCCGACACCGAGCTGACCATCGCCGAGGCCATCGCTTTGGGTGCTTCCAAGGAGCACAATGTGTATACCGCGGGTTGGTACTATGTGACCGGTGTGATCACCGAGGTGTACAACACCCAGTGGGGTAATATGTACATCACTGACGGTGAGGGTAACACCCTGACCATCTACGGCTCTTACAGTGCCGATGGTGAGCAGCGTTACGACGCCATGGACGTGAAGCCTGTGGCCGGTGACACCGTCACCATCTACGGTATGGTGGGTCAGTACAACGGCAACCCTCAGATCAAGAACGGCTGGATCGTGGCGCACATCCCCGGTGAGGGTGGCGGTGAGACCCCCGTGGATCCTCCCGTGGAGCCTCCCGTCTCTGACGAGATCGAGACCGACTATCCCTTCCTGTTCGGTATGACCCAGTACAACGTCAGCGAAGAGGACGTCTACTTCCTCAACGGCGAGATGAACGGCTTCTATATGGACACCACCACCGACCCCGATGAGGCCATCGTGGTGTACGTGGAGGCTACCGAGGGTGGCTACTATTTCTACACCTACGATGTGGAAGATAACAAGGTGTACATCAACATGGTGGTCAGCGAGGACGGTAAGCACGTCAACGGTGCCTATGAATACACCGCCTCTACCGTGTATCGCTACGATGCCGAGTACGGCACTCTGATTGCCGAGGTGAACGGTGCGGATTATTGGTTTGGTACCCGCAACGATAAGAACTACACCACCGTGGGTCCCTGCAAGGTGGAGTATGAAGGCTTCTACTGCGAGTTCTACTATTTCGAGGAGGAGCCCCCTGTCGAGCCTTGCGAGCACGAGTATGACAACGCTTGCGACGACGAGTGCAACCTGTGCGGTGAGCTGCGTGAGGTGGGCGACCACGTCTATGACGACGAGTACGACGCCGACTGTAACGAGTGCGGCGCCATCCGCGAAGTGCCTGAGAAGCCTGTGTATGTGGGCGGCATCGCGGCATCCACCAACACGGGTGCCGTCGGCGAGAATGTCAAAGTCCAGATTCAGGTGGATAACAATCCCGGTATCGTCTCTGTCAAGGTGAAGGTACACTTCGACAACACGGTGCTGAAGTTGGTGAGCTATGAGGCGGGTAACTTCTCCGCCGGTGGCTATTCCTGGGGCGATGTGGCCGCCGCCAACGAGAAGGGCTATTTCATCGTCAACTGGTGTGACGCTACGCAGCCCAATTCGACGGCGCAGATGCTGGCCACTTTGACCTTTGAGGTTTTGGAAAGTGCGCAGGTGGGCGAGATGTACGACATCGTTCCCGAGTTCGACTGCGTGAATGACATTTTCAATGCTGCCGATGATACCGTATGGTTCTACGCTGTGAACGGCGGCGTGACGATCGTCGATAAGACCGCTGCGGCAGGCGACGCCAATGGCGACGGCAAGGTCAACAACAAAGACCTGGCTCTCCTGCAGCAGTATCTGGCCGATTGGGACGTGGAATTGGCTTAATTCTTTCTGTTTCCAACAAGCCCGAGGGTTTCGCCCTCGGGCTTGTCTTATAGAGGGGTTGTGGTTGACAATTTTCACGAACTGCGGTACAATTTAGGCGTTAAGATGCAGTCTTTAAAGGAGAGTATCTATGAAACGGTATTTGGCAATCGTTTTGTCTGTGTTGTTGCTGATGACCTCGGCGCCGATGGTCAGCGCATCGGGGAGCTACAACGACGATGAGTTTAACTGGGGAGAATACGCCTGCACCCACAGCACCACCAAATCGGTGGCGGCGGTGGAATCCACCTGCACCACTCCCGGATGCGGTGCGTATGAGCGCTGCGTTGCGTGCGGTCTGGTGGTGGCGGGCTCTGATGCCCGGTTGCCCTTGGCTGACCACACCTATGACAACGCCTGTGACGCCGATTGCAACGTCTGCGGCGATGTGCGGGAGACCGCCCACAATTACCAAGATACCGAGATCGTCCCCGATTGTGAAAACAGCGGCTATATCATCCACACCTGCACGGTCTGCGGCGACAGCTATGTGGACAATCGCGTGGATGCACTGGGACACGATTATAAGCTGACCGAAGACGTGGCCCCTACCTGCATTGCAGACGGCAAAAAGGTGTACGTCTGTTCCGCCTGCGGCGACAGCTATACCGAGCCGCTTCCCGCCACCGGCACGCATACCTATGAGTATGGTTGCGATGAGGATTGCAACGTTTGCGGCTATATCCGTGAGGATGCTCACAATTATATCTTCATGGGCACGGTGGAGCCCACCTGCGGTGAGGATGGCTCGGATGGCTATAAATGCTGGGATTGCGGCAAGGTCAAGTACGTTATCATCCCTGCCACCGGTAATCATACGTACAGCGGCGTGTGCGATGCCGATTGTAACAAATGCGGGCTCGTCCGCGAACCTGTGGAACCCCACAATTATATCCTGATCGACAAGGTGGATCCCACCTGCGTGACGGATGGCACGCGTACCTACACTTGCTCCGGCTGCGGCGACAGCTATACGGATATCGATACCGCACCGGGCCATGAGTACGATATTGTAGTCACCGCCCCCGATTGCGAAAACGGCGGTTATACCACCCACACCTGCTTGACCTGCGGTTATAGCTGCGTGGACAATCGCGTGCCCGCTCTGGGTCACACCGCCGGGGATGCGGCGGATTGCGAAAACGCACAGACCTGTGTGGTGTGCGGCAAAGAATTGGCGAGTGCCTTGGGGCACAAGTATGACAACGCTTGCGATGCCGCCTGTAACGTTTGCGGTGAGGAGCGCGAGATCACCCACAGCTACAACGCGGTGGTGACCGCCCCCGATTGCGAGAATGGCGGCTACACCACCCACACCTGCTCGGTGTGCGGTGACAGCTACGTGTCGGACCGCACCGAAGCGTTGGGGCACTCCTCTGTGGTGGTGGAGGGTTATGCCGCCACCTGTGAAGAGGACGGTCTCACCGACGGCGAGCAGTGTTCCGTGTGCGGCAAAATCCTGATCGCTCAGGTGGCAATTCCCGCTATCGGGCACAGCTATGACGACGATTTGGACGCGGACTGCAACACCTGCGGTGCGGTGCGTGAGGTCGTCATACCCGGCGACGCCAATGGTGACGGCAAGGTGAACAACAAGGATTTGGCCCTCTTGCAGCAGTATCTGTCTGACTGGGACGTGGCGATCGACACCCACGTGGCAGACGTCAACGATGACGGCAAGGTCAACAACAAGGATCTGGCCCTCTTGCAGCAGTATTTGGCTGATTGGGACGTTGTGCTGAAATAACGGCGTATCCTATGGGAAAGTCCGGGGGCGACCTCGGGCTTTCCTTTTTTGTAAAAAAATCTTGTAAATCGTCACCGAGAGGTGTATGATAGTAAAGAGGAATATCTACTCTATTCATAAAAGCGGAGGAGATTTATATGAAACGGTTTACTAAGCGTTCTTTGGCGTGGTTGGCGAGCCTGATGCTGTTGGTCAGCGTCTTTGCCAGCTTGATCGTGGTGCCCGTTCGGGCGGCTACGGTCAACTACGTGTATTCCGGCAACTACGTCTACAACTGGGGCGAGCGTGACGAGCTTGCCACCTTCCTGTCGCCCATGGCGGAGGATTTTTATGACACCAATGGCGTGGAATACGCCGCGTTGGCGTCCCTGTCCGGCTCGTCCACCACCAGCAGCGTCCCGTATAGCTCGCTGTATGAGGAGCTGCATAGCCTGATGTATGGGAATTTGGATAACCCCACGTCTTATGACGCCACCAGAAGTTTGTTCCAATATACCGATTGCGAAAACAATGGCGGCTCCATTTCCTCGTTCTATTCCGGCAACGCCATTGGCCCCTCTTGGGACAGCGGCAAGACTTGGAACCGCGAGCACACCTGGCCCAACAGTAAGAGTAACGGCGGCAGCGACAGCAACACCCAGCGTGAGACCGATATTATGATGCTCCGCCCTGCCTCTGTCAGCGAAAACTCCGGCCGCAGCAACACCGCCTACGGTGAAGGCAGTAAATATTATGACCCCGACCAACTGGGGCAGAGCGTGCGCGGCGACGTGGCACGTGTGGTGCTGTACGTCTACGTTTGCTGGGGTGGTAGTTCCTACGCTGACGGCGCTTTGGATTATATGTGGGGCTCCTCCGGTGTCATCGAGAGTAAGGAAATCCTGCTCAAATGGATGGAGGAAGACCCCGTGGATACCTGGGAGCTGGGTCGTAACGACTCGGTGGAGTCCATCACCGGCACCCGCAACGTATTCGTGGACTATCCCGAGCTGGCCTTCCTGCTGTTTGACGAGGAGGTGCCTGCGGGCTACGATTCCCCCTCCGGTGAGGGCGCTACGGCGGGCTATACCGTCACCGCCTCCACCAGCAATTCCGATTACGGCACCGTATCGGTGAGCGGCAACGTCATCACCGCCAGCCCCAAGACCGGCTATGAAGCCACCGGTTATACCATCCTGTCCGGTACCGCCACCGTCACCCGCAACGGCAACAAGTTTACCGTGGCGCCTTCCTCCGACGTGTCGGTGCGCATCAACTTTGGTAAGCGGGAGCAGGTGGCTGTCCAGTTTGTGCAGACGGGCAGCAGCTCCACGCAAACGGCCTATGTCGGTGATGCCATCACGCTGCCTGCCCACAGCGGCTCTGTTCCTGCGGGTCAGACCTTCCTGGGCTGGTGCTCCTACGAGGTGACCGAGACCACCACCGAGCCCACCTATTATGCGGCGGGTGCCTCGTGGACCGTATCTGCAGGTGTCACTCTCTACGCTCTCTACGCCCGTAGCGAAGAGGGTGGCGTGGTGAATAACAACACCTATGAGCCTTACAGTGGTACGATCACCGAGGGCGATTATCTCATCGTGCACAACGGTGGTGCGCTGATTGCGGAGATTAACTCCGGCACCCGTTTCAATTATGTGGATGTGGACACCACCTCCGCCACCATTCAAGATCCTGCCGCCAACGCGGTGTGGCATATCGGCAAGAACGGCAGCTACTGGACGCTGTACAACGCCTCTGCCGATGCGTATGCCGGCGGCAACGGCACCAAGAACAAGGCGGCTTTGCTGACCACCCTCACCGACTATGGTAAGTGGACGGTCACCGGCGACGGCGCCTATGAATTTGTCAACGTGGGCAACAAGGCTGACGGTGTCAACGCCAATCTGCGCCGCAACGGCACCTATGGCTATGCTTGCTATTCCACCACCACCGGTGGCTCTTTGACGCTGTATAAGCGGGCCAGCGGTACGCTGTACTATTTCACCGCCACCAAGGCTCCCTGTACCCATGCGTACGACAACGCTTGCGATGCCGAATGCAACCTGTGCGGTGCCACCCGTGTGCCTGCGGATCACGCATATACCTCTCAGATTACCACCGCCCCCACCTGTGTCAAGGAGGGCGTGCGCACCTACACCTGTGCGGTGTGTGGCAATAGCTATACCGAGGCGGTCGCCGCTACGGGTAATCACACCTACGATAACGGCAACGATACCGATTGCAATGACTGCGACGCCATCCGTCAGATTGCGCAGGTGATGGCCTATGCCGGCTCCAGCATCTCGGAGGATGTGAATGGCCTGGCTTTCCTCTTTAACGCGAAAGTGAGTGGCAGCCAGGTGGAGAACGGCAACGTGTACGTGATGAACTCGGCTTCCGTGGTGCCTTATGCCAGTGGCGAGAGCTACAAGGTGGTGCGTATGGGCGCCGTGGTGTCCAACCAAGCCGATGCGGTGTTGGAGCTGGACAATGTGGACAACGCTTCTGTGATCAATATTGAAGCGAAGCATCTGTGGGGATGGAGGTCGGATGTCGTATCCTTTGCCATCCGTATCATCGATATCCCTGAGAAAGGCAAGGATACCGTTGTTACTGCCCGTCCCTACTACGTGATTGAGGTAGACGGTGAGGAAGTTGTGGTCTACGGCGACTCCGTCAGCAAGAGCTATAACACAGCCGGTAAATAAGAACGAATAAAAAATCCCCTCCTATGCGGAGGGGATTTTTTATGATTCGCGACCAAATAAATAATCCAACGATACGTTCAACACCTTGGAAATGGCGTCGATTTCTATATCCGTGATGGCTCTATCACCGGTCTCGATGCGCGACAAAGAGCCGCGGCACACATAAACGGCCATCAACTCCAATTTGGCAGAGAGTTGCTGTTGGCTGTATCCGGCGGCGATACGTGCCTCACGCACGCGAGCGCCAATCATATTGACTTGTTCAGCATTGTCTAAAATTCTTTTCATAAAATCACCATTTTGTCTTGATTTAGGACAAAAATAGTGTATACTAGGATCAACAAAATTATGTCCTATCAGTAGGACGAATTAGGAGCGATAAAATGATGAAAATTATGAAAAAGGTCTTGCTTTGGGTTGCTGTAGTGTTTTTAGGTGTGATAGCGTTGGCTTCTTTGCCTCATTTTTCCGCCGTGCTTGGTTTATTGACGATTGCACTACTGATGCCGATTGAACAGTGGCAAACCCTGATTAAAAAGTGGATAAAAGGGAAGCTCAAACCGATTCTTGCTTTGGTTTTGGCGGTTGCTACATTGTGCACATTCCCGATGACGGAGTCTTCAGAGACGGAGGAGACTCCTGTTTCGGGCAGTACGACGACAGTATCGACTGCCTTTACGGAGGCTGAAAACACCACAGCGTCCGTTACGGAAGATGTGACCTCTACCACTAAAAAGATAACGACGCAAAAGGTGACAACGACAAAAGGGGCAACCATCACGAAAACTCCGACGATAACGACTACGAGGATTATCACTACGACAAAGACTACAACAACGAAGAAAATTACAACTACAGAACAAAAAACAAAATATGTGCTAAATACGGATTCTAAGAAATTTCATTATATTACCTGTAGAAAATTACCGACCAAAAATCGCGAAGATGTTACGATGAGTCGGGAGGAAATTATCAATATGGGATATTCTCCCTGTGGTATCTGCAAACCCTAAATAAAAGAAAAGGAGCAACCCGTGAGGGCTGCTCCTTTTTTATGTGGTTATTCCAACTCAAATGCGCCGGTGTAGAGCTGATAATAGGTGCCCTTTTCAGCCAGCAGGCTTTCGTGGCTGCCGCGCTCGATGATGCGGCCTTTTTCCAGCACCATAATCACGTCCGAATCCATAATGGTGGACAGGCGGTGGGCGATGACGAACACCGTGCGACCCTCCATCAGCTTATCCATACCCCGCTGCACGATGGCCTCGGTGCGGGTGTCGATGGAGGAGGTGGCCTCGTCCAGAATGAGACAGGGCGGGTCGGCCACCGCTGCGCGGGCGATGGCAATGAGCTGGCGCTGGCCTTGGGAGAGGTTGGCGCCGTTGTTTGTCAGCAGGGTGTCGTAGCCCTTTGGCAGACGGGTGATGAAATCGTCCGCGCCCGCCAGTTTGGCGGCTTGACGGCACTGCTCATCGGTGGCGTCCAGATTGCCGTAGCGGATGTTGTCCATCACCGTGCCGGTGAACAGATTGGTATCCTGCAGCACGATGCCCAAAGAGCGGCGCAGATCCGCTTTTTTGATCTTGTTGATGTTGATGCCGTCGTACCGCACCTTACCGTCTGCGATGTCGTAGAAGCGGTTGATCAGGTTGGTGATGGTGGTCTTACCGGCACCGGTGGAGCCGACAAAGGCCACCTTTTGGCCCGGTTCGGCGTAAACCGACACGTCGTGAAGCACCGGCTTGCCCTCTTCGTAAGCAAAGTCCACCTCGGTGAGGCGCACGTCGCCTTTCAGCAGGGTGTAGGTGAGGGTGCCGTCCTCGTGGGGGTGCTTCCACGCCCAGGTGCCGGTGTGTTCGGCGCACTCGGTGATGGTGCCGTCCTCTGCCACGGTGGCGTTGACCAACGTCACGTAGCCGTCATCCACTTCCGGCTCGGCGTCCATCAGCTCGAACAGGCGCTCGGCACCCGCCAGACCCATGGCGATGTGGTTGATCTGCTGAGAAACCTGGTTGACGTTACCGGTGAACTGCTTGGTCATATTGAGGAAAGGTACCACGATGTCGATGGAGAATTTCAGGCCCGACAAGCTGATGTTGGGCACGTTGGCCACCAAGAACAGACCGCCGATCATGGCGCAGGCCACGTACAGCACGTTGCCGATGTTCATGATGATGGGGCCTAAGCTGTTGGCGAAGGCGTTGGCGCGGAAGCTGTCGTGGAACAACTGATCGTTGAGGGCGTCAAAGTCCTCCTGCGCCTCATCCTCGTGGCAGAACACCTTGACCACACGCTGGCCGTTCATCATCTCTTGGATGAAGCCCTCGGTGCGGCCCACCGCCTGCTGCTGACGGACGAAATACTTGGCGGAGCCGCCGCCGATCTTTTTGGAAACAAAGAACATGGCCACCACGCCCAGCAGCACCACCAAGGTCATCAGCACGCTGTAATACAGCATAATGAACAGCACCGTCACCACCACAATGCCTGCTTGCAACAGGCTGGGCAGAGATTGGGAAATGAGCTGGCGCAGGGTGTCGATGTCGTTGGTGTAATGGCTCATAATATCGCCGTGCTTATGGGTGTCGAAATATTTGATAGGCAGGTTTTGCATACCGTCAAACATCTTGCACCGCATCTTGCTGAGGAAGCCCTGGGTGATATAGGCCATCAGCTGAGTCTGCACGGTGATGAGAATAATGGTCAGCACATAGAGGCCGATGAGAATGCCGATGAGCGGCATGATCTTGGGGAAGGCCTCGGCCCAGGTGGCGCCGTTATCCAGACTTTCCACGATGACCGCCAACACCTTTTGGGTGAAGATGGAGGGGATGGCGTTGACAACGGCGGCAAAGACGATGCAGAAGACCACGACGGGAATCAGCCTGGGATAAAACTGATACAACAGCTTCAGCACACGGGGGAGGGTTTCCTTCTTTACCTTGGGGCGGGGCCCCATGGGGCCACGTCCACCGGGACCTTTCACAGGAGGTTTACTCATCGCGGTCACCCCCTCTCGTCTGCTGCTCATAGATCTCACGATACATCTCGCAGGAGCTAAGCAACTGCTCGTGGTTGCCGGCGGCGGCGATGCGACCGCCCTCCATCATCAGAATCAGGTCGGCATCCATCACGGACGCCACACGCTGGGCGATGATGATCTTGGTGGTTTCGGGGATATAGCTCTTGAAGCCGGCACGGATAAAGGCATCCGTGCGCATATCCACCGCGCTGGTGGAGTCGTCCAGAATGAGGATCTTCGGCTTTTTCAGCAGGGCACGGGCGATGCACAGGCGCTGCTTTTGACCGCCGGAGACGTTGCTGCCGCCCTGCTCGATGTGGGTGTCGTATCCATCGGGGAAGGAGGAAACAAAGTCGTGGGCCTGCGCCAGCTTGCAGGCCTCGATCAGCTCTTCGTCGGTGGCGTTGGGGTTGCCCCAGCGCAGGTTATCCTTGATGGTGCCGGCGAACAGCAGGTTTTTCTGCAACACCATGGCCACGGCACCGCGCAGGGTGTCCAGGTCATACTGCCGCACGTCCACGCCGCCCACCAAAACGGCACCCTCGGTGACGTCGTAGAGGCGGGGGATGAGCTGCACCAGGGTGGATTTGCTGGAACCGGTGCCGCCCAGAATGCCCACCGTCATACCCGATCGAATGTCCAAATCGATGTCGGAGAGGGCATAATTTTCTGCCGTGGCAGAGTATTTGAAGCTGACGTTGCGGAAAAGGATGGAGCCGTCCTTGACTTCATACACGGGCTCGTCGGGGTTGTGGAGGGTGGATTCCTCGCCCAGCACCTCGGCGATACGCTTGATGGCTTCGGCGGAGATGGTGAGGGTGACGTAGATCATGGACAGCATCATCAGCTGCATCAGCACCTGCATACCGTAGGTAAGCATGGCGGAGATCTCGCCCACGTCAATGGCGGCGCCCTTGGTGGTGATGATCAGGAAGGCTCCCACCAACAGCACGAACACCATATTGAAATAGCTGCAAAAACGCATCAGGGGGTCGTTAAGGGACACCAGCCGTTCCGCCCTGGTGAAATCCTTGCGGATGTCGTCGGACGCGGTGTCAAACTTTTGCCGTTCGTATTCCTCACGGGAGAAGCCCTTCACCACACGCATGCCGCGGACGTTCTCCTCGATGGACTCGTTGAGACGGTCGTATTTTTTAAATACGCGACGGAAGGCGGGCATGGCGTGGCGTGCCACCGTCAGCAGGCCACCTGCCAGCAGGGGGATGATGACCACGAAAGCGAAGGCCAGCTTGCCGCCCATCACAAAGGCCATCACGGTGGAGAAGATCAGCAACAGAGGGGCACGCACCGCGATGCGGATGAGCATCATATAGGACATCTGGGCGTTGTTGATGTCGGTGGTCATACGCGTCACCAGCGAGGCGGAGGAGAACTTATCCATATTCTCAAAAGAGAAGGTTTGGATGCGCTGGAACACATCGTGACGCAGATTCTTGGCGAAGCCGCAGGAGGCCTTGGCGCAGGTGTAGCCGGCGATACCGCCGCAGCACAGGGAAGCCAGAGCCATGGCAATCAGGATGAGGCCGTTGCGCACCACCATATCCATGCCGGCACCGTCGCGTACGTCGTTGATCAGCTGGGCAGCGGTGAAGGGGATGAAGCACTCGATGACCGCCTCCAGGCTGATGAACAGGAGGGTGAGGAAGGTGGGCAGCTTATACTCCCGCACACACCTCAACAATCGTTTGTACATAGGCATTCTTCTTTCTTTTTTACGCGTTTATTACTAACCCTATTATTATAATATAGCAGATTTTTCAAGTCAAGACGGAGAAAAAATGTTTATAAAATATTCAAAAAAGCCGACCCGTTCGGGTCGGCTTTTGGGTTTACGCATGGCGGAAGGTGTCCCGTTCATTCAGATGGGTGGGGATAAGGGTGTCTTCGGCTTGGGAAAGGGTATCCAACCGCTGGCAGACGGCGCGGCACAGCGCGTCGATGTCGCAATCCGCACAGGTGAGGGCGGGGGAGGAGCAACGGGCGGCCAGAGAATCGGTCAAACCGATGATGGGCAGATTCAGACCGGTGCGTTGCAACGCCTTTTGGGCGCTGAGGGCCAGCACCGAGTCGGTGCACAACACCGCGTCGAAGGTGACGCGGTTGATCAGCAACCGTTTGAGGCAGGTGTTGACCTGCTCGGGGGTGTTTTCCACCGCGATGACCAATTCGGGGTCCACCGTCAGCCCGGCGGCGGCGTAGGCGTCCTCATAGCCGCCCACCATCTCGGAGCAGGCACAAGTTTTTCCGCCCACCAGCATCAGAATGCGGCGGCGCTGACGGCGGAGGATCTGCTGGATCAGTTCGATCACCGCGCCGCGAACGTCGGCACGCACACAGGACACGCCCGGCGCGTTGACATAGCCCTCCACCAACAACAGAGGGGTGGCGGTCGCAACGGCGATGACGGGGTCGTCCGCTTTGGGGCGAGCGGGTGGGTCGATGTACACGATGGCCTCGACGTGGCCTGCCAAAGCAGACAACGCTTTTTCCTCACAGGGGTCGCCGCTGAGCAAGACGGATTTGCCCTTGTTTCGCAGATGCGTCTCCACGGCGGCCACCACGGCGGCGTTGCGGGGGTCGGTCAGGTCGGTGCACAGCACCCCCACGGCGGGGAGGGGGGTGGCGGAGCCACCCACAGACACGGCGGAGCCGTTGCCCAAATTGCGGGCGATGGCACTGGGGGTGTAGTTTGCCTCGTTTATGACAGCCAGAATCCGCTCGCGGGTGGCGGCGCTGACGTTTGGATTGTTGTTGAGCACACGGGACACGGTGGCGATGGATACGCCGCATTTTTCGGCGATGTCGTAGATATTCATACCGCGTTCTCCTTTCTGTAACCGCTTACAATGCCGAGTATACCCTACTTTTTCGGAAAATGCAAGAGAAATTTGTTACAGGGTATCGGGACGCACTTGCTTTTTTCGTTTGCGCGGATTATAATAGACAGGATATTACGAGAGGAGTGTTGCCCAGTGGATAAGCGCTTGCCGCCCCCCATCAAGCGGGGCAATGCTTCTTTGCGTGGCAATCTGTTGCTGCTTTTGACCGCTTTTATTTGGGGCGTGGCCTTTGTGGCACAAAAGGAGGGCGGCGCCGAGGTGGGGGATCTCACCTTTAACGGCGTGCGTTCCGTCATCGGCGGCACGGTGTTGTTGGTCGCCATCCCTGTTTTGAGCAAGTTTGGTTTTGTGAAGCTGCCTGCTGACAGAGGGGAGTGGAAAACCACGCTGGTGGGTGGCGTGCTGTGCGGTTGTGCGCTGTTCCTTGCCACCAATCTGCAACAGATCGGCATTTCCTATACCACGGTGGGAAAGAGCGGCTTTATCACCGCCCTGTACATCGTGTTGGTTCCCGTTTTGGGTATCTTTTTGCGCAAGCGTACCACCCTGTTTAACTGGCTGGGGGTGATGCTGGCGGTGTGCGGTCTGTACCTCTTGTGTGTGCAGGGGGAACGGGGAGTTCACATCGGCGATTGGCTGTTGCTGGGCTGTGCCCTCATGTTCTCGGTGCAGATTCTGCTGGTGGATCATTTTGTCACCAAGGCAGACGGTGTGTGCCTGTCGTGTATTCAGTTTTTTACCGTGGGCATACTGAATATGCCGCTGCTGTTTGTATTTGAGCAACCGTCTTTGTCGGCTTTGGCGGTCAACTGGCTCCCCATCCTCTATGCCGGTGTGCTGTCCAGCGGTGTGGCCTATACCCTGCAGATCGTGGCACAAAGGGATACCCATCCCACCACCGCCTCGCTGCTGATGAGCTTTGAGTCGGTGTTTGCGGTGTTGGCCGGTTGGGTGATCCTGCAGGAGGATTTGTCCACGGCGGAGCTGCTGGGGTGCGGTCTGATGTTCGCCGCGGTGATACTGGCGCAGCTGCCCGCACCGCGCAAGAAAGGAGCGTAATCCCATGAACTTTCCCGGTATTCCTGCCGAGAGCCTGTTCCTGCTGGCGGAAAACCGCTTTCAGGACAGCAAGGCGTTTTATGAGGAGCATAAAAAGGAAATCAACAAAACCGTAGTGCATCCGCTCAAACAGTTGGTGGCGGAGATGACCCCTGCTATGCTGGCCATTGACCCGTTGATGGGTGGCTCGGTGAGCCGTGTGCGGAGGGATAACCGCTTCACCCACGACAAGTCGATGTACCGCGAGAATATGTGGATCGTTTTTATGCGGGACAAGCGGGCCTACGATTGGTGCCTGCCCGCGTTCTATCTGGATTTTTCGGTGGCCAGAGCCGAGTGGGGCTTGGGCTTTTACTCCGCAACGCCTGCGATTATGCGGGCGCTTCGCCGCCGTGTGGAGGCGGATGTTCCCCGTGCGTTGGCGGCGGTGAAAGCGGCGGTGGATGCCGGATTCATTCCCTGTGGTCGCCCTTATGCCAAGCCGCGGAGTACGGAGGAAACCCCCGAACTGCTCCGCTTTATCTACGATTGCAAAAGTGTGGACTTTAACCGCACCGAGCAGGGCAATTTTGTGGCAGACAGCGATCTGCCGCACCGCCTGTTGGCGGGTTTTCAAGCGCTGGCTCCCGTATACGCTCTCCTGATGGAGGCGGTAGAAGAAGCCATCGGTATGAGAGAGGTGTGATACGATGTTAGAGAGAATCAAAAACGACGCCATAGCGGCGGTTAATGAATTGTTGGACGCGGCAAAATTGCAGGCAGGCGATATTTTGGTGATCGGCTGTTCCTCCAGCGAGATGGTGGGGGAGAAGATCGGCACCCACAGCAGCGTAGACGCCGCCAATGCTTTGGCGGATGCGGTGTTGCCCCTACTGAATGAGCGTGGCATCGCGGTGGCGGTGCAGTGTTGTGAGCATCTCAACCGTGCGCTGATTTTGGAGGCTGCCGTGGCGGAACAATACGGCTATGAAGCGGTGAACGTGGTGCCCCAGCCCAAGGCGGGCGGCTCCTTTGCCACCGCCGTGTGGGCGCGCTTAGAGAACCCCGTGGCGGTGGAGCACATCCGTGCCCACGCAGGGATAGACATCGGCGGCACCCTCATCGGCATGCACCTCAAGGAGGTGGCGGTGCCTGTTCGCCTGAGCGTCAAGCAGATCGGCGCAGCGCCCATTCTCTGTGCCCGCACCCGCCCCAAGTTCATCGGCGGCTGTCGCGCCGTGTATGACGAAACCAAAATGTAAACTATTTCCATAAGGAGTTGAATGTATTATGGCAGAATGTAATCACGATTGCAGTTCCTGCAGTCAGAAATGCAGCGAGCAGGATCTGCACAAGCCCCTCAACCAGTACAGCACCATCAAAAAGGTGGTGGCCGTTTCCAGCGGTAAGGGCGGCGTAGGCAAATCCTCCGTCACCGCCATGCTGGCGGTGCTGATGGCTCGCCGTGGCTATAAGGTGGGCGTGCTGGATGCGGACATCACCGGTCCCTCCATCCCCAAGGCCTTCGGCATCACCCGTCACGCTATGGCGAACGAGCTGGGCATCCTTCCCGAGGAGACCCACATGAATATCAAGGTGATGTCCATCAACCTGCTGTTGGAAGATGCCAGCCAGCCGGTGGTGTGGCGAGGTCCCGTGGTGGCAGGCGCCGTGGGTCAGTTCTGGACCGACGTGGTGTGGGGCGACCTGGACGTGCTGTTCATCGATATGCCCCCCGGAACCGGTGACGTGCCCCTGACCGTCTATCAGAGCATCCCGTTGGATGGCAACGTCATCGTCACCACCCCTCAGTCCCTGGTGCAGATGGTGGTGGGCAAGGCCCACAAGATGGCGGATATGCTGAATATCCCCGTGCTGGGTTTTGTGGAGAATATGAGCAGCGTGAAATGCCCCGATTGCGGCAAGCTGATCCCTCTGTTCGGTGACGGACAGGGTTTGGAAGCCGCCGCCGCTGAGATGGACCTGCCGGTGCTGGCAAAGCTGCCCATGGATGCCAACATCGCCGCTTTGTGCGATGCCGGTGAGATCGAGCGGGTGGTGTGCGACGAGTTGGCTCCTGCTGCGGATGCGGTGGAAGCCTTGCTGAAATAAGAAGAAACGGAAAACTGCCGACCCCACGATGGGGTCGGCAGTTTGTTTTATGTATAACTACATTCCACCTTGATGACGGCAAACAGCTTGGGGTCATAGGTGTGAACAGCCTCTCGCAGGCGGGAAGCCAACTCCTGCCCGTTTTGACAGCTGTGAGGGATCACCAGATCGAACAGCAGATTGGTGTGGGTGTCGCCGGACACCACACGAAAATCGTGGAGGGTCAGGCTCTCGTCCACCTCGTTCATCAGGCGGATGACCACCGCTTTGAGCCGCAGGGTTTCGGGATTGTCGGTGTCCACGGGGTCCATGTGGATGCAGGCGAGGATGTTAAACTTCTCCTGCAATTCCATTTCGATGTTGTCGATGACGTCGTGGCTTTTGCTGATGGGCTGATCCTCGGGAACCTCCGCGTGGAGAGACACGAAGATGCGGCCGGGACCGTAATCGTGGACGATGAGGTCGTGGATGCCCACGACCCCCTCGTAGGAGAGGACGGTCTGCTGGATGCCCTGCACCAATGCGGGGTCGGGGGCTTGGCCCAGCAGGGGAGAAACGGTATCTTTGATCACCGTGAAGCCCGACCAGATGACGAACAGCGCCACCGCCATACCCACATAGCCGTCGATGGAGAAATCCAGCATCAGATTCAGCAGGGAGGACACCAGCACCACGCCGGTGCAGATGACGTCGTTGCGGCTGTCCAATGCGGCGGCACAGAGGGCGTCGGAGCGAATCTTTTTGCCGATGCGGCGGTTGAACACCGCCATCCACAGCTTGGCGGCGATGGAAACGGCCAAAATGAGGGTGGCAATCAGATTGAAGGTGGAGGCGGTGCCGGGATGAAGCATTTTGTTGACCGCTTCGGTGGCCAGCTCGAAGCCGGCGATGATGATCAGCACCGCCACGCCCATCGCCGAAAGGTATTCCATCCGTCCGTGACCGAAGGGATGGTCGTCGTCGGCGGGGGCGCCGGCCATCTTAAATCCGATGAGGGTGACCACCGAGGAGCCGGCGTCCGACAGGTTGTTGAAGGCGTCGGCCACCATCGCCAGACTGCCCGCAAGAACACCCGCCAGCAGCTTTAAGCCGCACAAAAGCAGGTTGCAGACAATGCCGACAATCCCCGCCAAGCGGCCGTAAGCCAGACGCACCTTGGGATCGTCGGTGCGGTCGTTATTGGGAACAAAGCGGCGACACAAGGCGTCGCTGAGCATACAGGTCACACCTTTCTGTTATAAATGGCGTAGAGGAAATTGGGGACGCCCTCGTCGGTGTTGGCGTCGATGATGCGGTCCGCCGCCGCCTTGGCCTCGGCGGAGCCGTTGGCGACGCACAGAGCCAGATCCGCCTCGCGGAAGAGGGGGATGTCGTTGCGGTTGTCACCGAACACCACCAGACGGTCGGCGCCCACACGCTGACACAGACGGCGCACGGCACTGCCCTTGTCCGCATCGTCGCGGCAGATCTCTAAGAACCAGTTGTCCTCGGCGTAGGTGTCGGCGTACAGCACCACGCGGATGCCGGGGATGTGCTCTAAACGAGCCGCCAATTCGGACTGAACGGCGTGAGGGCCCTGACAACTGAAGAAGATGGCGGGGGTGCTGCGCAAATACGATACGCGATGATAGAAATGGTCAAAGGTACGACCGTTGGGGTCGGTGCGGTGAATGAACCTCTCCTCTTCGGGGGTGAGGTGGGTGTAATAAATATGCACCTCGTTGCCGCGGCGACGATAGAGCTGGGGGTGCCGTCCCATAGAGGAAAACACCTGCAACACCGCGTCCACGGTGGCGGCAGAGAGGTTACAGCTGTGGAGGATGCGGCGGCGATAGAGGTCGTAGAGCAGCACGCCACCCAGCATAATGATGGGGGTTTGGAAACGAATGCGGCCCAGTTGGACGCATTGCACCCCGATGGTGCCCCGAGCGGTGGCGGCGGAGATCATCATGCCGCGGTTGATGAGGCGGTTGACCGTTTCCACCGTGTGGTCGGAAAGGGTCTGGTCGTTTTGCAGTAAGGTGCCGTCCAGGTCGGTGACGTAGAGGGTGCGGCGTCCCCGCTCAATGGCGCGGAACACAAACTGAAAATAGGCGGTGCCGTAGTGGTGGAAAGAACGGTCGCCCAGCATGGCGATCAGCTCCTCCGTGGTGACCCATTTGACCTGCGCCACCTCCTCCTGCTGTAAGCGCAGGGAGGAAGCGTCGATGTCGCGGTAAAGAATCCAAAAATCCGTGAAGGAGTTGCGGCGGCGCATACGACCGCCGTATACCAATTCACCGGGGGTGGTGCGGATGCTCAGCTCCTCAAACAGTTCTCGTCTGGCGGCGTCTTCGCTGTCCTCTCCGGCTTGGGCGCTGCCGCTGTTGGCCGCCCACACGCCGGGCATCAGCTTTAAATCGGGGTTGCGCTGCTGAATCAGCAGGCGACCCTTGGAGTCCACGATCCAGATGTGCTCCACCAGATGATACATACCGGGCAGCAGAGGCTCACCGCGCACGATCGTGCGCCCTGTGAGGTTGCCGTCGGCGTCCAGCAGATCCCATTTTTCCATCGTGTTTCCCCCTTTCTCGATGTGGGAAAGACCGGCTTTCCCATAGTCATGACATTTCTATTTTACACGCTTTTTATAACATTGTCCAGTATTTGGGCGAAAAAAGTGAAAATGAGGGGAGAGAAAGCGGGCGGTGGTCGTCCGTTTATCATCGCCAGCGGCGATGCGGGACGTCGTGGGCGCCGTCCCCTACGGTGTCTATCCAAGGTTGGTGCGGTGTTGTAGGGGCGGGCGTAGCGAAGCGGCACGAGCGGCAATGAATGACAGTCCAGTGGACTGTCAGAACCGCGAGTGGACCGAGCCGCAGCGAGACCCTCGACCGCCCGAAAAAACACAAGGTTGGTGCGAAGAAAACTCCCTCCGTCATTTGCTCCGCAAATGCCACCTCCCTCGGGGAGGGAGGCTTGAGGACGGCAGTGCCGGCAACGCAAAAGAGCCTGCGGCGATGTGCCGCAGGCTCTTTTGAGTGGTGAGGGGATTATTGGAAATTCAGCTCGTTGTAGGTCTTGGAGCCGTCGGCGTTGATGACCGCCAGCACGCAACCGGCGTAGTAGTTTTTGCTGTTCCAGTTGCAGGGAGCAATTTCCACAGTGATTTCCTGACCGGCATAGGCCTTCAGCCAGCTGTACTGGTTGGCAGAGCTGCTGTACAGGGTGATGGTGTTGGTGCCGTCGGTCAGTTTCAGGTTGGTATAGTAGGCGGTCTCCTGCAGGCTGACGGTGGCCTTCATGGTGTAGACGTGGGTGGTGTAGTCTGTATTCACATTGAGAGCATAGAAGTCGGCTACGGTGATCTCACCCTTGAAGGCGTCGGTGGGATAGGCGTGTTTGCCGAAGTAGTTTACCTTGATGGTGGCCTCTTTCAGGCAGGTCTGACCGAAGGTTTTGCCGCCGGAGGTGTTGATGCCGCGTTTAGCCTCGATGACCACCTCGTGACCGATCTCGATGGTTTCCATCACGGCCTTGGTGGTCTCCACGGCGATGACGCCGCTCTTGTCAATCAGATAGAAGCCCACTTTGTTGACCAGAGAGGGACCCACGATGCCCTTGACGGTGACAGCGTCGCCAACCTTGGCGGCGATGGCCTCGGCCACGGTGGGGAACTGCTCGGTGGGCTTGGACACGGTGACATTGAGGGTGATCTTCTCGGAATAGGTCTTGCCGCCGTAGGAGCCGGTGACGGTGATGGTCACCTTGCCGGTGGACAGGCAGTGCAGCACGTTGTCGCTGACGGTGGCCACCTTGGTGTCACCGGAAGAATAGGTCAGCTTGGCGTCCTTAAATTGCAGCAGGTCGCCGCTGACGGTGGACAGCAGGTCCATAGCGGGGTCGCCGGTGTAGGAGGTCAGGAACTGGGGAATGCCGTAGTACTTGACCACGTGCTCGGCGATGTTGACGGAGGAGGGCTTGAAGCCTTCGTCCTTTACGTCGATGGGCAGGAAACGCCATACGCAACCAGCAGAGGAGGATTTGGCGTTGAGGGGGGTCAGATAGACGGTGCAGATCTTGCCGTCAAACTTGTCCAGCCAAGAGAAATCGGAGCCGTTGCACTGAGTGTAGACGTAGGTGCCGGTGGTGCCGTCCAGGTCGTTGATGTAGTAGTTGGTGAAGCCCTGGCCGGGAGCCTTCTTCACCAGAGCGGTGACCTTGAACACCTTAGCGGTGATGTCCTCGGTGACGGGGGTGTCCATGATTTCCTTAACGGTGGCGGAGGGGATACCTTTGGTGCTGAAAGCGGAGGTGTTGTCGCTCTTGGCGTGCAGGGTGGCGCTGTCAATCTGGTTGCAACCCTTGTAGCCGAATTTGGCGGCGTTGGAGGCCTCGGTGTCCAGAACCCAGAAGGCCTTGGTGCCGCTGATCGTGATGGTGTTGCCCACCTTCACCTGAGAGGCGATATTGGCATCGTAAACATAGATGGAGCCGGTGTCGTCGATCAGCATCAGACCGGCTGGTTTCATGCCGAAGGAGTAGGTGATGCGAGCCACCACGCCGCTAACCTTGACAAGGGAGCCGGCCTTGGCAGCGCGGGCTTTGGCGATGGTCATCACGTCGTTGGGGTCGGGCTTATCGGTGCCTTGCGTGGGCTTGGTGCCCTGAGTGCTCTGGGTGGCAGAGGTAGAGGTGGAAGCGGAGGTGCCGCTGGTTTCCCCCTCCACGGTAGTGGTGGTGAAGTCGGCGTCAGTGCTGTCGGGGGTGACGGTCACGGTGGTAGTCGTGATGCCGTCGTTCTTAATGGTAGTGGTTACGGTGGACTTGCCGCTGTCCTTTTTGTCCGCTTTTTTGCCATCGTCGCCGCAGGCGGTCAGCATTGCGGTCAGCAGCAGAAGACACAGGAGCAGAGAAAGCACTTTTTTCATAAAACAGCCCTCTTTCATTGTGATGGGGAGATTATATCACACAAGTCACCGAATAACAATGGACAGAATGACGAAAATAGGGGGATTTTGGGGATTAAAGTTGGACGGGGACGGGGTGGCGGTGAGTGAGGGTGGAGGGGGTGACGGTGCAGTCAACGGCCCAGATCTCCACGCCGGCTTTTGCCGCATCGCGGAGGGCGTCGCCGAAGGCGGGGTGAGTGGTGTCGTTGGGGCGGATGGCGGAAACCCCCTCCATCTGAATGATGAACAAGACGGCGGCGTGAAATCCCTCTTCCACGGCGCGGATGAGGTGGCGCAGATGCTTCACTCCGCGCTCGGTCGGAGCGTCGGGGAAGTAGCCGATGTTGTCGATTTCCAGAGTACATCCCTTGACCTCGATGAGCCACGTGTCATCGCCGTTTTGAACGGCGAAATCCAGGCGGGAGTCGCCGTAGGTGACCTCACGGCGTATCGTAGCGTGGGGGAATCGAGCCGAGAGAAAATCGGCGGCGACGGCGTTGGGGGCTTGGCTGTCCATATTGATTAAGCGGTCGCCTTTGTAGACGGCGATGAGGTCGTAGGGGGTCTTGCGGGCGGGATTTGCCGCCTTTTCAAGGATGACGGTGCAACCGGGGGTGAGCAATTCCTTGCAACGGCCGGTGTTCTTCACGTGGCAGACGGTATCGACACCATCGATGTCCACGATGGCGATAAAGCGGTTGGGGCGGGAACGGAAAACGCCCGTGCGCACGGATGGATAGGTCATCAAATCGCCTCCTTTTGTTGTATTGTAGCATACGCAGCCAAAAAGGGCAAGAGAGCAGCGAGCAACTGCTGTTCACCCGAAATGATTGAGAAACCACATAGGTTTTTGGCCAGTTTTTTCAGAGAAAGGCAGAGGGAAGGAAAAAGGAGCCTCGGCACACCGCCGAGACTCCTTTTAGATAGATGTTAGCCAAGGATAACGTCCCAATCGCTGAGATATTGCTGCAATTTGGCCAGGTCTTTGTTATTGATCTTGTTGTCACCGGTCACATCGGCGGCCTGTTCATCAATAGGCACGTCCCAATCGCTGAGATGTTGCTGCAACATAGCCAGGTCTTTGTTGTTGATCTTGCCGTCACCGGTCACGTCACCAAAGACGATGGAAGGCTGGGGAGTGCCGACGATACCGTAATGGCTGAAGTGATCGGTAAAGAAGGTGAGTGTTCCGTCGGGGTTGACGGTGGTTTCGCAGAGGGTCATATGACCGTTTTCGTCAATATATACGATGTGCAGGTCGGTATATTGTGCGGCGCTTTCCGGCATAGGCAAGGTGACGGAGACCATACCGCTGGGCTGAATGCTTACGCTGTCCAGGCTCAGAGAGATGTCATAGACCACGATCAGTTCGCCGAAAAGGGGAATGAGATCGATAGGCTCCACTCTCTTTACAGATACGGTGGTGCCGGCGGGGAAGGTGGCACCGCCGATAACGATACCGGTGTCGGGGCACGTTATCTGACGGAGGGTGCCGCAGACGTTACAAGAGGGATCTTGGTCGCTGTCGTAGGCGTGGTCGCCGGTGGCGGGGATAACCGTGGTGTAGGTATCTCCGCAAACGGAGCAAACATAGGACGTCACACCATCCGTGACGCAGGTGGCGGGGGTGGTGACGGTGTCCACGTAGGCGTGGGGCTCCACCTCGCGGACGGTGCCGCAGAGGTTGCAGTCGGGATCACAGGCGTGATCGTAGGCGTGGTCGCCGGTGGCGGGGATAACCGTGGTGTAGGTATCTCCGCAAACGGAGCAAACATAGGACGTCACACCATCTGTGACGCAGGTGGCGGGGGTGGTGACGGTGTCCACGTAGGCGTGGGGCTCCACCTCGCGGACGGTGCCGCAGAGGTTGCAGTCGGGATCACAGGCGTGATCGTAGGTGTGGTCGCCGCTCTCGCGCACCCAATCGCAAGCGTTGCAATAGGCATCGCAATCGGAGGAATAGAGGTGCTCGTTCATAGCGCAGGTGGAATAATGCCAGGTGGCTTCCAGCAGGCGCTCGTTGGAGAGCGTGTTGATGGAAATCGCGTCCCGATCTGTTTCGGTGCCGCGATAGTACACGTCGTTAAAGTGGTTGATATAGCCGAACATATCGTAACCGATGGAAGTCACCGTGTTGGGCAACACCAGATAGCGCACATTGTCGCAACTTGAAAAAGCCTCTTCTTCTATCGCAGTAACGCCGTGAGGAATGATGACGAAGGGGAACGCACAGTCGGTGAATGCGCAGTCGTGGATTTCCAACAGGCCTTCGGGAAGATCTGCTTTGGCCAATTTGTTACACAAGTAGAACGTATGACTTTCGATGACCGATAATTGACGAGAGAGCACGACCTCCTCCAATTGCTGATTCCATGCGAAAGCGTAGGCACCGACAGAGGTGATGCCGTCGTGCATGATCACCTTCTGCAGACCGTTGCAGTCAGAGAAGCAATAGGCGGGGATGGCGGTGATGTCTTCGGGAATTTCCATGCAGGTGACTTTTTCGCCGTTGAGATAGAGACTGCCTCCGCTCATGGGCTGAGAGGAGCTGTTCTCAAACCGGATGGAACACCAAGCGGAAAGATCGGTGATGCTTACGTCGTTCAGAGAATTTGCGAAGAGAAAGGCATCTCGCTTAATGATGGTTAGGGAAGAGGGGATGTGTATGGTGTTCAGGGAGTTGCAATAAGCAAAAGCATTTTCGCCAATGGAGGTGACCCCCTCCGGAATCACGATAGAGGAGAGGGAGGAGCATTCGTTGAACAGACGATTGGGAATGCTGGTTATTGGTCGATCCCATACCACTTCTTGTAATGCGTAACAAGAGCTGAAAATGCCTTGATCGAGATACAGACCGGGGTCCTCGTCGGTGCCACTATAAGGCTCGAACACTACACGTTGCACAGAGGAACAACCGGAAAAGACCTCGCCGGAAAGAACGGTGACGGAACCGGGTATGACCACCTCTGTCAAAGAAGAACAATTCTGAAAGGCAGCGCCGTTTATTGTGGTCAGCGTGGGAGGAAAGGCGATGGAGGTTAAGGCTGAACAGTTGTAAAACGCTTGGGTGTCAATGGTGGACAGCTGTTGCGGCAGCGTGACGGACGCCAAAGACCGACAACCGGCAAAGGCGGCGGTGGGGATGGCAGTCACGCCGTCCGGAATGGAGAATTGTTTCAGTGACGAGCAGTTGTTAAACGCGAAGGAACCGATATTGGTCAGGCCGGCGGGGACGTGAAATTCGGTCAGCTTGCCGCAGCCGGAAAACGCGTTGCTTTCTATGTAATAAACGGTGTCGGGAAGAATGACGGTGGTCAAAGAAGAACAGTCGCGGAAGGAGCTGTCCTCCACCCGAAGGAGACCTTGGCCAAAGGTGACGGTGGTGAGATTGGCGCAGTTGGCGAAAGCAAAATAACCGCTGCTTTGTAAGCCGTCGGGAAGCGTGATCTCGGTTAATCCGGTGCACCCGTAAAAGGCGCCTTCGCCCAACTCGGAAAGCGTGGAGGGCAACGAAACGGAGGTTAGGTTGAGACAATCGTAAAAAGCGTATTTGCCCACAAAGGAAACGCCTTCTTCAACGATAACGGAGGTGATTTCCTTGCCCCAGGGCGTGCCGAAGGTGTTGTAGGACTCCATTTTTCCTTGACCGCTGATCGTGAGCACGCCGTTGTCATCCAGCGTCCAGGTGCAATCACCGGTGGTGCCAGAGGTGGCGGCGACGGAGAGGGCGGTGAGGGGAATGGCGGAGCACAGCAGCAGTATGCTCGTTAAGATGGCGAAAAATCTTTTCATTTACATTTCCTCCCGGTTATCAAAATTGGTAAGAGGGTCGCGAAGCAAGTATAGCACATAAAAATTGGGTTTGCAAGGAAATTCCCGGAAGAGGTAAGGGGGAGCAACCGCTATGTGTAGAGATTTAATGATGGGGATGTAAGTATTCAAGGAAAATGGGTGAGTTGTGTAAGTTGTTGTTGCGCTACACTATATATAGTGTTATAATGAAAAATGGAAAAATCGGGTAGTAGGACCCGAAATTCACCGCTTTTGTTACCAAAGGAGGAGAAAACCGTATGCATTATCAAAGCTTTAACGATCGTATGCTCAAAAAGTTGCAGAACCTGACCTGGCAGTATGCCGGCTACGTCTATCACGCCGAGCAGACTTTCAGCGAGGTGCTGGGCTATGAGACCAAGGAGCATTTCCGTCAAGCTCCCGATGCCGAATATCAGACCATCAAGGACGGCTACGTCTGGGGTGGCGAGTACGGCAACCTATGGGTGAAGTTTGATTATACCGTCCCTGCCGAGCTGGAGGGCAAGGAGCTGTTCGTGCTGCAGAACACCGAATTGCGGGAAGGACTCTTGTTTGTGGACGGCAAACCCATGGGTATGTACGGCACCATCATCAAGGAGTATGACGGTTTGCAGCACAACATCCTGCTGACCCAGTCTGCCGAGGCCGGCAAGACCTATCACATCGATTTGGAGTGCTATGCCTGGCACGACGAGCGTGAGGTGCACCCCTATGCCCGCGAGCACGCTATGCCCGATTCCTACTATCGTCACACCTTCCACAACGTGTACGTGGCGACCTGCAACTGGGAGATCAAGAATTTCATTCGCGACCTGCGTATCCTCCTGTCTATGGCGCAGATTAATCAGAATCCGTTCCTGAAGGCTCGCGCCATCAATATGCTGGAGCGTGTGTTCGCTGAGGCGGTGCTGCACCCCACCATGGTGGACTACGAGACGGTGATCGCCGGCGTGCGCCGCTGCAACGCCATCATGAGCGAGATGTTCACCGGCCAGACCTGCGGCGACGCCTATGGCAAGGTAGGCATCGTGGGTCACTCCCACATGGACACCGCTTGGCTGTGGCCCATCGCCGAGACCATCCGCAAGTGCGCCCGTACTTTTGCCAATGCGCTGGTGCTGATGGATCAGTATGCGGATTATAAGTTTATCCAGTCTTCCGTCCTGCACACCTACTGGATGGAGGAGCATTATCCCGCTATCTTTGAGGATATCAAGAAGCGTCAGGCTGAGGGCCGCTTTGAGGTCAACGGCGGCGCTTGGGTGGAGTGCGACTGCAACATCACCGGCGGTGAGTTTATGGTGCGCCAGTTCCTGAAGGGTCAGAAATACCTGCAGGAGAAATTCGGCATCACCAACGACTCCTTCTGGCTGCCAGACACTTTCGGCTATAACGCCGCCATTCCCCAGATCATGCGCGGTTGCGGTATGAAGTATTTCTACACCACCAAGCTGAGCTGGAACGAGCATAACAAATTCCCCTTTGAGACCTTCCGTTGGGTGGGTATCGATGGCAGCGAGGTCATCACCCACTTTAACATCACCCACTGTGAGCCGGCACCCCATCTGCTGATGAACCACGTGTCCGCCTTGCAGGATAAGACCTCTGACGAGAGCCGCCTGGTGGCCTTTGGCTACGGCGACGGCGGCGGCGGCCCCACCGACGTGATGGTGGAGGAAGCCACCCGTGTGATGCAGATCAACGGTATGCCCAAGGTGGAATACCAGACCATCAGCGAGTTCGGTCAGGAGATGGAGAAGAACTACGACAAGATGCCGGTCTATAACGGCGAGCTCTATTTGGAGCTGCATCGCGGCACCCTGACCCAGCGTCACCAGACCAAGCGCAACAACCGCCTGTGCGAGAATGCCCTGCGCAACATGGAGCTGATGGCGGTGATGACCGGTGCGGAGTATGACGCCCACGACTATGACGTGTGGGTGAAGGAGCTGCTGGAAAATCAGTTCCACGACATTCTGCCCGGCACCTGCATCCAGTGTGTCCACGATCGCTCCGAGAAGATCGTGGGCGAGCTGATCGTCACCGTGGACGGCGAGACCCAGCGCCTGGCCGCCACCGTGGCCGAGGGTGACAACGCTATCACTTTGGTGAATCCCCTGTCCTTCGACCGTGAGGACGTCATCCATATCGACGACAACGGCAAGTACGTTGCCGATGCCAAGAACCAGCCCTATGAGGACCTGTTCGGCCGCAAGAAGATCGCGGTGGGCGGCGTAGCGCTGGGCGCCTTTGAGGCCAAGAGCGTGGCGCTGACCGACAAGTGTGACGATAGCGCTTCCGTCTTTGCTTATGACGGCAAGCATTTGGAGACTCCCTTTGCTTCTGTGGACTTTGACGAGAACGGCTACATTGCCTCCTTCATCGACAAGCAGAGCGGGCGTCAGCTCCGCCGCGAGGGTGCCGCTCCCTTGGGCACCTTCTATATGGGCGAGGATATCCCCGAATATTGGGACAACTGGGACGTGGAGTACGACCAGAAGTTTAAGATGCGTCCCCAGACCCAGCTCATCGACCGCAAGGTCGTGTCCGATGGCTGTGTGGAGTGGCGTGTGCGCTCCACCTATAAGATCGGCAACTACTCCACCATCGCTGTGGACACCATCTTCTACGCCGACAGCCCCCGCGTGGACTTCCACGCCAAGGTGGACTGGAAGGATAAGCACCAGCTGCTCAAGGTCAGCTTTGACGTGGACGTGCTGGCCACCAAGGCGAAGCACGAGATCCAGTTTGGTCACATCGAGCGTCCCACCACCGAGAACGATTGCGTGGAGACCGCCCGCTTCGAGGTGTGCAACCTGAAGTGGACCGACATCTCCGAGAGCCGCTTCGGTGTGGCGATGCTCAACGATTGCAAGTACGGCATTTCTGTCCGTGGCTCGGATATGCGCCTGTCCCTGCATCGCGGCGGTACCCACCCCGATCCTGCCGGCGACTTCGGCGTGCACGAGATGACTTACAGCATCCTGCCCCACTGCGGCGACTTCTGCGTGGCCAACGTGGTGTATCCCGCCTATGAACTGAACACCCCCGTCATCGTGGCACCCGGTAAGCTGGGCAAGGCGTTGGCGGCCCCCGTGCTGGTGGATGCGGACAACGTCATCGTGGAGGCGGTGAAGCCTGCCGAGGACATCGAGAACGCCTATGTGGTGCGTCTGTACGAGGCGGAGCGTGCCCGCACCGTCACTCAGCTGACCTTCCCCGCTGACGTCAAGTGCGTCAAGGAAGCCAATATGCTGGAAGAGGCCTTTGCCGACGTCGCCCTAACCGACGGCGTGGCGGACGTCACCTTCAAGCCCTTTGAGATCAAGACCTTTATCTGCTATCGATAAATGAAAGGCGGTAACAACATGAACTACGGACATTTCTCTGAAGACGGCAAAAAATTCGTGGTCACTTCTCCCGACGCACCCCGTCCCTTTGACGTGATGCTGTTCAACGACGTGTGCTACGCCAACGTCCACCACACCGGTATCGGTTGCTTCGACTACCAGTATCCCGGTGAGGAGGGCATCCAGCTGTTTACCGGCGTGGGTCGTATCTGTGACTACGATATCTTCGGTAAGGAGCATCTGTACAGCCGCATCATCTATGTGCGCGACAACGAGACCGGCAAGTTCTGGACGGTCAACTGGGAGCCTGTGTGCGCCGACGTGCAGGAGTTCTCCTGCACCCACGATCTGGGCTACACCACCATCGTCAACGTCACTGAGGACGTGAAGGCCACTCTCATTATCTCCATCCCCCCCGGAAAGGACGCCGTGGAGATGTGGCAGATCAAGCTGGAGGACGTGAACGGTCGCGCTCGTGACCTGTCCGTGTTCCCCTATTTCCAGCTGCAGTTTAAGTATAAGTGGGGCTTTGACAGCTACGGCGATATGATCTATCGCACCACCTCCTTCGACAAGGAGAACAATATGTTCCTGGCGGAGAAGCACCCCTACGTGAAGCCCCACAACAATTTGACCGCTTTCTTCACCTCCAGCTATCCCGTCAGCCACTACGACGGCTCCCGCCGTCTGTTTATGGGTCAGTACGGCTCTGTGGCTAACCCCGTCTGCGTCAAGAACGGCGCCTGCACCGATTCCGACGGCTCCGCCGAGGATACTATTTGTGTGTTGCAGTGGGACATTAAGCTCAATGGCAACGTACAGGACATCCAGTTTGTTCTGGGTGCCGGCGACAGCCGCGAGCGTTGCATCGAGCTGAAGAAGACCTATCTGCACAACATCCCCGCCTATACCGCGCTGGCTCAGCTGTATCGCCAGGGCGATCTGGAAAAGACCGTCATCAAGACCGGTGACGAGCACCTGAACCGTCTGCTGAACAACTGGACCAAGCTGGCCTGTATGTACGGCGCTACCTGGTGCCGTTGGGGCTACAACGGCTACCGCGACATCGTCCAGCACGGTCTGGGCGTGGTCAACGTCAACCCCAAGCGCACCAAGGCCATCCTGCAGGAGGCTCTGTCCTATCAGCATGATTTTGGTATGGCGGTGCGTGGCTGGAACCCCATCGACGACCGTCCCTACTCCGACTCCGCTCTGTGGTCTGCCTACACGCTGGCTGCCTACATCAAGGAGACCGGTGACACCAAGTTCCTGTATCAGGAGATTCCTTTCTTGAACAATCCCGAGGTGAAGGATACCGTGCTGGGTCACGTCATCCGCGCTCTGGACTTCCTGGAGAACAACAAGGGCATCCACGACCTGCTGCTGATTAAGTTCGGCGACTGGAACGACTCTCTGACCGGCGCCGGTAAGGAAGGCCGCGGCGAGAGCGTATGGCTGTCCATGGCCTATGCCTATGCCCTGAGCCAGATTGCGGAGCTGTGCCGCTTTGTCGGTGAGGACGAGAAGGCCGCCAACCTGCAGGCGCGCAGCGAGGCCATGACCGAGGCCATTCGCAACAACGCTTGGGAGGGCGACCGCTTTGTCCGTTGCTTTGACGACAACGGCGGTAAGATCGGCTCTGCCACCAATAAGTATGCGAAGCTGTTCCTGGAGACTCAGTCCTTTGCGCTGATGACCGGCATCGCCAGTCCCGAGCGCCGTGAGATCATCCTGGAGAGCCTGAAGCGTGAGTCTTATACGCCTCTCGGCTATCTGCTGCTCAGCCCTGCCTATCAGGAGTTTGACGACCGTGTGGGCCGTCTGTCCGCTATGGAGCCCGGTATCGCCGAGAACGGCACCATCTACACCCATCCCAATATGTGGCTGGTGCTGGGTATGCTGCGCAGCGGCAAGCCCAACGAGGCTTACGAGCTGTTCCGCCGTGTGGCTCCCGGCTATTACGAGGAGGACAACTACGAGCTGAAGAAGAACGCACTGCCCTTCCAGTTTGCCAACTGCTTCTTTGGTCCTGAGCATCGCAACAACGCCTATCAGATGGAGTACAGCTGGATCACCGGCTCTGTGGCTTGGGTCCGTCTGGCCATTGAGGAGTGGATGCTGGGTGTCCGTCCCGAGTACGACGGTCTGCACGTGGAGCCCTGCCTGCCGGATAACTTCGGCACCTACAAGGTGGAGCGCATCTGGCGTCAGGCTAAGTACAACATCACCGTCCAGCAGGGCGAGAACAAGGGTATTGTCGCCGATGGCGTGGCCATCGAGGGCAACGTTCTGCCCGCCTATGAGGATGGTCTGAACCACGAGATTGTCGTGACCATCTAATTGCGGAGTATAGCCGCTAAGATTTGATACGCAAAAGGCGGCAAGTCCCATTGGGATTTGCCGCCTTTTTGTCAAGGATAACGCCGCTGTGCGGCTACACCTCATCCGTCTGCTTCGCAGACACCTTCCCCTCAAGGGGAAGGCTTTTTAAAGCCATAGTAAGAAGGTGTATATATGAGTGAAAAATTTACCGTGCTCATTATGTCCTCCACCCACTGGGATCGGGAGTGGTATGAGCCTTTTCAGGGATTTCGCTATCGCCTGGTGAAGGTGACCGAGGATGCCATGGATAAATTGGAGGCGCATCCCGAGTTTGATGCCTTCACCTTTGACGGGCAGACCATCGTGCTGGAGGATTTCCTGGAAGCCGCGCCCGACCAAAAGGAGCGCCTGGTGAAGCTGATGCAGGAGGGGCGGATTAAGGTAGGTCCTTGGTACGTGATGCCCGACGCCTTCCTACCCAGTGGTGAGAGCCACATCCGCAACCTGCAGATCGGCACCTCCATCGCCAAATCCTACGGCGTGGAGCCGATGCGCTACGGCTATGTGTGCGATATTTTCGGACACACGGCGCAGATGCCGCAGATCTTTAAGGGCTTTGACTGCGAGGGCGCTCTGCTGGGGCGTGGCATCACCGAGGAACAGGCGCCCATGCACTTTGTGTGGGAGGCGCCGGATGGGTCGCAGGTGGTGACCTTTAAGCTGCCCGACTGGTTCGGCTACGGCGAGTTTTGGGTGCGGATCCACTGCTTTGACCGTTGGCGGGAGCCGCCAACGGAGGAGGAGTGGGACGAAAACCTCCGCAAATTTGTGGAGGGGGAGCGAAAGCGTACCGACATCCCCGTGCTGATGTTTGTGGACGGACAGGACCACAAGGAACTGCACGCTCGCACCATTTTGGACACTAAGGAGCGTTTGGAGCGGCTATATCCCGAGTGTGAGGTGGTTATCGCCTCGCCTGACGAGCTGTTGCCGCTGCTCCGGCAGTATCGGGGGCAGATGCCGGTGGTGAAGGGGGAACTGTACAGCCCCAATCCGAAGCGAGGGGATTTCTCCCGCATTCTCGCCAACGTGCTGTCCAGCCGCTATGACCTGAAAAAGCGCAACGACGAGGGGCAGGTGAAGATGGAGAAGTGGTCGGGTCCCATCACGGCGGTGAGCCGTCTGACGGGGAAAAAGCCGATTCGGAAAAACTTCTACGATTTGGCCTACCGCTATCTCATTCAGAATCAGCCTCACGATTCCATCTGCGGGTGTTCTCCCGATCACACCCACCGGGATATGCACTATCGCTACGATCAGGTGGATCAGATCTGCCACAACATTCAGGAATACGGCATGCAGAACATCAGCCGCTTTTCGGGGACGTTGGGTGGCGAGCATTTCTATCTGACGGTGTTTAACTCTTTGCCCTTTGCACGGAAAGAGACGGTGGAGGTAGAGCTGTATTTCGACCGCCGCTGGAAGCAAAAGTGGGCAGAGCCCTTTGGCTATGAGCAGATCAACGCCTTCAAACTGATGGATAAGGACGGCGAGGCAGTGCCGTACCAGGTCATCGGCGTCAATCGGGGCAAGAGTATGATCCGTTGCGGTGAGCAGGAGAGCTTTGACCGCCACCGCATTGTGTTTGAGGCCAGCCTGCCTGCCGGCGGTGTGGCGGAATACCGAGTGGTGCCCTGTGAGGGCTACGTGCGTCCCGTGGGCAGTCTGCGCACGGGGATGTATACCGCCGAGAATGAGCTAGTGGCGTTGGAGGTAAACCCTGCCGATGGCACCATCTCCATCACCGACAAGCGCACGGGCGAGGTGTACGACCGCCAGTTGTCCTTTGCCGATGACGGCGAGTTGGGGGACGGCTATATGCACGCCCGCCCTGCGGCAGACCGTGTGTGCCTGTCGACACAGGTCAAAAGTGTGTCCCTCACCTGCAATGCGGCGGCAAAATGCACCTTTACCATCGTCAGCGAGATGTGGGTGCCGGCGGATATGCAGAAATATCACGAGCGCAACTACGATCTGCGCAGAAATACGGAGATGAAAGCGCTTACAATTACCGCAAATGTGAGCTTGACCAAGTCCAGCCCCATGGTGGAGGTGGAGATGACGGTGGACAACACCGCCCGCGACCACCGTCTGCGGCTGATGATGCCCACAGGGGTGGACGCCCCCACCTATCGGGCGTCTCAGGCTTTCTATGTGGCTGAGCGCAATGTGGCGGTGAATCTCGATACCTATGCCTATGAGGAAAAGGAAAAGCACGAAAAGCCCATGAGCGGCTTTGCCTATAAGCGGCAAGGTAACCGTGGCCTCGCCTTTGTCAGTGGCGGCGGTCTGCACGAGGTGGGCGCCTTTGAGGGCGCCGAGGGTATGCTGGCGGTGACGCTGTTGCGTTGCTTTGGCTCCGCCGTCAACGGCTACGTGTCGGAGGACGGACAGATGCCGGGCGAGTCGGTATTTAAGCTCGGTTTGTTGCCGCTGACTGCCACCGATAAGGACGCGGATATCCAACGCAAGGCAGATGCCTTTACAGCCGGTGTGCGCTATTGCGACGACCGCACCTGGCAGGATTTGCCGGTGGAACACCGCAGCTTTTACCGTCTCGATGCCGAAAATACGGTGTTTAGCACTCTCAAGGTGGCGGAGGATGGCGAGGGACTGTGCCTGCGTGTGTTCAATATGAGCGATACGGCGGAAACGGCGACCCTCACCTTTGACCGTGTGCCGCAGGAGGCGGCACTGGTCAATCTGGAAGAGTGTCATCCCATGGCGCTGTCCGTAGAGGGCAAGTCGGTAGCGGTGGAGATGCCTGCCTGGGCCATCCGCACCGTGTATGTGAAGCTGTAAGAGATGAAAAATGCCTGTGGCAATCGCCACAGGCATTTTTTGTTGGTTTTGGGGTACACTACCGCCGATAAGGAGTGATGGGGATGAAACCGACCAAGGCACAATATAAAGAGATGACGCAGAAGGCGTCGCCGCCCTCGCCAAAAATGAAAAACTGCGTGTGGGCGTTTATGGTGGGAGGACTGCTGTGTGCCGCCGCAGAGGTGGAGTGTCAGGCGCTGGTGATGGCAGGGATGGAGCTGCAGATGGCGCGCACACTCACCTCCTGCTCGCTGATCCTGTTGGCGGCGGTGCTGACGGTGGCGCAGGTGTTCGACAACATCGCCAAGCACGCAGGGGCGGGTACGCTGGTGCCCATCACGGGATTCGCCAATGCGGTGGTCAGCCCCGCCATCGAGTTTAAGAGCGAAGGATTCATCCTTGGCGTCGGCGCGAAGATGTTCACCATCGCAGGACCTGTTATTGTGTATGGTACAGTTGCTTCGGTTGTATACGGCTTAATTTATTGGGTTACAACATTGTTCTAATATAAAAATGCGGCACTAAATTAGTGCCGCATTTTTTCTATGTTTTAAATGGTCTTTCTTCATACCAAGCTGGTTTTCTAAACGCATCCCACTGAATTGTAACAGAATCAAATAAGAACTGCGCTTGGAACCAAGGCTCATCACCAGCACCATCAAAATAATAGTTACCATTTTCGAGTGTTCCAAATTCGAAAACAGTTGAGCCAATACGAAGTTCATTTAGCAACTTGTCTTCTGCTGCTTGTCCTTCAAAAACAACCTGTGGTTCATCGGTGTAGAGTTTTCCGTTTGCATCTTGTTTCCATGATCTGCCGGGTTCAAATGAAATAAATTTAAAATTGCTAAAAGTGATTTGTGCAATCTCAATTTCCATATCGGTATTATAGGGGTTTTGTTCAGTGCCTTTATGGATATTCAAGTATCGAACAGAAATAGTTAATGTATTGTCTTTGATGCTTTCTAATTTAAAATAAGCGTCGTGAAACTCAAAATCCGAAAAGATATTTGTTGAAGTATATTTCATTTACCACACCTCGCTTTATTTCATTATACCACACCGCCGTTTTAATGTAAATATTTTTGCAAAAATGGTGTGTCCTATATTGACAGCAGCAGAGGGATTCATTCCCGGCGTAGGTGCGAAAATGTTTACCATAGCCGGGCCGGTGATTGCGTATGGCACGGTGGCGAGTGTGGTGTATGGGATCGTGCTGTGGGTGATGGGGATGATATAAAACCGCAGGCGGTTGATGCTTGTCATCAACCGCCTGCGGTTTATTTATGCTTATTTGAATGCAACAGTCTGCAGTTCGTTATACGAAGTGACGTACTCCTCGCCGTACAAGGTGACGGCCTCGCCGTTGACCTCGATGACGAAATACGGCAGGAAGTGGATCGGCGTGTCGAAATGATCCTCGGGCACGTTGATCACGCGCACCGCGTAATACACGAAATCGTCCTCCACACGATACACATAGCGGATGGGAACCGTCACGGAAGCCACGCCGTTGGAGGCGACGGTACCCATCTCCAGCAGCTTGTAGCCATCCAGGGTGGCGAAGGAATAATCCGCCACACCGGTGCCACTCTCCACCTCCATGCCCTGAACTTCCATATTGAACAGGGAAGCCACGCCGTTGACCTGCGCCGACAGCGAGCCGCCGTTATTGGTGATCTCCTCCTGAGGATCGGTGACCTCGCGGACGGTGCCGCACAGGTTGCAGTCGCTGTCGTAGTGGTGGTCGTATACGTGCTGGCAGAGCGTGTCGTTTGCCGTGGCGGTCAGGTAGGTGGCGTAGGTGCCGTCGGCGCCGGCCAGCTCGGTATGACCGCAGTAGTAGCCGTTAGGATCCGTCCCGCGCACGTCCACGATGGTGTAGCTCTCCGGTGTGAGGATGGTCATATTTTCAAAGCGGATGGACTCCATATTGGGGGCGGAGTGGGAGCCGGGGGTGGAGTCCTCGTAATAATACCAGGTGCGGAACAGCGACTCGCCGCAGGACAGCGTCAGATCGCAGTTATCAAAGGTCAGCGTGCCGTGATCGGAGGTAAACAGATAGCCCGCGCTGTCCTCGTTGGAGGACACGGTGACGATGCTGTCGGTGAACAGGATGTCCCCGTGCACGCCTGTGCCGGTATAGTTCACCGTCATGGTCAGGGTGGTGTTGGACACCGTCAGACCGCCGTCCGATACGTAGAAGCCCTCGTGGGTATCCACCACGGAGTGGCGGATTACCAGATCGCCGGAGAGGTGCTCCACCCCCGCCTCGTCCCAGCCGACGTTGAGAGCGATCTCCCAGTCGGTGGTGAGGGTGGTGTCCGCGATGGTGACGCCGCCGCCCACGCTCTCGATGGCCAGAGGCGGATTGTAGCTCTGTTCGGTGGCGATGTCCACCGTGCCGCCGGTAATCGTCAGGTCGGCAAAGCGCATGGTGATGCCGTTGCCGTAACCCCGCAGGGTCAGGGTGCGGTCACCGGCGTCGATCTCCAGGTCGCAGTGTGCCTCGATGGCGGGGACGTACTTGTAATTCTCCTGCTCCATACCGCGGGTGTCCAGCGTCACGTCGCCGATGAGCACCAGCTTGGCATAACCCAGTTCGGCGGGGAACTTCACCGCCTTGACCTCGGAGCCCTCGGCCAGGGTCAGCACGTGATTCTTCCAGCTCCAGCCGTTGCCGCTGAGGGGCCGGTCATCCTTGAGGATCAGACGGCTCTGCTGCAGAGAATAGTTCATATTGGACAGATAGGTGAGCTGCTCACCATAGGCGTCTAAGAAGGCGTAGACGACGTCGCCGTAGTAGTCGGTCGTCTCGCCGAAGATGCACTCGGCGGGGTCGGTGATGGTCATATTGGTCATGGTCACGCTGTCGGCGGTGTCACCCCGATAGATGGTGGCGCCGCTGAACATCACCTGACAGTTGTCCATCACCACGGCGTTGGCTTCCAGCACCCATCCCCACTCGGAGGTGCAGGCGGCACAAACGGTGCTGTCCGCCATATAAATGGTGGAGGATTCCTCCGAGTAGCTGCATCCGATGGCGCTGTATTCGCTGCTCGTCGCGTTCACCTTGGAGTTGTGGATGGAGACGCCCGTCTGGCCGTACAGATCGCTGCTGACGATGGTGACGTTATCCAGGGTCAGGGGGCCGCCGTCGTAGTAGGCGTAGGTGGTTTCGCCCGTTTCCTCGTCATAGTCCAGCTCCACCTCCAGATCGGTGGCGACAAAGCCGGTGTAGGGAGCCTGAATGTTCACGTCCTTGAGGGTCATACTGCCGGCGGCGACGATGTGGCGAATGCCCATTTCATACTCGCTGCCCATCTGCTCCGCCCACTCCGTATCGTAGGGGGCGGTATGCACCGTCAGGCGACCGTTTTGGATGGTCATATCGCCCGGCTCGGTGGCGAAGATATAGGCGGAGGCGCCGTCCAGCGCCGTCACGGTCAAGTTGTAGTCGTTCAGGTCGATGGTCAGGTCGCAGGCGGCCTGAATGGCGGTGGAGCCGTAGCCGCCGCCGTCCGCCTTGAGGGTCAGGTCGCCGGCCAGCACCACGGTGGCCTCGTCCACCTTGTCGGTGATCACCAGGGAGGTGACAGGGGTGTCGGCGGCCAGGGTCAGCACGTTGTCCGCCCACGCCCAGCCGTTGCCGGAGGCGTTCGTATTGCCGTTGAGGATCAGCTTGCCGCCGGCGGTGAGATAGTGCTCGCCGGTGATAAACTCGGCGCGCCAGGCGTCGTTGTTGTTCCAGTTGAAGCCGTCGGGGTTCTCATCGGCGCCCTCAATGTCGTTAAAGACCAGCATCATCACGTCGCCGTAGGAGGGGGAGCACCAGAAGGCGCGGAACATCCCCGCGCGGGGGACGTTGGCAACGCCGCAATAGACGGAGGCGGAGCCGCCGTCGCGGAGACCGCTGAGGTCAGCCACGGCGCAGATGGCGAACTGCTGGCAGGACAGCCACCACTCCTCGGCGCCCTCTACAAAGGTGACGCCCGCCGTCAGATGGCCGGTACCCTGAATGGTCAGGGGGCTGTCGGTGTCCCCTTCGCCGTCGTAGTAGTAATCGCCGTAGATGGCGGCAAACTGGGTGCTGTCGTAGGCGGGCTCGTACTCCACCGTCCGCTCCAGATAGTTGTCGCCCACCAGCTCGATGGTGAGAGCGCCGCGGTAGTAGATGAGCGCGTCTTTATCGGTGCTGTCGTAGCAGGATACGTAGTTCTCGGTGATGGTGCAGTTATCCAGCGTCAGAACGCCGCTCTCGGCGTTGAAGCTCCAGCCCTCACCCTGAGGATATTTCAGGGCGTTGACGCCGCCCACCACCAGCTCCTTCACCTTGCCCTCGGCGGGGATCAGGGGGTTGGCGGGGAAGCCCTCGATGGACCAGCCTTGCTCGCCGTCCAGGGTCATTTCGGCCCAATAATAGGTGCCGTCGTTAAAGACCTCCACCGCATACTCGTAGCCGTAGGGGTTATCCTCGGTCTTTTCGTCATACATATGCATATTGGTGATAGAGATGCAGGAGGTGTTGACATACGGGCCTTCTCTGTAATCGACCCGCAGCGAGCCGTGCTCGGCGCTGCCGTAGAGGCTGATCTCGCAGTTGTCCACGGTGAAGGAGCCGCACACCATACCGCACCACGAGGAATTGGCGTATAGGGTGGAATCGGTGGCGGTGACGCCGCCGCGGATGCGGATGCCCGCCGTCTCGTCGTCCTCCTCGCTTAGGCAGGAGCCGGATACGTGGGCGTTGGTCGCCACCAGAGAGCCGCGGGCGTAGATGCCGCCGATGCGTGAGACCAGCGTGGCGTCGGTGACGGTCAGGTTGCCGTCGGCAACGGATACGTCGCGGTAATGGTTGCTCCCCGACCGGGTGTATACCCGACCGCCGGAGAGGATGAGGGCTTGCGCCGCCGCCAGCACCACGGCGTTGCCGGAGTAGAGGGTCAGGGTATAGTCGCCGGCGTCGATCTCCAGATCGCAGGCGGCCTGCAACGCGGAAACGCCGTCCAGCGCGGCGCTGTTGAGGGTGACGTTACCCTCCAGCACCACCTTAGCGGAGGTGACGCCGCTATCGATGCGGACGGCATCCGCCGCCACGTCCGCAGAAAGGGTGAGGACGTTATTCTCCCACGTCCAACCCTCGCCCGAGGCGGCGTCGTCATCGGTAATGATCAGCAGACGGGAGGTGTCCTCCGCCGTTACGGAGAAGGGGGTCAACGTCAGAACCAATAATAGGGACATAAGCAGTGCCAATAGTTTGCGTGTTTTCATCATCCATTCATCCTTTCTGTATATGAAATGGGTTTGGTAGGGTTGTCCCATCTTGTGGATGGAACTGAGCATAATACCCCTTGATTATATGGTACCATAAAAAAGAAAAAAAACAAGTATAAATTGCGGAGAGGCGGATAAATGGGGAGTGAGGAGTGAGGCGGGATCGTAGGGGCGATTCACGAATCGCCCGCTTTCGCCGCCTGCGGCGGCGCGGACAGGTGGGGACACCTGTCCCTACAATGAGGTCAATAGGCAACAAAAAGGAAAAGGGTTTGCATTTTGCGGAAAACGTGGTATAATAACATGCTGACCTGAAATAAAACTCCAAAAGGAGGATACATAGATGAAATACGATGTGATTATTATCGGTGCAGGCCCCGGCGGTATCTTTGCCGCCTACGAGCTGATGCAGAAAAACGCCAACTTAAAAGTGGCGGTGTTTGAGGCGGGGCATCCGCTGGATAAGCGGCACTGCCCCATTGACGGCGAAAAGGTGAAGGGTTGTGTGAGCTGTAAGAGTTGCTCCATCATGAGCGGCTTCGGCGGCGCGGGCGCTTTCTCTGACGGCAAATACAACATCACCAACGATTTCGGCGGCACGTTGTTTGAGTACATCGGCAAAAAGCAGGCGCTGGAGCTAATGCACTACGTGGACGAGATCAACCTGCAATACGGCGGCGAAGGCACCAAGCTATACACCACCGCCGGAAGCCGATTTAAGACCCTGTGCATTCAGAACGACCTACACCTGCTGGACGCTTCGGTGCGCCACTTGGGTACCGACAAGAACTACGTGGTGTTGGAGAATCTGTATAACGAACTGAAAGAAAAAGTGGATTTTTATTTTGATACCCCCGTGCAGACGGTGAAGCGGCTGGAAAGCGGCTATGCCGTGGTGTGCGGCGATGGCGAATACACCTGCGAGCAGTGCGTCATCTCGGTGGGCCGTATCGGCAGCAAGTGGATGGAGCAGGTGTGCGAGGAGCTGAACATCCCCACCAAGTCCAACCGTGTGGACATCGGCGTGCGGGTGGAGCTGCCGGCGGCGGTGTTTGCCCATCTGACGGATGAGCTGTATGAAAGCAAGATCGTCTATCGCACCGAGAAATACGGCGATCGGGTGCGTACCTTCTGCATGAACCCTAAGGGGGCGGTGGTGACCGAAAACACCAACGGCATCATCACGGTGAACGGGCACAGCTATGAGGATCCCGCCCTGCAGACCGAGAATACCAACTTTGCCCTGCTGGTGGCCAAGCATTTCACCGCGCCTTTTGAGGATTCCAACGGCTACGGCGAGTCCATCGCCAGACTGAGCAATATGCTGGGCGGCGGTGTCATCGTCCAGCGGTTCGGTGATCTCATCCGCGGCCGTCGCTCCACCCAGAACCGCATCGAGGAGGCGTTTATCACCCCCACCTTGCAGGCTACCCCCGGTGACCTGAGTCTGGTGCTGCCCAAGCGCATTTTGGACGGCATCATCGAGATGATCTACGCACTGGACAAGGTGGCGCCCGGCACCGCCAACGACGACACCCTGCTGTATGGCGTGGAGGTCAAATTCTACAACATGGAAGTGGAGGTCAACGAGCAGTTGGAAAGCTGCTATCCCGGCCTGTACATCATCGGTGACGGCAGCGGCATCACCCACTCGCTGTCCCACGCTTCCGCCAGCGGCGTCCACGTGGCGCGGAGCATCACGCAGTAAGAAAAAGAGAAAAAGCAGACACCCGAGAGGGTGTCTGCTTTTTTGCATTTAAAAGAGTAACGCCGTCTGCGGACGGCTACACCTCATCAGTCAGCCTATCGGCTGACAGCTTCTCGCTCGCCGCGAAGCGGCCCCCTTTTGTCACCTGCGGTGACATTTCCCCCGCTTGACGGGGGAATTACCTCAAGGGGAAGCCTTGCCTGCCGTTTATTGAATCATCAACGGCGACAGATAGCCCCAGCCGATACCGAGGACTGCGGAGAGGAGGATCAGCCAGATGGGATGCACCTTTTTCCAGAAGGCAAGAGTGACCGTCAGGGCGAAGATGCCCAAGGAGACGTACATGGAGGGATTGGCAAAAGCGGAGAGGGACAGCCCCAAGGGGAACAGCACCTCCGCCACCACCGACAGCACGGCGGCGCCAATGAGACCCACCACGGCGGGCTTTAAGCCGCTCATACAGCCCTTGACGATGCGACTTTGCTTGTATTTCTCATAGAAGCGGGCTACGATGAGGATGACGATGAAGGAGGGGAGCACCACGCCCAGGGTGGCGCAGGCAGAGCCGAAGATGCTGCCCCAGACGCCGTATTCGCCGCCTACCTGAGAGCCGATGTAGGTGGCCATATTGATGGCGAAGGGGCCGGGGGTGGACTCGGACACGGCGATGAAGTTGATCAGGTCGGATTCCGCCACCCAACCGTGGCGGAGCACCTCCTCCTGAATGAGGGGGAGCATGGCGTAGCCGCCGCCGAAGGTGAAGGCGCCGATCTTGAAGAAGGTGAGGAACAGGGTCAGAAAGGAGATCATTTCTTGCCCTCCTTCCGCGCCATCCACAGGGAGGAGCCGAGGCCGACCAGGGCACAGCCGGCGATGACAGCCAGCACCGGCACGTTACAGAAGGCGGTGACGATAAAGGCGGCCGCCATAATGCCGTAGGCGATGAGACCCTTGGGGGCTTTTTTGTACATGGTCCACAGTGCCTTGACCAGCAGAGCCAGCACACCGGCACGAATGCCCATAAAGGCGTATTGCACCGTGGGGATGTCGGCGAAATTGGTCAGCAGGAAGGAGATCAGCAGGATGATGACAAAGGAGGGCAGCACCACGCCGAAAGTGGCAAGAGCCGCGCCGAAAAAGCCCGCCACACGCCAGCCCACGAAGGTGGCGGAATTGATGGCGATGGGGCCGGGGGTGGATTCGGCGATGGCGAAGATGTCCAGGATGTCCTCGTCGGTCATCCAGCCGTGTTTTTCCACGATCTCCCGCTGGATGAGGGGGATCATGGCGTAGCCGCCGCCAAAGGTGAAAGCACCGATCTTGAAAAAGGTGAGAAACAGCGTGAGAATGCGTTTTGCCTTGCTGTCCATTGTCACCACTCCTTTCGTACGTGAGGTAGTATAGCACAGATTAGGAGGGAATGCAAGGAAAGAAGAAAAACGGACACCGTGACGGCGTCCGTTTTTTGTTAGATGGTGCGTGTTGTTGTCAGCGTTGCCACCCCTCGAGAATGAGCTTTGCTCATTCTCCCAAGGTGATCTGGAACGGAGAGGCTAAATAGCCTACGGCGTTGTAGAGGTTATGGGTGGGGGCGTTGCGCCAGCCCAGCTCGATGCGGGAAATGCCGGCGGCGGTGAGGGTGAGGGCGTTGCCTTCGATGGCGGCGGTGTAGGGGAGGGGATTGGCCGCCGCATCGTACACCATCAGGTCGGTGGGGTCGCCGTCAAAGTGCAGACCGTCGGCGTGGGTGAAGGTGATGGTGATGCCATTCTCGGCCTTTTCCACCCTGTCGTAGACAGGGCCGCAGTATTCCACGTCATAGCCGAAAGCGTTGGCAAGGACGGCGTTGGTTAGCTCCACCGCCAGGTGGTGCTTTTTGGTGGGGTGGATGTTGTCCGCCTCACCGGTGTGGGTTAGGGTGCAGAGATAGGTGCCTGCCACCTCTTTGGTGACCCGCTCCTGGGCCTGACGGATGTGGGGCCAGTCGTTCCAGTCGCCGTCGGCGTGAGGGGCAATCTGCACGATGTAGAAGGGCAGGTCCTTCTGCCACAGATCCCGCCAGTTGGCGATTAGCTTGCCCAGTAAGGTGTGGTAGTGAACCGCTTCCTCGGTGAGGCGGTTGCTCTCACCCTGATACCACAGCACACCGCGGATGGTGTAGGGGACGATGGGGAGCAGCTTGTTGAGATAGCACCAAGAGCCTTGGTTAAACTTGTAGCAGTGCCAGTCCCAGTGCTTTTCGCCCAGCATCCGCTGGTAGTCGGGGGCCTCCACGATTTCGGGAGCTGTCCAAGCGTCCACGCGGGAGGCACCGATGTTGCAGGAGATAATGCCGATGGGGATATTCAACTCCTCGCACAGCATACGGCCTACGTCATAGCCGATGGCGGAGAATTTTTCAATCGTCTCGGTATCGGCCACCTGCCACGGGGTGTAGTCGTACCATGTGTCCATATTCTCGTTGGCGTAGTGGCCCTCGCGGAAGTGGCGCACCAGAGGGTTGCCGATGCGGGGGATGTCGGTGGACTCCTCCACACGGAACTGCATATTGGATTGACCGCCTGCCAGATACACGTCACCCACCAGCACGTCGGTGAAGGTGACCGACTCGTCACCGACAGTGACGGTCAGGTCGTAGGGGCCGCCTGCCGCCATAGCGGGCAGGTAGGTGAGAAATTTGCCGTCGGCGTCAAACGCGGTGGCGGTGCCGCCGATGGTGGCGGTGCCGTGGCCGCAACCCTCGCCGAAGAGGGCGATGGGGCAACCGCGCTGTAACACCATATGGTCGGTGAAAATATTAGCCAATTTCATAGTCATTACCCTTTCCGCTTTTGCGCCAGCATCCAGTCGATGAGGTCGGGGTCGGTGTAGGCCTGCTCCCACGCGTTGTGACCGACGCCGTAGCAGATGGTCAGCTTCACGTCCGCGCCGGCACGGGTCAGCTCGCGGAGCATCACCACGCTCTCCTCGAAGGGGACGATGGGGTCGTCGTCGCCGTGGTACATACGGATGGGGAGATTGGCCAGCCGCTTGGCGTTCCACACGATGCCGCTACCGCAAACGGGGACGATGCAGGAAAAGCGGTCGGGGTCCGCCATCGCCAGCATCCACGTACCCGTGCCGCCCATGCTCAGACCGGTCAGGATGACCCGGTCACGATCCACGGGGTAGGTGTCGCAGATGTAATCGATGAAATGGAACAGGCTCTCGGTGTAGCAACCCCAATAGTTCCAGCCGTCGCACTGGGGGGCGACGAACAGGAAGGGGTATTCCGCGCCCTGCTCACGGACATAGCGCATATAGCCGTGGGTGCAGGCCACCTCCAGGTCGTCGCCGCGCTCACCGGCGCCGTGGAGGAAAAAGACCAGGGGGTAGGTCTTGGTTTCGTCGTAATCCTTGGGCAGGTTGACCACATAGTTGAAAGAATGCCAGGGGTCACAATGCCATTGGTGTTTGGTGTACACAGTCATCACTCCTTTGGGACAAGTATAGCACGAATGGGAGAAAAAGTAAACGAAAAAATAGGTATGAAAAGGCAAATGGCATAATAAAACAGCCTGTGGCGCGTGCCGCAGGCTGTTCATTCGTTGGTTTTTGGGTTGTCGGTGCGTTCAAGGAGGTAATCCACCGATACGCCGTGGTAATCGGCCAGTTTGATGAGGGTGGTGGTGGGGATGTCGATGTCGCCCCGCTCATAGTTGCTGTAAACGCGCTGACTGCAGGAGAGAACGACCCCCATTTGGGTCTGGGTCAGGTCTTTGTCCTCCCGCAGATCGCGGATGCGTCGGTATAACGGCATAGATACACCACCTCTTGTTAGGATGGGTATATTATACCTTAGAAAGTTTTTCGCTATTGACTTTTAGCGGAAAATTCGCTAAAATGTAACTATATTTTTTGAAAGAGGTAGGAGTTTATGAAAAAAGTGTTGGCTGCTTTGCTTAGCGTGCTCTTATTGGCAACGATGTTGCCTATGAGTGCTGTGAATGTTGCAGCGACGACGGTGACACTGGAAGAAATGCGCGCAAGAGCTGAAGCGATGGTCAATTATGAATGGATCCCCTCTCAAGATATTGCGGTGTGGAATGAAAATCCCTACAACGGTAAAATGTACTTTCCTCAAGGTGAGACGGTGAGGGGTATTCCATATACGCTGTTCACGTCGGAGGTTGTTTCTTGGAGTTTATGCTCTTTGGCTCAATACGATAGGGTAGCTACAACAAATTATTCAACTACTGCTTTCTGTGCTTCGGTCAATGCGGTACGGACCGGTCCTGTTTACGGTTCTTGCTGTGCAGATTTTGTGAGCGAAGTGTTTGGAGGCGATTTTATGTACGGGGAAGCCCCCCGTTATTGCAACGTGGGCTCCATTCAAAGAAGTCCTTACGGAACTACTACTTATGGCGTGAAAGCGTGCGATATTGAGGCGGGTGACGCTTTAAGCAACACCAAGGGAAGTCATATTGTTTGGGTGGGCGAGGTGACGGAGACCCACTTTGTTATCTACGAACAGACCCCGCCGGTTGCACGTAAGGTGACGGTGAGCAAGGAATCCGTCAATGCGGATGGCTTTTTGGTTTATGGTGACTTAATATACAGCATCGTAACAAGAAACAACGCTTATGTCGGAGAGCCGGAGAATCCCAATTTGATCGAAGATGATGCCTATGATATTGTTACGGAATTTAAGGCGTATCCTTGTGTGGCAAACAATTTTGAGGTAAAAAGAAGCGACTTGACGACTCGTTATGGTGAGATTTACACAACGGATTATTGTACCATCCATAAAGTGTACACCAACGGCTGGTGTCAGGTAACCTTTCCGTTGGATTCAGGCGGAACAAGGACGGCCTATACGCCGATATCGAATTTTGTTTCCAATCCGAATGCGGAATTCGTATCGTTTGTAGCTAAGGAATACATAGATTTGTATTCAACCAGCACTTTATCCAACAAAACCTACCGTATTTATCCTGACGATGTGTGCTATTTGGTGGGATCGGTCGATGGGGCGACACAGGTATTTATGCCTATGACGGGCAAGGATTACTACGTGTTGGGATGGGTGTCTACCGACGAATTAAACGTTCCGGAAGAGTTGGGTGTTTGTGGTGATGTTAATGGTGACGGTTATGTAAATAACAGAGACATTAGTGCCTTGCAACAGTATCTTACCGGATGGGATGTGGTTGTTAATGAAAGTGTTTCAGATGTCAATGACGACGGCCGTGTCAACAACAAGGACTTGGGTCTGTTGCAGCGATATCTTAATGGTTGGGAGGTGGAGTTGGGCTGAGTGGCTTCGCATCTATCCAATAATGAACTATGAAAGAAGGAAAGAGAATGAAAAAAGTATTATCCCTTGTTTTAGTGATTGCCCTGTTGGCAATTACGATACCTTTCCAAGCCGTAAGTGTTAGTGCGGCAAGCAATATCGTCATTAACGGCGTTGATATCGGCTATGCTCATGGTAGTTATTTCACAAAAAACGGAAAATCTTGTGCGAACAGCTACTGGGCTAATGGCAGATGTCATTGGAACGATGTTTGTGTGAGCGCGACTTCATCACAGTGCAATTGTATGCGTTACTGGCCTACGGGAAATCCCAGCACTTGTCAGGTAGACTTGTTAGCATCGCAGTGCTTTGGTTTTGCTCGGTATTGTCAGTGGAAAGTATATGGTTACTTTGATGCAAGTGCGCCGGGTTATTTTACTGATATTACAGGTGCTTTGTCGGCGGAAAGCTGTACAGCTTCTACACTAAAAACCAAGTTGTTGGGTTGTGCACCCGCTACGCATGTCCGTTTAAAAGGAGGACATTCCGTTTCTATCGTCAACACTAGTACTTATGGTGCAGATGTTGCTGACTGTAATTACGATGGTTATTGCATAGTCCGTTTCAAACCATATTCTTGGGAACAGTTGGCAGAGTATTTTAAGAGTTATAGTGGTGTTCAGTACGCTAATGCTTGGAATAAAGGTGGCGTTGTAACCACACATAAGATTAACACCTCTTACGGTAAGAAATTGACTGCCTATCCGAAAGCGAAGATTACCGCTGAAAACATTTTCGATGCGAATCATCGTTCCATCAACTCGACTTGTTGGATCGGCACTTCCGATAAATGTACGATTTATGAAGTGTATACGGATGGGTGTTGTTTAGTAGAGTATCCGTTAGATTCCGGTGGCACCAAAACGGTTTACAGCAAAGTTTCGTTGTTTACTATTGTTGATGATGATGACACGCACATCTGCGACAAAGGGCAATATATGTACTATGAAGCGGCGCATCCGCATTATTCGTGTTATAAATGTTCCACATGTGGTAAAGTTTGGAAAAATACCGCTGAAACCAATGTTGTATCTAGCTGTTCTAGTTGCGACACCAATTCCTGTAAATGTTCCACTTCCTATGCCGGCACATATACTACTAAAAACGTCAGTTCCGAATTGCGCATCCGCGATGCCCACAGCACCAACGGTAACGTGGTCGGTTACATCCCTGCCTATGCCACGTTTACTGTCTCCAAAGCAAATGGTAGTTGGGCGCATGTGACCTACAACGGCAAGAGTGGTTATGTGGCACAAGAGTACATTCAGCGCGTGGACGACTATGTTGTTGACGCGCGTTACCCTACCCCTTTTAAGGCGTACACTTTGCAGAACGCTAAGCAACCGGCTTACGATGCCGTCAACGGCAACAATATCGGTAATATCTACACGTCGGATTTTGTAACCATTGAGGCGGTGTATACCAATGGTTGGGTCAAAGCAAAGTGCCCTTGGGACGGCTATGCCAATGACCGCACGATTTATGCGCCGCTGTCCACTTTCTTGAACACTTCCACAAAACCCGAGACCATCAAAGCGGTTGCAAAAACGCAGTGCTATTACAGAAGCGATTTGTCTTCTTCTCCCGGATATATTTATGTCAATGATAATTGCGTAAAAATTGGTCAATCCGGCGATTATTATTGCGTCTTGTGCCCTTGGAACACCGGTGGATATTACTTGGTGTGGTCCAACAAGTCCGCGTTTGCTCACACCCATTCTTATGACAGTTGGAGCAAATACGATGGCACCTATCATTCCCGTAATTGTGCTTGTGGTAATGTAGAAAAGCAGGCGCATACCTGGAATTCCGGTACGGTTACGAAAGCAGCCACCTGTACTGCTTCCGGAGTAAAAACCTATACTTGCACCGTTTGTAAGGCTACTAAGACCGAGACGATAGCGGTGAAAGATCACACCTGGAATAACGGAACCGTAAAGGTCGCCGCTACCTGCGGTGATAACGGTGTGCGCACCTATAAATGTAGCGGCTGTGGCGGCACCTTCGATCAGGTAATTCCTGCCACGGGCAACCATACCTACGACAATGCCTGTGATACCACCTGTAACGTATGCAACGATATGCGCACAGTAGGTGCTCACGCTTACGAAAGCAAGGTTACCACCGCCGCAACCTGTGGTAAAGATGGCGTAATGACCTACACCTGCTCGATTTGTGGTCATAACTATACTGAGGTTATCCCTGCCACCGGTAACCACACTTACGACAACGCTTGCGACGACACTTGTAATGTTTGTGGAGCGGTGCGTACGATAGGTGCGCACGCTTATGAAGGCGAGGTTTCTACTGCCGCAACTTGCGGTAAAGATGGCGCGATG
>JAFQGI010000037.1 GCA_017415515.1 Clostridia bacterium | reverse complement strand
AGTTACCCAAAGGCGCTGTATCATCCTGAATAATGAGAAGATCGGAAATGATCGTGTTAGACAGGAGCATTCCCTCCGGGGTCAAGTACCAGCGGCCATCATAGGTGCAGGCGGCAAGACCCTGCTTAGCAAACTGCTCTAATTTCCGCTGCAAGGGCGCAAAGGGCATGGTGTGAAGCTTTTCGTATTCCTTAGGATCAATGCCCATGGTGGTACGCAGGCGCATCATCAGGTATTCACCCGCTCGCTCCCGGACGGATACCTGCTGACATTCCTTCAGCACCTGGCCGCCCATACGGATGCCCTCCATATAGGCGTGGACATCCCGGACCATAGTAAACCGCTGGCCGCCAAAATCAGAGCTGGCATCCGGGCCAAAGCCCAGGTATTCGCCACCGGTCCAATACTTCAAATTGTGCCGGGAAACCTGACCCTTGCGGCAGAAGTTGGAGATTTCATACTGCCGGTAGCCCTGCTCAGAGAGCAGCTCCACCGCGCCAAGATACATATCCGCCTGGGTATCGTCATCGGCTAAGTTGTAAAAATCCTTATATTGATAAAGGGGCGTATTTTCCTCCACCTTCAGGCCGTAGCAGCTGATATGCTCCGGCTTCAGGGAAAGCACATTTCGCAGGGTTTTCAGCCAGGTGCTTGTGGTCTGCCCCGGCAGACCAAACATCAGGTCCACCGAAAGATTACGGAAACCTCTTTTGCGGATCAGCTTCACCGCCGCCACTGCCTGCTCATAATTATGCACCCGTCCCAGGGTTTTCAGGGTATTATCGTCATCACACTGGATGCCCAGGCTCACCCGGTTAAAGCCCTCGCTGCGCAGCCGGCGCAGAAGCTTATCGGTAATAGAATCGGGATTTGCCTCAAAGGTGATCTCTGCATCCGGGCTTACATCAAAGCTCTTGCGGATGGCGGTGAGGATGGCAGCCATACCGTCCGCGCCAAAATAGCTGGGTGTGCCGCCGCCAAAATAGATGGTATCCACCAAATAATCCGGCGCAAGGGGGCCGGCCTCCCGGATGTGGGCGCACACTGCCCCCAGGTAGCCATCCATCAGCCGGTCATCCTTTTCGCTCAAAGAGTAAAAATCACAGTATTGGCACTTACTCTTGCAAAAAGGAATATGCACATATATTCCCAAAGGAATCTTATTTTTCCGTTGTCTTAAAGACATTTTTTAATCCTCGTCTAACTTGAGTACTGCCATAAAGGCTTCCGAAGGCACAGAAACAGTACCAAAAGTACGCATCCGCTTCTTGCCTTCCTTCTGCTTTTCCAGCAGCTTCTTTTTCCGGGTAATATCGCCGCCGTAGCACTTGGCCAGCACGTCCTTACGCATAGCGCGCACCGTCTCGCGGGCGATTATCTTGCCGCCGATGGCGGCCTGCACCGGCACCTCAAACAGCTGGCGGGGGATGTTATCCTTCAACTTCTCGCACATCTTGCGGGCACGGGCATAGGCATTGCCGGAGAACAGGATGAAGGAAAGCGCGTCCACGATCTCGCCGTTGAGCATAATGTCCAGCTTGACCAATTCGCTCTTGACGTAGCCTTTCAGCTCATAGTCAAAACTGGCGTAGCCCTTGGTGCGGGATTTCAGCGCGTCAAAGAAATCGTACACAATCTCGTTGAGGGGCAATTCGTAGTGAATGTCCACGCGGGTGGGGTCGAGGTACTTCATGTCCTTGAACACACCGCGGCGCTCCTGACACAGCTCCATAATGTTGCCCACATAGTCGTTGGGGGCGAAAATGTGCGCCTCGGCAATCGGCTCCTCCGCCATGGCGATGGTGGTGGGGTCGGGGTAGTTGGTGGGGTTGTCCACCATGATCACCGAGCCGTCGGACAGGGTGATGCGGTAGATAACGCTGGGGGCGGTGGTGATCAAATCGAGATTGTACTCACGCTCCAGACGCTCCTGAATGATCTCCATGTGGAGCAATCCCAGGAAGCCGCAACGGAAGCCAAAGCCGAGAGCCACCGAGGTTTCCGGCTCCCAGGTCAGGGAGGCGTCGTTGAGTTGCAAGCGTTCCAAAGCTTCACGCAGGTCTTGATAATGAGCACCATCGGCGGGAAACACGCCGCAGAACACCATGGGGTTGACCTTGCGGTAGCCGGGGAGCGGCTCGGCGGCGGGTTTAGCGGCGTGGGTGATGGTGTCGCCCACCCGGGCGTCACCTACGGTCTTAATCGAAGCGGCGAGATAGCCCACCTGACCGGCACGGAGTTCCTTCACCGGCTCCAAGCGGCCGGGACGCATGATACCCACCTCGACCACATCGAAAGTGGCGCCGGAGGCCATCATCTTGATGGTGTCGCCGGCCTTCACCACGCCGTCCATCACGCGGAAATACACGATAACGCCGCGGTAAGAATCGTAGTAGCTGTCGAAGATCAGCGCCTGCAAGGGTTTTTCGTCGTCGCCCTCGGGGGGAGGGAGTTTTACGATGGCTTCCAGCACCTCTTCGATGTTCAGCCCCGCCTTGGCGGAGATGTGGGGCGCCTCGGAGGCGTCGATGCCGATGATATCCTCGATTTCCGTCGCCACACGGTCGGGGTCGGCGGCAGGCAGGTCGATTTTGTTGATCACGGGCAAAATCTCCAGCCCGTGCTCGGCGGCCAGATAGGTGTTGGCGAGGGTCTGCGCCTCCACGCCCTGACTGGCGTCCACCACCAGCAGCGCCCCCTCGCAGGCGGCTAAGGAACGGCTCACCTCGTAGTTAAAGTCCACGTGACCGGGGGTGTCGATAAGGTTGAAGGTGTATTCCTCACCGTCCTGGGCGGTGTAGTTGAGGGTGACGGCGTGAGCCTTAATGGTGATGCCGCGCTCACGCTCCAGATCCATGCTGTCTAACAGCTGCTCCTCCATATCGCGGAGGGCCACGGTGTTGGTCTTTTCCAGCAGGCGGTCTGCCAGGGTGGACTTGCCGTGGTCGATGTGGGCGATGATGCAGAAATTGCGAATATGCTTCTTGATGTCAGCCATCGGTTGGCACCTCTTTCAATGAAAATTAGCAATGAGAAATGAGAAATGAGGAATGAAACCCACCTTCTCACTATAAATTAAGTCATTATAGCATTTTTCTTCCCCTTTGACAAGTAAAACCGTTGAAAAGTGACAGAAATGATGATAGAATAGAAAAACAAGGTGGAGTAAAGCAACGCCTCCCTTGCCTAACGGGAGGTGTCACGGCGTCAGCCGTGACGGAGGGATACCGTGCGGAGCACGGCAAACCGCTGTGCGGTTTGGAATCCCCCAGTCAGCCTATCGGCTGACAGCCCCCTTTAGGCAAGGGGGCCTTCGTCTTATCCGCCAATCACAAGGAGGAACACATCATGGATTGGACCGAAGTATGCATTCGCATCCCTGCCGCCGCCGTGGACGAGGCCGCCGCCATCGCCAATATGGTGGTGCCCTACGGCATCTACATCGAGGATTACAGCGATTTGGAACAAGGTGCGCGGGAGATCGCCCGCATCGACCTCATCGACGAGGATCTGCTGGCTAAGGAGCGGGACACCGCCCTCATCCACCTCTACATCTCCCCCGAGGAGAACCCCGCCGAGGCCATCGCCTTTCTGCGGGAGCGGTACACCGCCGTGGGCATCGACCACGCGGTGGACGCCAACAACGTCCGCGAGGAGGACTGGGCCAACAACTGGAAGAAGTATTTCAAACCGCTCCCCGTGGGCGAGAAAATTCTCATTTGTCCCTCTTGGGAGACAGCGGAAAATCCCGATAACCGCGCCGTGCTGTCCATTGACCCCGGCATGGCCTTTGGCACCGGCGGCCACGACACCACCCGATTGGTGCTGGAAACGCTGGAAAAATACGTCACCGACGGCGTGGATTTTCTGGACGTGGGCTGCGGCAGCGGCATTCTCTCCATCGCCGCCTGCCTGCTGGGTGCGGGTCGTGCTCTGGGTATCGACATCGACGCTCTGGCGGTCAAGACCGCCATCGAGAACGGTGAGCTCAACGGTCTCACCGCCCCCAAGTACGAAATTCGACTGGGCGACCTTGCCCGCGACGTGGACGGCACATTCCCCGTCATCGCCGCTAACATCGTGGCGGACGCCATCATTATGCTCTCCCCCGCCATCCCCGCCCTGCTGGCGGAGGACGGCGTGTACATTGTGTCGGGTATCATCGACACCCGCGAGCAGGACGTGCTGGCGGCGCTGGACAACTGCGGCTTTGCCGTGGTGGAACGCCACGAACACGGCGGCTGGCTGTGTATGGTGTGCAAAAAGGCGTAAGATGTTAATAACCGAACAGATGTATACGTTGTCCAACCTCACATTACAATATTTACACACCTTACCCAACGGCACGGAAATCACCACCGAAGAAACGATGCGACAAGCCTGTGCAACCCAAGATGTGCCCGTCTATGCAGACTGGGATCTCTACAAATGGCACGAATTACATTACCTGGTCTTACAACGCGCCCCACGACAAGGATTGATGTTGGACGATTCCAAATACGCCGAGCAAGAGGTGGGATTGCCTCACCACATCCCGTATGTGGTGAAATATAAAAAGCCTTCCCCTTGAGGGGAAGGTGGCCGAGCATGAGCGAGGTCGGATGAGGTGTTTCAATAACAATCCCTCCGTCATTTGCTAAGCAAATGACACCTCCCTTTACACAAGGGAGGCACGCCGCCTACGGCGGCTATTAACAGTATAACTGGAGGCGAATTTATGTCTTTAATTAAATGCTCTGAATGTGGAAAAGAAATCAGCGACTTTGCAAGCAAATGTCCAAATTGCGGTTTTAATACAAAAGAGTATAGAAATAACAAAAAACAGGCAGAGAAGAATCCAGATTCCTTAGAAAACACTTGGACTAAAATAAGCAAGATTATGATAATTGCATTTATTATCATCTTTGCTGTACTTATTATCATTGCTCTGAACAAAGATGATCCTAGCTGTTCTGTTTGCAATGGAAGTGGATATTATGAGAAAAAAACTTGCCCCGTTTGTGATGGTACGGGATACAGCGACTATGAACCTTCTGATTCGTTTAGAGAGGTATGGCTTTAAATAAAAGTTCGAATTCTTCTACCTTTTTAACAATCCCTATCAGGAGGTAATCCTATGCCCCGATTTTTTATCGACTACACCCCCGAGGTGGGGGGCGAAGCCATCATTGAGGGGGCGGATGCCCGCCACATCGGCGGTGCTCTGCGCATGACCGCCGGCGAAGCCCTTACCCTCTGCGACGGCAAGGGCACCGACTATGCCTGCACCATCACCGCGGTGGAAAAGGAGCGGGTTACCCTGGCAGTGGATGCCGCCACCCCCTCCGTAAGCGAGCCCTCCCTGGCGGTGACCCTCTATATGGGTCTGCCCAAAGGGGATAAAATGGAGCTGATCATCCAAAAAGCGGTAGAGCTGGGGGTCACCGCCATCGTGCCGGTGGCCACCGCACGGTGCATCGTGAAACTGGACGGCAAGGACGCCGCCAAAAAGCAGGCGCGCTGGCAGAAGATTGCCGCCGAAGCGGCAGGCCAAAGCGGGCGCGGCATCATCCCCACGGTTTCGTTGCCGATTTCGTGGAAAGAGGCACTGGTTCGTTTCAGGACGGAACAAACTCTGCTGTGCTATGAGGGTGGCGGACAACCCATCGGCACCTTCGTCACCCCCGCCGACACCGCCGTTTCGTTGGTTGTCGGTCCCGAGGGGGGCTTTGACCCCGCCGAGGTAGAGGCCGTGTTGCAAGCCGGTGGAAACATCGCCACCCTGGGTCCCCGCATCCTGCGGTGCGAGACCGCACCCCTGGCCGCCATCGCCGTGCTGATGGAAAACAGCGGCAATATGGTGTGATTTTGATTACAGATAGTATAAAACACGATAAATTATACAGAAAGCGGAGGAATCGTTATGAAAAAGACGACCAATCGCATCTTATCCGTGGCATTTGCCCTGCTGTTGCTGTTGGGGGTGTTGCCCCTCTCGGTGGCGGCGGAATACGAACTCTGGGACGGCTCGGAAATGACGGTCACCATGAAAGCGGGGGAAGAACGCTTCTTCCTCTATATCCCCTCCGAGAGCGGCCCGCACACCATCAGCCAATCCACCTCCGTGATTCGGGTGGATTTTCATCAAGAGGACGAGTCGGATAAAGACGCCTTTCCCGAGCTCCTCACAATCCAAGGCAAGGCCAACCCCAACGACGAATGCTATCGCCTTAAAGGCGGGGCGCGATACCTTGTGCGGATGCATGTGTGGGAGGGGGAAACCGAATGGCCCGACGGCATCACCGATACCATCTCCATCCATCCCGGTGAGCCCAAAAAAGAGGTGGATCTCTGCACCCCCTTCCCCAACAGCGGCGAGTTGAAGATCACCGTCAAACCGGGCGAGGAATTCAAATACAAATTCACCCCCGCCGAATCGGGACGGTACGTGCTGTACGGAGGCAACACCGTAATCGACGTGCGGCTGCGGCACGGCGTGGAAAGTCTGGATATGCCGGATAATCAGCTGATGATCGCCAACCCCTTTGGCGTTATGCACGGCTATATGGCGGATATGACAGCAGGCGAGACCTACATCATCACGTTCAGTATGTGGGAGGGTTCCCCCGATAAAGAGGGGTTCACCGACACCTATCATCTGGAAAAGGTGGGGGCGATGACCTCTGCCGAGTTGCGCTCCGCCTATGACCACACGACAACCGACCTGTACGGCTACGTAGGAGGACACATGCAACTGTTCCCCTACACCAAGCCGCTGTATTTCGAGGCCTTCACCACCGCGTGGACGGTGAGCGACCCCTCGGTGGCACGGTTTATCACCGAGGACAGCAAGCAGACCCGCGAGCTGGAGCTGCTGAAAGCCGGCACCGTCACCGTCACCGCCACGGTGAACGGACAAGCGGTGTCTAAAACCATCACCGTCAAGGACCGTCCCAAGCTGGAACTGAACAAGACCACCAAGCTGACCTTTGGCGGATCGCTGGGTGTGGAATGTTCCTTCACCCCCGCCGAAAGCGGCAGCTACCGCTTCTATATGGCGGGTGCAGGCGGCACCGCCATCCTCAAAGGCACCGGTTATGCCACCTATGTGGATAATATCGGTTCTCTCACCGCTCCCCTCACCGCCGGCAAGACCTATATTTTAGAGGGGGCTTTCGACCCCGGTGATTGCACCATTCAGGTGTTGCGCAGCGGCGCCAACGACCCCACCGATCCGGCGCCCCCCTCCGGGGACGAGCCCACCGATCCCACCGAAACCCCCTCCGCCACCGAGCCCTCGGAAACCACCCCCTCCCAGACCACCGGCACCACCGGCAAACAGCCCTCTCATAAGGTGCCCGTTCATAAGGAAAACGGCAAGGCACAGGTGAAATACGAGGACGTGGCTCATCTGCTGAATCCCGACAGCAACAAAACCCTCACCGTGGCGGTGGAGGATGCGGGCATCACCACCGTGGCGCTGCCCACCCAACTGCTCACCGAGGCGGCACAAAGCGACAAAACCGTGCAGGTGATCCTGCCCCACGCCACCGTGACGCTGGACGCCTCCGTCCTCGCCACCGCCGCCGAGGCGGCACAAGGGGACACGGTGGAGCTGACGGCAGAGCCATATCGCGTCACCGATTTGACTGTGAAGCAACAAAACACCCTGCAAAACAAAAACGTGGCGGCGGTGATCCGTCTGTCGCTCAACGGCGGCGAGGAAATCCACGATTTGGGCGGCATGGCCGCCGTGACGGTGCCCTTCACCCCCGAAAAAGGGAAAAAAGCGGAGAATTACACCGTCTATTACCTCTCCCCTGACGGCAAGCTGGAAAAGATGAAAACCACCGTCGGTGACGGCGAACTCACCTTCCTCACCCGGCATTTTTCCGACTACACCGTGATGTATGAAGCCACCAAATCTGCGTCCGGCAAGAAATCCCCCGCGGATATTAAGGTGCTGTTTGTGGTGCTTCCCATCATCGCCCTGCTGCTGCTGATCGGCGGCGGCGTGGCCATCTATTTCATCACCAAGAAAGTGCAAAAATAATGCAATAGAAAAGGCTGTGTGCTCGTTGCACACAGCCTTTTTTTATTGCCAGATCACCGTGAGGCGGGGATTTTCCTGTTCGGCATCCCGAAAGGTCTCCCAAAAGCCGGCGGCGTCAAAGCCAACGCTCTCCCGCCCCGTCAAGGTGACGGTGGTATCCTCCAAATCCGTAAGACAGTCCATCAGGGCATCCAGATTGTGCCCGTACCAATCGGGAAAACGAAGCATCTCCGCAATATGCGCGTGCAGCTCCTGCTTGGTGGTGATGCCGCCGCAGTCAATGGTCACGTTTTTCATATTATCGCTCTCCATACAGCTTCGTAAAGGTTTCGTAGTGGTCGCCGGTGTAATAGACGATGCCGCTTTTGGTCCACACCAATCGCTTGGCACCGCGGGAGGTGATGCCGTAGGTGTCGATGTCGCACTCGTAATAGGTCTCGCCGCCGGGCAGACGCCCCTCTTTGTTGTAGAAGCGGTCACCGCCGACGCATTGGTAGCGGTCATTCTTATTGTACTGGCTCTTGGTCACGTAGTTCTTGGGCAGCTTGCCGTAGATGTGGATATACAGCGCCACATCCTCCTTGCTGTCGTAGATGCCGTCCTCATCAATGGTGGCAGAGCCGCTATTCGTGGGGCGGGTGGTGGTGGCGGTGGTGCCGCCGCCACCCAAATGGGTGTAGGTGGCGGGATAAAACTCGATGGTGCCTTTATAATTCTGAATGGTGCCGCTGAGGGAGAGCCGATCCCCCACCGCCACCTCGGGACAGGAGGCATCCGCAGGCTTGACACGATAGCAATAGATGGTCTTGGCACCGCTCGTGCCCTGCACCTGCAGGTCAAAGGTGGCGTTGCCGTAGCCGGCGGCATAGCCTTGGCTGTCTGTGACCACACCCGTCAGGGTGACACCTTCGATCTTGTCGCCCCGTGCCAACCCGAAAGCGCGATCCACCAACTGTTTGTCCGCCGCCGAGACGGTGGGCGCCGTGGTGGTGGGCGTTTGGGTGGTCGTGGTGGCGGGAGGGGCGGTGTCCTTAGCAGTGTCGTTGCCGCAGGCCGCCAAAGACAGGCACAAGGCCAGTATTAAACATAAGGATAACAGTCGTTTTTTCATAATATCCTCCGAATATGGAATGCAGATTCAGTATAGCACAGGATGGTGCAATTAGCAATAACATTCCTCATTCCTCATTCCTCATTCCTCAGACCTCATTTCTAATGTCTCATTTCTCCGCATACAGTTTATGGGTGATAGTATGAAACGTAACTTTGTGAAAGTATGGGGGCGGCGGTGTGCCGCCCTGTTATGCCTGCCGGTGGCGGTGACGCTGCTGGGCAGAAACGGGCTGGGGCAACGGCTGGCGTTGGCGGCGGTGGGACTGCGCCAGCCCGCCCACGCCGTGACCCTGCTGGACGAAAAGCTGGCGGACATGACCGCCGACACCAAGCCCCGTCCCACCCCCTTTGAGGGGGGCGGTGACACCACCGCCCCCGACCTGCCTGCGGCGGCGCCCTTGGTGGAGTTGCCGCCCATCACCATGACGGAGGCACCCGAAAACAAGGGGGACGGCGGCAAAATCATAGAAAAGACGATACACACCGGGGATCGGGAGGCGGGCATCGCCATCAAAAACCGAAGCGGCACCACCGTGGATATTGCGGCGGCGCTGTCCAAGTCCTTGGCGGTGAAATGGGCCGAAACCGCAGAGCCCCAGGTGCTGATCCTCCACACCCACACCACCGAGGGCTATATGACCTATGAGGCGGACTATTACAACGCCGCCGACCGCCACCGCACCGACGACCACACCCGCAACGTCTGCGCCGTGGGGGAGGCGTTGCGGCTGACCCTGGCCGCCTACGGCATCACCGCCATCCACGACACCACCATCCACGACAACCCCGTCTATACGGGAGCCTACAACCGTTCGGCAGAGGTGGCGGAGAAATATCTGAAAGAATATCCCACCATCCAAATCGTGCTGGATCTCCATCGGGACTCCATCGAGGACGGGGGTGCGCTGGTGCGCCCCACCGCCGTGGTGGAGGGCAAAAAGGCGGCGCAGATGATGCTCATCACCGGGGTGGTGTCCACCGACGACCTCCCCCATCCCCATTGGGAGCAAAATCTCACCCTGTCCTCTCACTGGCAGGCGGCGCTGGATGCGGTGAGCCCCGATCTGATGCGTCCGTTAAACCTCACCGCCAGCCGCTACAATCAGCACCTGTCCCCCGGCTGGGTGCTGGTGGAGGTGGGCGCCGAGGGCAACACGGTGGAGGAGGCGGTGTATTCCGCCCAGATTTTGGGACGGACGTTGGCAGAGCTCCTCGGTTGACAAGGGCGAAAAAATTGGGTAAAATGAGGATGATATGAAAGCGTGAATAGAGCAAAGCCTCCCTCTTGAGGGAGGTGGATTTTCGCCACAGGCGAAAAGACGGAGGGAGTTCGGAGTGGCTTTTAGGTTGTGCTGATCGGAGCTTACATTGCCACTCCTCGAGAATGGCTATCGCCATTCTCCCGAGTTTGTGCTCGGTGGCAACTCCCCCAGTCACGGCTATCGCCGTGCCAGCCCCCTCAAGAGGGGGCCTTTCTCTACTTTCGCCTCGCTGTTTTTCGGAGGTGCCTTATGTCCCACGTCATTGCCGCCATATCCACCCCTGCCGGTGCGGCAGGGCTTGGTGTGGTGCGCCTTTCCGGCGACGACGCCGTTGCCGTTGCCGCCAAATTGTTCCGCCCCGTGGATAAAAACCGTCCCCTCTCCGCCCTCGGCGGCTACACCGCCGCCTACGGTCACGTCTTTGACGCCGACGGGGACATCGACGACTGCGTGGCGCTGGTGTTCCGCGCCCCCCACAGCTATACCGGGGAGGACGTGGTGGAATTGTCCTGCCACGGCGGACGGTATATTCTCCAGAGGGTGCTCCGTGCTTGTTTCCAAGCCGGTGCGAAGCCTGCGGCGGCGGGGGAATTCACCCGCCGAGCCTTCCTCAGCGGCAAGATGGATCTCACCGGTGCGGAAAGCGTGATGGATCTCATCGCCGCCGAGGGCAAATTGGCGGCGCAGACGGCGCTTGCCGCCCGCGAAGGCGGCATTTTCCGCCGTCTTACCACGGTCAAGGAGGATCTCTTGGGGGTGGCGGCGCAGTTCGCCGCCTACATCGACTATCCCGACGAGGACATCCCCGATTTGGAGCCGTCTGTATTGAGAAAAACCATCCAAACTTCGATGAGCACGGTGCAAAACCTGCTGGACACCTATGACGCGGGACGCATCCTGCGGGAAGGGGTGGACACCGCCATCGTGGGACGCCCCAACGTGGGCAAATCCACCCTGATGAATCTGCTTTCGGGTTGTGAGCGGAGCATCGTCACCGACGTTGCGGGCACCACCCGCGACATCGTGGAGGAAACGGTGCGGCTGGGGGACGTGACCCTGCGGCTGGCGGACACCGCCGGCATCCGCGACACCGCCGACACGGTGGAAAGCGTGGGCGTCACCCGTGCCAAAGCCAGAATGGAGCAGGCGGCGCTGGTGCTGGCCGTCTTTGACGGCAGCGAGGAGCTCACCGAGGAGGACAAACTGCTGACGAGCCGCTTGAAAAACCGCGCCGCCATCGCCATCATCAACAAGGCGGACAAGCCCCTCCTCATCGACGCGAATTGGATTTCCGCCCATTTCCCCCACGTAGTGACCCTATCGGCAAAGGAGCACAGCGGCGTGGAGTCGCTGACAGCGGCGGTGGCCGCGGTCACGGGAATTGAGCGGTTGGATGCCGCCCAGCCCGTCCTCTCCACCGAGCGTCAGCGGCAATGCGCCGCCGACTGCCTCGCCTGCCTCACAGAGGCAGAGGAGGCGCTGACTATGGGCTTCACCCCCGACGCGGTGTCGGTGAGTGTGGACGGTGCCATCAACGCCCTGCTGGAATTGACCGGCGAGCGCGCCACCGAGGCGGTGGTGGAGCAGGTGTTCGCCCGCTTCTGTGTTGGAAAATAAACAAAACAGGCTGTTGCCCACGGGCAACAGCCTGTTTTATTAGGTGTTAACGGTAACGCGCTTTTTGATCCGCAGCAGGCGGGCGACCGCGTAAAACGCCGCCATATACACCACGAACAGACCCACCACCGACAGCGGATACCACAGAGGACTGCCGCCCACCAGATCGTACACGATCTGATAGGGGGTGCCGTCGTGGCCGGTCAGGAACATATAGTTGCGGGGAATCACCCAGGTGTTCACCGCAAAGGCCGCGCCGCAAAAGCCCAACAGCAGCCCCACGCAACCGGGCACGTTAGACCGCTTGAAGGTGGCCAGCCCCGCAATCATCACATACAGCGACGCAAAACCGGAGATGGTATGGGTCAAGCCGCTCACCACGTTGTCAAAGCCCAGCACGGGATAGGCGTTATAGTTTTGCGCCGCCCCCACGGTGCCCAGCACCGCACCCAGCAGACCGAACAGCGCCACAAAATCGGCGGAGATCTCCCGCAAACGCCCCTTTGTGAAGGCCGCCAGCGGAATGACGATGAGCTGGATGCTGCACAGGAACAACGGCAGATTGTAGAGGATTCCCTCGTACCAAGGCTCGCCTGCCACCTGCTTCGTATAGCAGGACAGGGCGATCTTGATCAGCTCCAAGCCGTCGATGAGGATGGCGGCCCAAATCATCACCCGATTTTGGGTGCGGACGTTCCAGCGGCGGTTGCGACAGCCCAGCCACACCGCCAGCACCACCATCAACGCCAACAACAAACCCACGAAGGTCAGGTGTTGCCAAGAATAGGCCCCCTCCGGGGTGCGGGTATAGCCGCCGATTCCGAAAAATTCCTTGATCATCCCTTTTGCTCTCCTTTTTGCTTTTTGTCTGCATCACGTGTCCTATTGTAGCACATCTTTTTGTCCGACACAAGCCTTCCCGCTCTTGCATTTTTCGACAAGCGGTGCTACAATAAAGGAAATTTTTCCAAAGGAAGCGATGGTATGCAAACAATCAAGGCTTTTTGTCACCGCAAGGGCGTAAAACCCTCCGCAAAGCTGTATTTCGTGGATGCCATGGGCAGCATGGCGCTGGGGCTGTTCGCCACCCTGCTCATCGGCACGATCTTTGAGACCCTGGGACAATACACCCATTGGGATCTGCTGATCGAGATCGCCGGCTACGCCAAGGCCTGCACCGGCGCGGCGCTGGGCATCGCCATCGCCCACACCCTGAAAGCGCCGCCCCTGGTGATGCTGTCCGCCGCCGTGGCGGGCATGATGGGCAACGGCGTGGGCGCCACCTTTATGCTGAACGGGGCGGAGAAGCCCCTGACCGCCGGCCCTGCGGGTGCCTTCGTGGTGTGCATTGTGGCGGTGGAGCTGGGCAAGCTGGTGTCCAAGGAGACCCCCGTGGACATCCTCGTCACCCCCGTCACCACCATCCTGTCGGGTGCGCTGGTGGCAAAGCTGCTGTGCCCCGCCATCGCCTACGGTATGTACTGGCTGGGCTATTTCGTCAACACCGCCACCGAGCTGCAACCCCTGCTCTACGGCGTGCTGGTGTCGGTTGTGGTGGGTGTTATCCTCACCCTGCCCATCTCCTCGGCGGCGATTTGCGCCATGATCGGCATTTCGGGCTTGGCGGGCGGTGCCGCCACGGCGGGATGCTGCGCCCAGATGGTGGGCTTTGCCGTCATTTCCTTCCGCGAAAACAAATGGGGCGGTCTGGTGGCGCAGGGCCTGGGCACCTCCATGTTGCAGATGGGCAACATCGTGAAAAACCCCCGCGTTTGGATTCCCGCCACCTTGGCCTCCGCCATCACGGGGCCCCTGTCCACCCTGGTGTTTCAGCTGGAATGCTCCGGCGTGTCGGCAGGCATGGGCACCTGCGGTTTGGTGGGCCCCTTGGGCGTGTTAAAGGATATGCATTTCTCCGCTTCGGCCTGGATCGGCGTGTTGGTGGTGTGTATCGTCGCTCCCGCCGTTTTGAGCCTGCTGTTTGCGGAAATTCTCCGCAAAATAGGCTGGATCAAGGAAAATGACCTGAAATTGGATCTGTGATCCATGTTGTCGATCAAGCCGTGGGAGCCGATGCTCCCACGGCTTTTTTGGCGGCAATTTACTCCTTGCGTTTATTAAGATTATTTGCTATACTGATTGTGTATATATACTTTTCTATAAGAGGAGGTTTCTCCGTGAAACTACCCAATCTTTCAGAAGCCTTTGTTCGTGTGCGAAAAAAGGTAGAGGCCGACCGTGTGGCGGTGCGCGTGGTGCGGTGGGGTCTGCTGACCATCGCCTTTTTGCTGCTGACGCTGGTGGCCTATTACGCCATTGACCGCTGGAACGTGCCCCAAATGCCTGCCGGAGAGGACGCCACCGACCTGCAAAAGGGGCTGTACGCCCTGCTGGGGGCGGGATTGCTGTCCGCCTTGGCGGTGACGGTGATCGCCGCCTGGCATCCCCTGCGTGACGCCACCCCCATCAAACGCACCAAATGGTTCTGCCCCTTGATGGCCGGCGCCTTGGCGGTGGGCATCTTCTGCCTGGGCTATATCTTCCTCGGTGTGTATCCCGTGGGCACCAAGTCCATCCTGATGGTGGACCTGCACCACCAATACGCCCCCCTGCTCAGCGAGCTGCGGTATATGCTGGTGGAGGGCAAGCTGGACCTGTCCTACAATTTCCACATCGGTATGGGCTCCAGCTTTCTTCCCGCTTTCGCGTATTATCTTGCCAGCCCTTTCAATCTGCTGTTGGTGCTGTTTAAGGAAAGTCAGCTCACCGAAGCGATTTTGGTGATCACCCTGCTGAAATTCACGGCGGCGGCCGCCGCCTTCACCGCCATGGCTCAATATCTCACCGGTCGTCGCAACGCGGCGATGGTGGCGGTGGGCGTGATGTACACTCTTTCCGGCTTTATGCTGGCCTATTCCTGGAACATCATGTGGCTGGACACCCTTATCCTGCTGCCGCTGGTGGTGATGGCCGCCGAGCACCTGCTGAAAACCGGCAAAATCACCCCCTATGCCCTGCTGTTGGGGCTGGCGCTGTTCGTCAATTATTACCTCGGCTTTATGCTGTGCGTATTTTTGGTGTTCTATTGGCTGGTGTGGGCCCTGCGGCAAAAGCGCTCCTTCAAGGAGACGTTGCTGGGCGGCATCCGCTTTGCCGCCGGCAGCCTGTGGGGTGCGGGGTTTGCCGCCTGCCTGCTGATCCCCGTAGCCATGGCGTTGGGGCGCACCTCCGCCGCCGGCGGAGAATTGGGCGATTTCCGCACCAATTTTGAGATATTCGACCTGTTCGGACGGATGTTCTACGGCGCCACCCCCACCATCCGCTCCGGCAACCTGCCCAACCTCTATTGCGGTGTGGCGGCGGCCTTGCTGCTGCCCGTCTATTTTGGACAAAAGCAGATTCCCCTGCGCCGCCGCATTTGCTACGGCGCCCTGTTGGCGATCCTGCTGCTGAGCTGCACCATTACCCGTTGGGATCTGGTGTGGCACGGCCTGCACGCCCCCAACGATCTGCCCTATCGTTTCTCCTTCCTCACCATTTTTGTGGTGCTGTTGCTGGCAGCCTACACCCTGTCTCACATCCAACACGTCACCCGCCGTCAGATTTTGGTCGGTTTGGCGACCTCGGCGGTGTATCTGGTGCTGTGGGAGAAGCTGGCGGCGGTCAACACCACCTCCAACGCCGCCAAAGTGACCCCCGACAGCAAGATGCTGTACATCAACCTGATGCTGTTGGCGGTGTATGCGCTGGTGCTGCTGTTGGCGGCGGCGAAAAAAGCCCCCCGACGTGCGGTGGCTCGCCTGATGCTGGTGGTGGTGTGCGCCGAAATGCTGTTTGGCACTTCCCGCACCTTGAAAACCATGAACGAAAACGAATATTTCACCGCACAAGCTCACTATATCGACAACACCAAGCATTTGGTGATCCACGACTCTCTGCGTCGGGTGGAATATTTGGCTAAGGACGAGGACGCCTTCCTGCGTATGGAATATCTGGCGGCGGACAGCAACAACGGCCGCACCACCTGCGTGGACACCGCCCTGCACCATTACAGCGGTCTGACCACCTTTGCTTCCAGCAACCCCTATTGCACCACCGTGCTGATGGGCGAGCTGGGCTATGCCATCAACGGCGTCAACAGCTATCTCTATCACAGCTACGTTTCCCCCATCGATTCGCTGTTGGGTGTGCGCTACGTGGTGCTCAGCGTCTATATCAAGGATCATCCCCAACTGCAATATTTGGAATCGGTGTCCGCCACCGACGAGGAAACGGGAGATCTGGTGGAATACCACATTTACCGCAACACCACCGCCCTGTCCATCGGCGTGACCGCCACCGACGCCCTGAAAACCTTTGAGGGCACCCCCTACGATCCCTTCGGCACCCAGCAGGACCTGTTCACCTCCCTGACGGGGTTGGAGGACGCCATCTACGTGCCCATGGAGATCTACGACGATTACGGCGGCACCCTCTATGACGGCTCCTTCCGCACCAACGGCACCTATACCACCTATTCCGCCACGGTGGAGACCAAGGGACAATACTACGCCTACGTGGACTGCCGTGCGGCAGACACCATCTCGGTGGAGCAATTCGACACCGAGGGCAATGTGCTCAACAACTGGGGCGTCACCACCTATGAGCCCTACATCATCGACATGGGCACCATGCAGCCCGGTCAGACGGTGGACGTGTGCCTGTCCACCGGCGGCTCGGTCACCGGCAACATCTATCTGATGCGGCTGGACACCGAAGCCTATCAAAAGCATCTGGACCTGCTGCAAGCCGGCGGCATGACCGTCACCGCACAGACCGGTCACTCCTTGAAGGGTAAGATCACGGCGGCACAGGACGGCACCCTATTCTTCTCCCTGCCCTATGACGAGGGCTGGCAGGTCTATGTGGACGGCAAGCCGGTCAAAACCTTCTCGGTGGACCACGGCGAGGATAAGATCAAAAAAGAGGACGGCACCTACGAGATGAAGCCCAACGACGACGGCGCCTTCCTGGCGGCGGAAATTTCCGCCGGCGAGCACGACATTGAGCTCGTATACGTCACCCCCGGCGGCAAGGTGGGTGCCCTCATCAGCGGCGGCAGCGTGCTGCTGCTGATCGTCCCGCTGTTGCTGTGGATCTTCCGCCGCCGCAAGGCGAAGAACACCGCACCCTTTGCCGAAGAAACGGTGGACGCCGCCCCCTCCTTACCCTACGACGAGGAAGCGGTTGCCCCCACAACGGATACTCCCGTGATTGCCCCCATCGTTTCCACCCCCGAAGCGACACAAACCCCCGAAGCAGCCACACCCGCCGTTTCGATGCCAAAAGGCGTTCTCCTCGGCATTGTGGGCATTGTGGTGGTGGCGATAGCCTTGGTGGCAGTGCATTTCGCCGTGTCTCACAAACAAAACGATCGGCTGGAAAGCATCACCGAACGCATGGATAAGCAAGCAGAGGATGCCAGCCGTTTGGAGTCCTCGCTAAACGATCTTATGCAACAGGTACAAGTTCCGCCCACAACCATACCCAACCCATCCGAACCCACAGAGCCCACGGAGCCCACGACCCCTGAACAACCCGATGATCCCGACACGCCGGATCAGGAGCGCGTCACATTCATATCTTATACGGTTGCTCCCGGTGATTCGCTCTATTCCATTTGCAAGGATCACGGCTTGGATTACGGTGCTGTGAAAAATATACTCTTGTCCATGAATGGCATTCAAGATGCCAATCACATCTACGTGGGACAGACGTTATTGCTGCCGCTCCCCATTGCGGACGCCGCAGAATAACCCTCGGAACAACAGAAAAAGCCGATGACCATCCGGTCATCGGCTTTTCGTTTTGTCTTTATTTTTTCCGCAACAGGAAGGTGCCGAAGAACACGGCCGCCAGCACCAAAATGATGGTGGGGCCGGTGGCCACGCCGTTGTAATAGGACAGCCACAGACCCAGCACGCCGGAAAACAGCCCGAAAATCAGGCTCAGCAGGTGGTAGGAGCGCATGCTCCGCGCCACGTTACGGGAGGAGGCGGCAGGCAGGATCAGCATGGCGTTGATGAGCAACAGACCCACCCAGCGAATGGCCAGCATCACCACCACCGCCACCAGCACCACAAACAGATTGTCGTACAGGGCGGAGCGGAAGCCCTTGCTCTTGGCCACCGAAGGGCTGATGGAAACGGCGAAGAAGCCGTTGAAGCACACCAGCCACACCAGGGCGGTGGCCGCCAGCGCACCCGCCAGCACCCACAATTCGTCGGCGGTGACGCTGAGGATGTCCCCCACCAGCAGGCTTTGGTAGTTGGCGAGATTTCCCCGCGCTGACAACAAAGTCAGACCCAACGCCACGCCCACCGAGGAGAACACGCCGATGACCGTGTCGGTGGAGGCCAAGCGGCTGCGGCGGATGCGGTTCATACACAGGGCAAACACCACGCCGAACGCCACCATCACCAGCCGATACTCGCTGACCCCGGCAAGAACGCCGATGGCCACGCCGGTCAGCGCCGAGTGACCGAGAGCGTCCGAGAAGAAGGACATCTTGTTGTTCACCACCAGCGTGCCCAGCAAGGACAAAAGCGGCACCAGCAACAGCACCGCCCACAGGGCGGTACGCATAAAATCGTAAGCAAGCCACTCAAACATCACCGCTCACCTCCCATCACAAACGCCTTTTGAAAGGCATCGGAGGCAAACACGTCGGCGGGAGCTCCCTTTGCCAGCACCTTGCCGTCCAGCAGCGCCACCCGATCGGCATGGGCACGGACGAAGGCAAGGTCGTGGGAGATGATGAGGATCACCATATCTTCTTTACGCAGTTGTTCCAAAAGCTCGTAAAAGCGGGAAAGACCCGCGGTGTCCACGCCGGACACCGGCTCGTCCAGCACCAGCATATCGGGATGAGGATAGGTGGCGATGGCCAAAAGCACCCGTTGCCACTCGCCGCCGGAGAGGCGGCCCGCCTGCTTGTCCAGCAGATCAGCGGCATCAAAGCGGGCAAAATGCTTTTTCAATCTGGCTCGAATGCGACCGGGTACAGGCAAAAAGGCAGGCCAGCGGGAGGTATAGGCCACCGCAATGTCCAGCACCGCGGCAGGATTGCCGCCGTCGATATTCAAGGATTGAGGAACGTAGCCGATCTTGGGGCGCCGCTTGGAGGGGGTGCCGTTGTGACCGGTAAACACCACCTCGCCCTCGTGGGGGATCTCGTCCAGGATAGCCTTAAATAAGGTGGATTTTCCTGCGCCGTTGCGCCCAATGACGGCGGTGATCTCGCCGCAGTGGGCGTGGAGGCTCACGTCCTCCACCAGGGTCTGACCCGAGGCGCGGACGGTGATGTGTTCGATTTTCAAACAATGGAGTCCACAATGGCTCACGGACTCACCCCCGTTACTTTCTGAATTTCCTTCATGTTGTGTTGCATCGCGGTTAGCCAATCGTCGGCGGTGCCTTCCCCAATCACGGCGGTATTCAGCACCACGGCGGTGCCACCCACACCGTCATAGCGCTGGGGATACTGGCCATCGTAAAAAAGCAGCAGGTCGGGGAATTCTGCCGCCAGCGCCTCCACCTGCCGCAGGTCGGCGGCGGAGAGACCGCTCTCCCCCTCCACCGAGAGGGTCAGCTTCACGTCCAGCCCCAAATCGGCGGCGAGATAGCTCATAGAATCGTGGAAGAGGATACAGGGTTTGCCGCTCAATGCACGGCGATAGGTCTCGACCTCAAAGGCGATGCGGTCGATCTTCCGATAATAGGTATAGGCGTTGCCCTCATATACGGCGGTCATCTCGGGGTTGAGGATACACAGCGCTTTGAGCACCGCCTCCACCTGCTTGGCATAGCGGGCAGGGCTGAGCCAAATATGCTCGTTGTAGGCTTCCTCGTGGTGATGGTCGCCCTCGGCGTGGTCGTGATCGTGCTCCGCGCACAGCAAATCCAAGTTGGCGGAGGTGTCCACACACTTGCTCTCTTCTATCAAGCCGTGCAAAAAGATCTCTGCCCCCGCCCCATTCATCAGAATGAGATCCGCCTCTTGGGCGCGGCGGCGATCGGAGGGGGATAGCTGATAATCGTGAAGGCATCCCGATGCTACGCCGTCCAGCCGATGAAGGGTCACGGAGGTGTCGTCACCGAGAACGTTCTGCGCCGCCACGTAAATGGGATAGGTGGTGGCGAGAACGGTTTTTCCATCGGCTTGCTCCGAGCCGAACGAAAAACCGCCGGTCAAAACGGTCAGTCCCACCGACAACAGCAGGATGGCCGCCAACATGGCCGCCACGGCACGATATTGCTTGAAAACCTGTTTCATAAGGGATTTCTCCTATACAAAGAGTATAAAATACTACAAAATTATCTATTTGTAAATGAATTATTGCGTAATTGATGATCCAGCCCGCTTTTTTGGAAGGAATAGGCGAGGATCAAACCGCCGCCCACGCAGGCGATGAGCTGTCCTACCGCTACCGAGCCCATCCACATCAACCAGGTGGTGGCGTTGACGGGACCCAGCACCACCGTCAGCTCAGTGCCGATGATGAGGGCGTTGAGCACCACGGGGGGTATGGTGGAAAGAATCGGCAGACCACCCGGGCGGATATGCCGCAGGCGGTAGGACAACCACGCCGCCAAACCGGTGGCGAGGGTGCCGAGGAGGATGTCCAGCGCACCCGCCACGTTGGCGCCCATGGCAAGCCCCACCATATTGGAAAGAGCACAGCCCACCGTCAGCCCAGAAACGGCGGCGGGATGGTAGGCCGCCAAAATGGTCAGCGCCTCCGCCAGACGGCACTGCACGATGCCGAAGGAGAGGGGCGCCAGCACCAGCGTCAGCGCGGTGTAGAGGCCGGCGATGACACCTGTGATGGTGAGAAAGCGAATGCTGTCGCTTGCACGATGGGGGTTGGTGCGTGTAGGGGCGGGCGTCCTCGACCGCCCGCTTTTCTTGTGGTTCATTAAGTATACACTCCTTAGTTTTGTTTAAAGTCAGGATGGTTACGAACTGACTCGTCGGCGCGCAGCGCCGACAATTAAAAATAGAACGAAAACATTGAGACGCTCTCAATGGAGATAAGGGTGTAAGGCTTCCCCTTGAGGGGAAGCTGGCACGGCGATAGCCGTGACTGATGAGGTGTAGCCGACGCAGTCGGCGTTAATGAGGTCTGTACAAACCCCATCGCACCGCGACCACCTCATCCACCGCCGTTCGGCGGTCCCCCTTCCCCTCGAGGGGAAGGCTTGATGTGGTTGGTGCGTGATCGTAGGGGCGGCAACCTGCCGCCCGCGGGCGGATAATATCCGCCCCTACGGTGTCTATCCGAGGTTGGTGCATTCCTCATTCCTCATTACTCATTCTCTCATACACCCACGCGTTGCCCTCTTTTTTCTCCCGTTTGAGCACACCGCGGTCAAGCAGCACCTTCAGCGTGCCGTTCAGGTTGCGGCCTTGCATCTTCGCCGCCTTACCAAACCGGGCGGCAGTGAAGGCGGCAGGCAGACCCGTCGGAATGAGGGCGGCATAGTCGGCAGAACACCGCAAATCCAGGGTGTCCTCCACCGAAAGCGGCAGCAGCACCGCCCGATGGCTGCCCCGCTTGCCGCCGTTGCCCCAGCCGTCGGCAACCCGTTGTTCCTCCGCGTCGATGAGCACCAGCCGCACCGTCAGGTTGGGGTGATCCAGCAGCGGCAACAGATAAATCAGCTCTTTGCCGCCATCGGCAAAGCTCCCGATACGAGGACTTTTACGCGCAGGGGAGGTTTCCCCTGTGTCGGGGTCGATCCAGGTGAGATATTTGCGCCGCACCAACGGATGCACCACCAAAACGGGATATTCGTCCAGCAAAACCTCCAATTTTCCCCGTAGGGGCGAAAAACTGCCGGTCTGCACCTCGGTGACGGTGGTGCCGTCGAAAATATCCGCCACCTTGCCGCAGGGCAGGGGGATCTCGTGGTGGGCGGGGTTGTCATCCAGCCACCATTTGAGGGTGGCATGGAGGGGTTTTTCTTTCAGCACCCCGATGCTCTGGGTGGGGAGATCCCCCTCCCGCACACGGGCAACTGCTTCGTTAAAGTCCAAGGTTTGCACCTCCGTAACCGCTGATTACATCGGTTTGTGATGATCGGTGAGATCGTTTTTTGTCAAGAAAGGTCAAAAACACAGGCGATACTGTATGTATTGCCGAACGTTTTGGGCGATGTTGGCGAAAAAATAGCCACCGAGAATTGCGAACAGGATGGAATTAGCGGTTACAAAACGTGATCTTGGCCGCAAAGGTGCGGCCACGGTCGGTGTCTGCCGCCACGCAGACGGTATCCTCGCCCTCCAAGGACACCACCGCCGAGAGCAGATCCCGCTGACGGCTCTCGCCGGCAAAATACAGCTCCACGTCGTGGGGCTCACATCCTTGGAACGGCACCGGCAGAAAATCCCAGGCCAGATCGGCATAGCGGGTGTTGTTCATGTGCCCGTTGCGGTCGATGTCCGACCAACGCACCTCATAGGTGCCGGCGGCGGTGGGCTCGGTGAGGGTGAAGCGGGCAGGGTCGGGACAGCCCACCCCGTGGGGGGCATCCGGCAAGGGGGCCAGCGCCATAAACTCGTCGCCGCGCAGCAGGCGGTGATCGGTGACCGACACCAGCGCAAACTGCATCACACTCTCGATGAGCAAGAGCCCCTCGGCGTCCCGCCACTCGTAGCAACGGAAAAAGCGGGGGCCTTTGCGGTCGCGGTGCCAGGTGGTGAGGGTGACCTCCTCCTCCAAGCGGGGCAGGCGGTGGATCACCGCGTGCCAACGGGAGGCCACAAAGGCGATGCCGTGACCGCTCAGGTCACGCCAGCCCAAACCCGCAGGGCCAAGGTGCTGCTCCCCCGCCTCCTGCTGATACCGCAGGACGGCAGACAGACGCATCCGATCGGCGCTGTCGGTGTCAAAAGAAGCCACTTTGACCGCCATTTTGTATTCAGACTGTATAATTTCGCTCATAGTATACTCTCCGTATATAGAAAATGAGGAATGAGGAATGAACGTCATTTCTACGCATCGGTAGCCGCTACCCTAATTACTCATTACTCATTACTAATTACTCATTCGCCAACTTTTTGGCGAGATAGTCACACCAAAAGGGTGCAGATAATCAGTTGTCTTCCGCCAACTTTTTGGCGAGATAGCGTAAATCTTCGGCGTCGAAAAACTCCACCTGCAGGGTGCCGCCCTTGCCGCCCACGGCCACCTTCACCTGACGACCCAGCGCCTCTTTCAGGGACAGCGCCACCTCGTCATAGAAGCTGTCGTGCTTTTTCGGCTCTTTGGGCTGGCGGGGTTTCGCTTTGGCGGCCTTCGCCATCTTTTCCAGCTCGCGGACGGACAGACCCTTGTCCACGGCGGCGGTGGCGGCGGCGATCTGCGCCTCCTCCCCCTCGAAGGCCAGCACGGTGCGGGCGTGACCGGCGGCTAACTTGCCGGAAGCCACCAGATCGGCGACCGCCTCCGGCAACTGGAGCAAACGCAGGGCGTTTGCCACCGCAGGGCGGGATTTGTTCACCACCTGGGCGGTCTGCTCCTGGGTCATGCCGTAGCTCTCCATCAGGGTGCGGTAGCCGATGGCCTCCTCCATAGGGTTGAGATCTTCCCGTTGCAGGTTTTCGATCAGCGCCAACTCGGCAGACTCCTGCTCATCCATGTCGCGGATGACCACAGGCACCTCGGTCAGACCCGCCATGCGGCTGGCACGCCAACGGCGCTCGCCCGCCACCAGCTGATAGCTGCCGTCCGGCATGGGACGCACCAACAGGGGTTGCAGCACGCCGTGCTGGGCGATGGAGGCGGACAGATCCGCCAGCGCCTCCTCATCAAACTGCTTACGGGGCTGCTCCCGATTGGGGATGATCTCATCCAAGGGCAGGGTGACGGTGGTGTTGCCGTCCTCCAGCGTATTCTGCGCAAACAGCGCATCTAAGCCGCGGCCGAGGCCGCCGATTTTGTTAGCCATACTGTTTTTTCTCCTTTTCAAATAGGATGTGCCCCCCTTGCCTAAAAGGGGGTGGATGTTCGCCGTAGGCGAAAAGACGGAGGGCCGGCTTCCTCAATAGGGAGCCTTATTATCCGTCTTTATTGCTGGCTCAAAAACTCTTTTGCCAGCTCCATATAGGCCTTGGCGCCTTTGCCTGCTTTATCGTAATAGTTGATGGGCTTGCCGTAGCTGGGGGCTTCCGCCAGACGCACCGTTCTGGGGATGACGGTGGCGTACACCCGACGAGGGAAGAATTTCTTCACCTCCGCCACCACCTGTTGGGTCAGGTGGGTGCGCCCATCGTACATGGTGAACAGCACCCCCTCCAGCTCCAAGGTGGGGTTATACAGCCGCTTGACCTGCCGCACGGTGGCGATGAGCTGGGACAGACCCTCCAAGGCGTAATATTCCGGCTGGGCGGGGATGAGGAAGGTATCCGCCGCCACCAAGGCGTTGAGGGTCAACATCCCCAGCGCAGGGGGGCAGTCAATGAGAATGTAGTCAAACCGGTCGCGGCAAGGAGCCAAAGCGGCTTTCAGCCGCTTTTCCCGATGGGGGACGTCCACCATCTCGATCTCCGCGCCCGCCAGATCCAGGCTGGAGGGGATCACCCACAGGTTGGCAAAGGCGGTGTTCAGCACCGCAGCGGCGCCGTCACACTCCCCCACCAGCAGGTGATAGGTGGATTGTTTGACCTGTCGTTTGTCGATGCCCACGCCGCTGGTGGCGTTTCCTTGGGGATCGATGTCCACCAACAGCACTTTTTTGCCCAGTTCGCCCAGGGCCGCGGCAATATTCACCGCCGAGGTGGTCTTGCCCACGCCACCCTTTTGGGTGACGACCGCCAGTATTTTCGCCATATTGTCGCCTCGTTTCTATGAAAATCTGTGTTTTTGCCGCAAAAAAGGCAAAAATCATTTATTTACCTAATATAATAAACCAATTTTAACACAGAAATGGGACGGTGTAAATGGTTTTTGGAGGTAAAAACACGCAAATGACGGAAATTTTAATGTTTCACATGGAACACATTGACAAAAGCACCTAAAATGAGTAAACTATAATACGAACACGCCCTCATAGTTAAATGGATATAACAGCCCCCTCCTAAGGGGCAGTTGCAGGTTCGATTCCTACTGGGGGTGCCAGGCTGTCAACAGTCATTGTGTGTGAACGAGTATCTGTTGGCTGCAAAGATGGCGTAACCTACATTCACACGTGGGCGATTGTAAAGTGGGGATCGTTCCCCACCGCCATACCATAGAAGCATCACCTTCCACCGGTGCTAAAAAAGCCGACAGCGATTGCTGTCGGCTTTTTTGTTTCACGTGGAACATTTCTGTTTTGCGGTAGCCCAGACTGCACAATGGCATCGAACTGTGAGAGAATGGAGCAAAGCGACATTCTCGTAAGGGCGCAACATAAACTAGCGGTCTGTACGAAGTTCAAGCGCCCGCAATTACAGAGGATTGGTGTGGGAATATGGCGAAGCCATATTCGCCAGGGCGCCTTACCATTAGCGGTCTGTACGAAGTTCAAGCGCCCGGCACACCACCCACATCACCGCGCCGATGCCGAAAAACACCGCGCTCATCCAATGGAATGGGGTAAACACCGCCACGTCGGCGCGGAAGAACTGCACAACAAAGCGGACGGCGGCATATCCCGCCAAAAACAGGGCAAACCGCTGTCCTTCCCGACCACGATAACGGCGAAGCAAGAAAAGTAACAATACGTAGGCCATCGACTCCACCAACTGTATCGGAAATTCCGTTTGCCCATTGCGATGATTAAACCATCCATACGCCCAAGGCTGTCCATAGCAACAACCACCGCAAAAGCAACTCATTTTCAGCGTTGCCGCCAGTGTCAGATGCAGCGGCACGGTGCGATCCAGCCACCGCAAGGGCGAAAACCCCAGCACCAACGCCGTCAACACCATACCCACAGCGGATATGGTCACATATCCGAAAAACTCGGTGGATCGTCCAACCAACGGCCCTATTCGCTCCCCGGCAAAGGTATACGCGACCACCTGCACCGTCAAAAGTAATACCAACGGCCAATGGGACGAATTTGGCTTTGTTTCTGTCGGGATCGACACAAAATACGCATTTCGATGAAAAATATAAAATGCAATCAGTATGGCATACCCTGCCACACCAATCAAATCGTACATTCTTAATGATTCTATACCAAACAAATATAGATACATATCGTCCACCTCGTTTGCACAGTATACCACAAACAGAGGTGTTTAGCAAGCGATTATCGTGTTTTTGCCGCCTGTTTGGGGATACGTACCACGTACTCTATGTAATCCCCCTCCTCACGTTGGGTGCTTTCGGCGGGAATGCCGCCGCGACGCATCACGCTTAGGGCGTGGTTGACGGTGTTGAAGAACACCCGCACGTCCCGTATCAACGGCTTGTCCGGGCGGCGGCGCACCCGCCCCGCCAGCATATCCTCCACCAGCCGCTCGGTTTGGGCCACGGTGAGCTTATCCCGCGCCATCCGCTCCAACACCTGCAAGCGGCGGGTGCGATCCGACAGCCGCAGCAGGGCTCTGGCGTGGCGTTCCCCAAAACCGCCCTCGATCAGCAGGCGGCGCTCATCCTCCGGCAAGCGGAGCAGACGCAGCTTATTCGCCACCGCCGACTGGCTCATCCCCAGTTGGTGGGCGGCTTCGCACTGGGTCAGCTCGTAACTCTCAATCAGATGGCGGATGCCTTCGGCGGTCTCAAAGCAGTTCATATCCTGCCGTTGGAGGTTTTCGATGAGGGTGAGCACCTGCCGCCGATGGGCGGCGGCCTGCACCGGCAGGCAAGGCACCTCCCGCAACCCCGCGATCTTGGCGGCGCGTAGCCGCCGCTCCCCCGCCACCAGCACCGGAACCCCTTCCTCCAACGACACGGTGAGGGGTTGCAGAATGCCGTTTTCGCTGATGCTCTGCGCCAGCTCCATCAGGCTGTCCAGCGGAAAATCCCGCCGCGGCTGGCTGGGATTGGGGCAAATGTCCGCAATGGGAATCAGCAAAACCGTCCCTTGCTCGGGATATTTGTCGCTTTTTTGCCGTTTTTTCATAGGGATTCTCCTTTTCTAAACAGTATCTATCTTACACTACGAGGCACAGGTGTGGGAATATGGCGCAGCCATATTTGCCAGGGCGCCTTAAAATTTACGGTCTGTACCTACTGCGATCGCCCGGTGTTTCACGTGAAACACCGGACTGCATAGTAACCGCCCTCCACGAGGGAGCTTTGATAGGTTTGTGCAAATAACCACAATATATTGATTTTTACACGTTAAAACCACAATATATAGTGTTCAGTACCTATAATCACAACATATAAGTATATAAACAAAAACAGCCTTTGCCGCTCTGTGGTACAAGCATACCATAAGCAAGCGGCAAAGGCTGTCGCATTCGGTTGTCGGGAAAAGGCTGTTACAGGGGGTTTTTCTTGATTTTCGACCCATGGCGGGGATAGGTGGGAGGTGTACGCTTGATTTTCTCAATGCACACCAGACGGCGTTCCATGGGCTCGATCCCCAAAATCGGCTCGCTGGGCAGGATCAGGGCGTCCACCGACGCTACCTTACCGCCCAGCACGCCCACTCCGCGGCGGGCATCCTCCAACTCACGGTCGGCATCGGGGCCTTTCAGCGCCAAAAAGCGGCCACCCACCTTGACAAAAGGCAGGCAATACTCACTCAGCGTCGGCAGAGCCGCCACCGCACGGGCACAGGCCACGTCGTACTTCTCCCGCAGGTCGGGGCGCTGTCCCCCCTCCTCCGCGCGGGCGTGGATGAGGGTGACCGGCAAATCCACCTCACGGCAGACGGTTTCCAGGAAGGTCAGGCGCTTATTCAGGCTGTCCAGCAAGGTCAGTTTGCAATCCGGGCGGTACAGCGCCAGCGGCACACCGGGAAATCCTGCACCCGTACCCACGTCGATGAGGGAAAATGCCCCCTTCGGGAGCAACGGCGCCGCCGTCAGGCTGTCGGCAAAGTGCTTCACCGCAATACCCACGGGGTCAGTGATGGCGGTGAGGTTCATTTTCTCGTTCCATTCCACCAGCAAGCGGGCATAAATATCCAGTTTTTCACACAATTCGGCGGTCACCTCAACCCCATAGGGGGCGGCTACCCGCGCAAACAGGTCTTTATCGTACATTTCGGTCATAAATTTCCCCTTTTCTATTGGGATGTAGTACCCTGTAACCGCTGATAAAAGCGTGATGCCATTATCAGCGAGATAGCTTTTCGTCAGCGAAGGCGAAAAGCACAGGCAATACTGGATGTATTGCCGCGCATTTACGGCGAAGATGGCGAAAAGATAGCCGATGAGAAGGGTATCAAAGATTTTTTCAGTGGTTACCTTGGCTCCATACAATTAAAACCGACACGTCGGCGGGGCTGACGCCGCTGATGCGGGCGGCCTGACCGATGCTGCGGGGGCGAACGCGGGACAATTTCTCCTGTGCCTCTTTCCGCAGGCCGTGAATGGTGTCATAGGGGGTGTCCGGCGAGAGCAATCGACTCTCCAAGCGGCGCATTTCCTCGATCTGCGCCTGCTCGCGGCGGATATAGCCCTCGTATTTCAGCTCCACCTCCAGCTGCTCCGCCACCACCGGGTCGATGGCGGGTCGGGTGGGGTCGATGGGCGCCAGCGCGGCGTAGCTGAGCTGAGGACGTTTGAGCAGGTCAATCATTTTCGCACCGTCGGTGACAGGAGTGGTGCCGCAGGCGGCGAGGATGGCGTTGAGTTGTTCCGAGGGAGCCACGCCCACACTTTCCAAGCGGCGGCGTTCCTCCGCCATGGCCGCCTGACGGGCTTCAAAGTGCGCCCATCTCTCATCGTCCACCAGACCAACCCGCCTACCGATGGGGGTCAGACGGCGGTCGGCGTTATCCTGCCGCAGGACGAGGCGGTACTCGCTGCGGCTGGTCATCATCCGATAGGGGTCGGTGCAACCCTTGGTGGTGAGGTCGTCGATCAGCGTGCCGATGTAACTGGACGCGCGGTCGAGGATCATCGGCTCTTTGCCCTGAATCTTCAAGGCGGCGTTGACACCCGCCACCAAGCCTTGGGCGGCGGCTTCTTCATAGCCGGAGGAGCCGTTGAACTGGCCTGCGCCGTACAGACCGGGAATGTCGATAAACTCTAAGGTCATGCCCAACTGCAAGGGGTCGATGCAATCGTACTCGATGGCGTAGGCAGGGCGCATCACCTGCACCTGCTCCAATCCGGGGATGGTGCGCAGAAACTGCATCTGCACGTCCACGGGGAGGCTGGAACTAAGCCCTTGCAGGTACATTTCGTCGGTGTTTTTGCCGCAGGGCTCGATAAACACCTGATGCCGCTCCTTATCGGCAAACCGCACCACCTTATCCTCAAAACTGGGGCAATAGCGAGGTCCAACGCCCTCGATCTTGCCGCCGTAGAGGGGGGAGCGGTGTAAATTTTCCAAAATCACCTGCTTGGTGGCCTCGCCCGTCCACGTAATGTGGCAGGGCAGGGTGTTGTGCAGGGGCTCGGTGGTCTCGAAGGAGAAGGGAACCACAGGATTTTCGCCGTCCTGCTGCTCCAAGTTGGTAAAATCAATGCTGCGGCGGTTGACGCGGGCAGGCGTACCCGTCTTGAAGCGGCGGGTGGCAATCCCCAGCTTCAGCAGGCTATCCGTCAGGGCGGTGGCGGCAAACATGCCGTCAGGCCCACCCTCATAGGACACGTCACCCACGAAAATGCGACCCCGCAGGAAGGTGCCGGTGGCGAGAATCACCGCTTTGGCGGAATATTGTGCCTCCAAACGGGTGGTGAGCAGGAAATTGCCGTCCTCTCCCCTCTCGATGGCGGTGATTTCGCCCTGCCGCAGGTCGAGGTTGTCGGTTTTTTCCAACACCGCCTTCATATAGGCGGAATAGTCGCGGCGGTCGATCTGGGCGCGGAGCGAATGCACCGCGGGACCCTTGCCGCGGTTGAGCATACGGCTTTGCAGGAAGGTGGCGTCCGCCGCTTTTCCCATTTCGCCGCCCAACGCGTCGATTTCACGCACCAGGTGACCCTTGGCGGTGCCGCCGATGGAGGGATTGCAGGGCATATTGCCCACCCAGTCCATATTGATGGTGAACACGGCGGTCTTGCAACCCAGCCGCGCCGCCGCCAGACCCGCCTCGATGCCGGCGTGTCCCGCGCCGATGACCGCTACGTCATAGGCCGTATCGAAAAATAACATGGGTATCCCTCCTTTTGTAAAAATTAGGAATGAGTAATGAAGAATGAGGAATTGATGAAAACTGTACAGACTGATTAAGCCTTCCCCTCGAGGGGAAGCCTTTCGCTCCTCTTTATTCCTTTTGCCAAAAGCGAAAAATCACTCGATTTTACCCTGCAAAACAGGTGTATTTTTATAAAAAATTTGCATAAAAAGCATTAAAAAATCACGATTTCCCACTTTTTGGGGAAAACTGCCCCATTTTATGGGTTTTCCACCAAATCGTCCACTTTTCCACCGTGATTTTACCCCACGAAAGGGGAAATTGGGGGAATTTCACCCCTTTCACCCCTAAATTTTGACAAAAAAGGGTGTGAAACTTTCACATTTTCCACGGTCTTTTCCACTGAAAAATCGCCGCAAACCCTTGATTTTACGCGGTTTTCGAGGATTTTCGACCGTTTGTTCGCAGGTGGAAATTTGAGGTGAACTGTACTTAATTTTTAGGGTGGAATCGGTACAAAACGTGTGGTCGGATCGGTGTTGTAGGGGACGGCGTTTACGACGTCCCGCAAAATGACATATAAGGTTGGATAGACACCCTATCCCACATCGTATTCTACCAAAAACTGACCGAACAAAACTGCTCGGTCAGTTTTCCATATATTTCTGCTACAAATTATTCCTCAGCGGAGGTGATTTCGGCTTCCTCGGCGCCTTCGTCGGCGCCCTCGGTCTCCTCGGCGTGAGAGTTGACCTCGGTCTCGTCGTGTTCCGCCTTGGCGATGGACACGATGGCGGTGCCCTCCGGCACACGCATCACGCGCACACCCTTAGAGGTACGGCTGCACAGGCGAATCTCATTCATCGCCATACGGATGATGATGCCGCCGCTGGAAATGAGGATCAGATCCTCCCCCTCGGCGTCCACCGTCATAATGCCCACCACGTCGCCGTATTTCTCGGTGTGGTAGTTGGTCAGACCCTTACCGCCACGGCTCTGGCAGCGGTAGGAATCAAAGCGGCTCAGTCGGCCGTAACCCGTCTCGGTGACGGTGAGCAGCAGGTGCTCGTCGTCCACAGGCTCCATACCCACCACGGCGTCGCCGTCAGCGAGGTTCAGCGCCTTCACGCCGCGGGCGGTACGCCCAATGACGCGGGCATCGTTCTCGTCAAAGCGGATGGCCATACCCTTTTTGGTGGCCACCAGCAGCTGGCGGGTGCCGTCGGTGGTCAGCACACGCACCAGCTCGTCCCCCTCGTCCAGATCAATGGCGATCAGACCGCTCTTACGCACGTTGGCGTAGGCATCCAGGCGGGTACGCTTAATAATACCGTTGCGGGTGATCATGCACAGATACTGACCCTCGGTCTGATCCTCCAAGCGGATCATGGCGGAGATCTTCTCATCCGGCAGCAGAGGCAGGAGGTTAACGATGTTCATGCCCTTGGACTGGCGGCTGCCCTCCGGCACCTCAAAGCATTTCAGGCGATACACGCGACCCAGACTGGTGAAGAACATCACGTAATCGTGGCTGGAGCAGATGAACATCTGCTTGGTCACGTCCTCGTCGCGGGTGGTCATACCGGTGATACCGCGACCGCCGCGGCGCTGGGCGGAGTAGACGTCCACAGCTTGGCGCTTGATATAGCCCATATTGGTGAGGGTGAGCACGCACTGCTCCTCGGGAATGAGGTCCTCAATGTCCACCTCACCGGAGACGATAGAGATCTCGGTGCGGCGCTCGTCGCCGTATTTATCGCGCATTTTCAGGCACTCGTCCTTGACGATGGCCTTCACCTTGTTCTCGTCGGCGAGGATACCCTCGTATTCCGCAATCTTCATCAGCAATGCGCCCAGCTCGTCCTCAATCTTCTGACGCTCCAGACCGCTCAACTGACCCAGTTGCATCTTGACAATGGCATCCGCCTGCACCTCGTCAAAGGAGAAGCGCTCCATTAAGCGCTCTTTGGCGGTGTTTTTATCCTTAGAAGCACGGATGAGGGCGATGACCTCGTCGATAAAGTCGCTGGCGGTTTTCAGCGCCTCGAAAATGTGGGCGCGATCCTTAGCCTTGCGCAGATCGAAGATGGTACGGCGGGTGATGACCTCCATCTGGAATTTGACGTACTGCTCCAACATCTCTTTCAGCGTCAATACGCGAGGTACACCATCGACCAGCGCCAGCATAATGGCGCCGAAGGTCACCTGCATCTGGGTGTAGGCGTACAGCTGGTTGAGCACCACCTGGGGCACGGCGTCACGCTTGAGTTCGATGACCACACGCATACCCTCCATAGAGGAGTGGTCCACCACGTCGGCGATGCCTTCCACGCGCTTTTCGTCCGCCAGCTCGATGATACTGGCGACCAAATTCTTCTTATTCACCATATAGGGGATCTCGGAGATGACAATGCGGTTGCGGTTGTGCTCCTCCTCGATCTCCGCGCGGGCACGGACGGTCATACGGCCGCGGCCGGTGGCGTAGGCGGCGCGGATGCCCGCGCGACCCATAATGATGCCGCCGGTGGGGAAGTCGGGACCCTTAATGTATTCCATCAGATCCGGCAGCTCCGCATCGGGGTTGTCGATCAGATAGCAGATGGCGTCCACCACCTCACACAGGTTGTGAGGGGGAATGTTGGTGGCCATACCGACAGCGATACCGGAAGAGCCGTTGAGCAGCAGGTTGGGGAAGCGGCTGGGCAGCACCACAGGCTCCTTGGTGGTATCGTCAAAGTTGGGGACGAAATCCACCGTCTCCTTGTCGATGTCCGCCAGCATATCCAGGCTCATCTTGCTCATTCTGGCCTCGGTATAACGGTAGGCGGCGGCGGGGTCGCCGTCGATCGAACCGAAGTTACCGTGACCGTCAATGAGGGGATAGCGCAGCGAGAAATCCTGTGCCATACGCACCAGGGCGTCGTACACCGACGCGTCACCGTGGGGATGGTAGTGACCCAGCACGTCACCGACGGTGGTGGCGCACTTACGGTGTGCCTTATCCGGGGTGAAGCCGTCCTCGTGCATCGTATAGAGAATGCGGCGGTGCACCGGCTTTAAACCGTCACGCACGTCCGGCAGGGCGCGGGCCACCAAAACGGAAACGGAATATTCCAGAAACCGTTTGCGCATCTCCTTATCCAAATCTACTTCTATCAGTTTCGCCTGGGGGACCAGTTGCTCCTCCATATTGCTCACCTGACCTTTCACGTGTTGTTTCTATCAAAGTGGAATAGGATTATGCCTTCCCCTCGAGGGGAAGGGGGACCGCCGTACGGCGGTGGATGAGGTGTTCGCGGAGCGCATTTGTTTTGTACACACCTCAATAACGCCGCTATCGCGGCTACACCTCATCAGTCAGCCTGTCGGCTGACAGCTTCTCGCTCGCCGCGAAGCGGCCCCCTTTTGTCACCTGCGGTGACATTTCCCCCGCTTGACGGGGGAATTACCTCAAGGGGAAGCCTTTTACCCTATTTTGCCTTTTTTCTTATACTATTCGTATAAACTAACTTATTTTATACTTATTATTCCCCTCGACACCGCTTAATGACGGCGTCGAAGGCATCCAAATCGGGGATACAGCGCTTGGGGATGAACAGGGAAGCCTTTTTGTTGTGGACGATCTCCACAAACTCCTCCCGCTCATACACGTGATCCACGTCGCACCACAGCACCCAGTTTTGACCGCCCTTGGGCAGCTTTTGGTGCACCATCATGGTGTCCAGCCGCACCTGCATGGTGAGGTCGTGGGCAGAGAGGGACTCTGCCTGCATCTTAACCCGACGCAGAGGCAACACCAAATTAAACACCACCAGCAGGGCGATGAACGCCACGAAATAGCCGATGCAGGGAATCAAATTTTTGCCGTCATAGCCAAAAGCCAATGCCGCCATCATGGACACCGCCGCCAACAGCGGCGCCATCCGCCAAAAATGCTGCTGGATAATGCCTTTGAGCACCACGGCGTATTCCTCGGCGGTGTAGGTGAAGGTGCTCACCCACAATTCTTCGGGTTTTGCCTTCGGCGCACAGGGGGTCACCGCCTCACCTTGGGGAATCACCCGAGCGATAAAGCGGTGGTTGCGGGCGGGGATGCGCTCAGCCGCCTGACGGATGGCACGGGCCATCCCCTCGGTGAGGCAACGAGCCGGCAGCACAATGGCGGGACTGCCCACGGCGGTGATCACCATCATGTCGGCGGTTTCGATAAACAGCGCCCGCTCGTCCAGCCGCACGCTGGCGGTGACGGTGCCGCTTTCCTTTTCGATGCAATCGGGATAGATCACCAATTCACCGCAAAAATCCATGCCCGCCTGCACACTGCGGTCGTATTGCTTGGCGGCCTGCGATCTCAGCCGATTCGGCACGTACACGCAGAGAATCAGCGAGGGAATCAGCACCAACAAGGCACCCACCACCAACACGGGGTCGGGATAGGGGGTCACCCTTGCCATCCACTCATAGACGGCGAAGCCGCCCAGCAGAAAAAAGCAAAAGATGGACACGATGAGGGTGGGAATCCGCTGACGCAACGGCCCCAAAATGCGGGCAGTCAGCATCCGAAAGGCCACAAACTCGTCCCGATTCAGGTCCACATACCATTTTGGGGCTTCACATGTGGGTGGAAGTGGGGTGCTATCGTTAGACGGGCGGTCGGGGACGCCCGCCCCTACAATCTCTCTATTATCCATATCAAATATCCAAATTCTCAACGTACTGGGCGTTCTTCTCGATAAAGTCGCGGCGAGGCTCCACCTTGTCACCCATGAGGATGGAGAAGGTCTCGTCCGCCTGCTGGGCATCCTCCAAATGCACCTTCAGCAGGGTGCGGGTGGCAGGATCCATGGTGGTCTCGAACAGCTGCTCGGGATCCATCTCACCAAGACCCTTATACCGCTGAATGTCGGCGCTGCCGCCCAATTCGGCGATAAAGGCGTCTCTCTCTTCATCCGAGAAGGCGTAATAGGTCTTTTTCGCCTTAGACACGCGATAGAGGGGGGGCTGAGCGATATAGACGTGACCCTCGTCGATGAGGGGACGCATATAGCGGAAGAAGAAGGTCAGCAGCAGGGTGCAGATGTGGGAGCCGTCCACGTCGGCATCCGCCATAATGATGACCTTGCCATAGCGCAGCTTGGAAATGTCAAAGTCCTGACCGATGCCGCAGCCCAGCGCCGCCACCACGGGCACCAGCTTTTCGTTGGTGTACACCTTGTCGATGCGGGCCTTTTCCACGTTCAGCATCTTGCCCCACAGGGAGAGGATGGCCTGATAGTTGCGGTCACGGCCCTGCTTGGCGGAGCCGCCTGCGGAATCTCCCTCAACGATGTAGATCTCGGTGCGCTCAGGGTCACGCCAGATGCAATCCGCCAGCTTGTCCGGCATACGAAAAGAGCTGAGCTTTTTGCTGTTGCGGGCGTTGTCGCGGGCTTTCTGCGCCGCCTCACGCACCTTGGCGGAGTTGATGGATTTTTCCAAGATCACCTTGGCCACCGCGGGATTTTCGTCCAGATAGGCGGTCAGCTTATCGGTTAAGAGCTGATTCACCAGCGTACCGATGGCGGTGTTGCCCAATTTCGCCTTGGTCTGGCTCTCAAACTGAGCATCCTCCAGCTTGACGCTCACCACCGCCATGATGCCCTCGCGGACGTCGTCGCCCTTGAGGCGGAACTTGTCGTCCTTGAACATCTTATACCGCACCGCGTAATCGTTGAAGATACGGGTGATGGCGGTCTTAAACGCCACCTCGTGGGTACCGCCGTCGATGGTGTTCATATTGTTGGCGAAGGAGACGATGTTCTCGTTGTAGCTGTCGTTGTACTGGAACGCCACCTCGGCGGTGGAGCCGCCGCTGGACAGGGTCAGGTGGATCACGTTCTCGTGCAAGGGGGTGTAGCCGCGCACCTTGTTCAGATACTCCACGAAGGAGGAAATACCGCCCTCATAGCAATAATTCTCGCTTCGGATGTTGTCGGGGTCGCGGCGATCGGTGAAGGTGATGGACAGACCCGCATTCAGGAAGGCCTGCTCCCGCAGACGCTTTTGCAGGGTGTCGTAGTCGTATTCGGTGGTTTCGGTGAAGATCTCGGGATCCGCCTTAAACCGCACCAGGGTGCCGGTCTCCTCGGTGTCGCCGATGACCTTCAGTTCAGTGACGGTGTGACCCTTCTCGAAACGCTGATGATGGACGTGCCCCTCACGGCTGACCTCCACCTCCAACCACTCGGACAGGGCGTTCACCACGGAGGAGCCCACGCCGTGCAGACCGCCGGCCACCTTGTAGCCGCCGCCGCCGAACTTACCGCCGGCGTGGAGCACGGTCAGCACCACCGTCACGGCGGGCAGACCTAACTTTTCGTTGATACCCACGGGGATACCACGGCCGTTATCCCGCACCGAGATGATGTCGCCGGGCTCAATGTCCACCTCAATGTGGGAGCAATAGCCGGCCAACGCCTCGTCGATGGAGTTGTCCACGATCTCGTACACCAGATGGTGCAGACCACGGGGTCCGGTGGAGCCTATGTACATACCGGGACGCTTACGGACGGCCTCTAAGCCCTCCAACACCTGGATGTCGCTCTCGTTGTAAGAGACCTCTTCCACTTCCGTGGATTCCACCTGAGGCTGCAACAGTTCGTTTTCGTTCATAATGGTATTCCTCCTAAACTGAAATCTGCTTTGCGCGCTTACGCAAAGTAGAGGGGGCAATCTGGGAAATATACACTTGATCTGCCTTGCCGCCTTTGGGTGCGCACACCGTAAAGGATTTGGGCAGCTCCATGCTTACGTAGGTGACCCGACCGTCATTCTCCGCCTTGCGGAGAAAGTCGCGGGTGTGGGGGGATATGGTGGTGTTGTCCATGTCGAACACACCGATGATGTCGCTGTGCCGCACCACCACCTCTTGTCCGAGGTGTAGATACATAGATGTTCATTCCTTACAAAAGGATTTGTAGAAACTTGTCAAGCCTTCCCCTTGAGGGGAAGGTGGCCGAGCGAAGCGAGGTCGGATGAGGTGGTCTGGGGTGGCTCTAAGATTGTACGGATCATAGTTTTCGTTGCCACCCCTTGAGAATGGCTGTCGCCCTTCTCCTAAAAAGGAGACAAAAACAAGAAATATACAGACCTCATTAACGCCATCCTGCGGATGGCTACACCTCATCAGTCACGGCTGACGCCGTGCCAGCTTCCCCTCAAGGGGAAGCCTAAAAAGCCTAATTCTGGCTTATTATATTAACTATCTGTAATATCTTACTCGTTTATTACGCCTTGTTTAACAGAAAACACCTTTGCGGCGGTATTTTTCAGGGCGGTGGAGGGCTCACAACAGGTGATGAACACCTGCCATCCCTCAATGTGGTTGAGAATATAGTCCTGGCGGGAGGTGTCCAATTCGCTCATCACGTCATCGAGAAACGCCACCGGTTTTTCGCCCGTCACCTCTTGGAGCAGGGTGGCCTCCGCCAATTTCAGCGCCAGCACCGCCGAACGTTGCTGACCCTGAGAGCCGTAAGCCTTCGCCGCCTGACCTTGGATGGTGACGGTGAGATCCTCGCGGTGAGGGCCTGCGGTGGAAAAGCCCACCGCCAGATCGGCACGCCGTGCCTGACGCAGGGCATCCAGCCATTGGGCCGCCATTTCGGGGAGGATGGCCTCGGCGATGGGGCTGTCCCATCCGATGGCAAAATCCTCCCGACCGGAAGAAAGACCGTTGTAGATCTCGGCGGCGATGGGCTGCAAGCGGTGGATATACCGCTGTCTTGCCGCCGTCAGCCGTGCGGCAGAAGCCGCCAAAGTGTGGTCCCACAGATCCAACAGCTCGCTGTCGCATCTGCCGAGCTCCTTACTTTGCTTCAAAAAAGCGTTGCGCTGGGTCAGCGCCTTCTGATAGTCGGTCAGCGCCCCCACGTAGGCGGGCTTTAATTGGCAATAGGCGCTGTCGATAAACCGCCGCCGCCCCTCGGGACCGTCCTTGATTAAGGACAGATGGGCGGGCGAAAACACCACGCCGCAGAAGGTGCCGGCTAATTTCGCCGACGAGGGCAGGGAAACGCCATTGAGGGTCACGCTTCTCCGTTGGCGGATGGTGATGGTCGCCTCTTGCTCCCGACCGCCTGCCTCAAAGGTCATTCCCAGCTTGGCATAATCGGCGCCGAACTGCACCAATTCGCTATCCTTCGCCCCGCGAAAGCTGCGGCCGCCGGTGAACAGCCAACAGGCTTCCAACAGATTGGTCTTGCCCTGGGCGTTGTCGCCGTAGAGGATATTAACACCCCCGTCGGGGTTCCACCGTCCGGGGTGCAGATTGCGAAAGCCCTCAAAGGAAAGCTCAGTGACCCGCAACGGTGATCTCCTCGTCGCATTCCCGCACGTAGACAATCTCGCCGCCGCGGAGTTTCTTGCCGCGCATGGTGCAGACCTCGCCGTTCAGCTTGACGCCGCCGCCTTGGATCAGCATTTTCGCCTGGCCGCCGGTGTCCACGCAACCGTTGAGCTTCAACAAATCGTCCAGACGGATATATTCCTCTTCTAAATGGAAGGTCAGTTTTCTCATTTTTTCAACCTCACAGGCAGTACTAAGAATAAGAAGCCGTTGCCCTCACAGGGCAGGATCTTCATGGGCTTCAGGGCACCGTTGAGCTGCACCTTCACCTCGTCGGTCTCGCTGTTTTTCAGCGCATCCAGCAGGAAGCGGGAATTAAAGCCCATTTCCTCCTCGTTGCCGTCGATGCTGGCATCAATGGCATCGTTGGCGCTGCCCAAGGGGGTGGTACAGCTCACGCCGATGGAGCCGTCGCGGAATTCGCACACCAGCGGGCTCTTCAGGCGGTCGTTGATCACCAGGGAAACGCGATCCACCGTGTCGATGAAGGAACGGGTGTTCACCACCACGGTGGTGGACACGTCGGGGGTAATGATCTTATCGTAGGCCATGAATTCGCCGTCCAACAGACGGGAGATCACCGCATAGCCGTCGATCTCGAAGATGATGTGGCGGCGACCCACGATCAGAGAGCAGGGCTTTTCCTCGTCCTTTAAGAGCTTGAGGATCTCCTGCAGGGTCTTGCCGGGAACGACAAAGGACATCTCCTCCTCGTTCTTCATGGGCTCACTGCGCATGGCCAGACGATAGCCGTCCACGCTCACCAAACGCAATTCATCCGGCAGCATCTCAAACAGGGTGCCGGTATAGATGGGGCGGGGGTCGTTGGGGGCGGCCACCGCAAAGATGGTCTGACGGATCATGCTTTTGAGCACCGCCTGGGACAGATTCACCGCCGCACCGTCCTCCACGTTGGGGATGTCGGGATAATCCGCCGCCGACATACCCACGATGGCGAATTCGGTCACGTCACCGCGAATGATGGTGTTGTATTTCTCATCGATCTGGATGGAGATGGTGTCGCCGGGCATCTTGCGCACGATGTCGCTGAACATACGGGCCGACAGCACGATCTCACCGGGGCGGTTCACCTGGGCGGGGATGGTGGTGGAGATACCCAACTCCATATCAAAGCCGGCCAGATACAGGGTGCTGCCCTGTGCCCGCAGAAGGATACCCTCCAGCGCCGGCAGGCTGGCCTTGGTGGAAACGGCACGCTGTACGTTACCCACCGCTTCAATCAGTTCCACTTTGTTGCAGAGAATGTTCATACGAAAACCACCTTTAATTCAGAATATACAAGATAATAAATACTATTTTTCAGTAGTTGCAGTAGGGGCTGTGAATGTGTGAAAGATTGTGTCACAGCTTGCAATCAAGCCGTTTATAGGCTCTGAATCTTTCACACCTTCCGGTGCAAGGATGGGGAAAATGTGCGGGGTATTTTTCCTTTTCCACCCGTCTGTGAAAGACGGTGAGTGGAATGTGAAAAAATGGTTAAAATCTTCTGTGAGGGGCTATATAAATAAGGTATTTAATTAATAAAGGCAGGCTGCCTGACGGTGTACCATCAGGCAACCGAGGTTTTTTTTGTGTGAAATGTTAGCCACGTTGTCGGCAATCTGCGTTCACGCACTCGCTATGTCAAACCCGGTTGCGTGGTAGAATGCAGAGGATGTCATCCTTCTACGAGCGTTGCCGATTCAAAAAAGCTGAAATTTGGGAATATGGCGTCAGCCATATTCGAGAGGCGGCAACGAAAATTGGAATGCGTACTTACTAAAAGCCGCCTCAAGAATCGCTGATGTTTTTGATAATATCGTTTACCATGTTGCGGAAGGCGGGGTCACGGTCCATCTTCTTTTCCACCTGTTGGATGGCATAGACGATGGTGGTGTGGTCACGGCCGCCGAATTCTTCGCCGATGGATTTCATGGGCAGGTTGGTGATGGTGCGCACCACGTAGGCCGCCATCTGCCGGGCCTTACTGATGGGGGAGGATTGCTTGTTGGAGCGGATGTCCTCGGGGTTGACGTTCATGGTGCGGGCCACCTCGGTGATGATGCGCTCCACCGTGATGGGCACCGGCTGGTTGTCGTTGCGGATGTCACGGATGGCGTTTTGCGCCGCCATAATGCCGGGCTGCTCGCCGCCCAGCAGATATTGGGCTTTCATCCGCTTCACCACACCCTCCAGCTGACGGACGTTGCTCTTTAACTGGTTGGCGATGTACATGGCCACGTCGTCGGGGATGGGCAGATCCAGCATCTGCGCCTTGCGGCGGATGATGGCCACGCGGGTCTCCAAATCGGGGGGCTGAATATCCGCCGTCAGACCCATCACGAAACGGCTCTGCAACCGCTCCTCCAAGGTGGCGATCTCCCGGGGGGGACGGTCGCTGGTCAGCACGATCTGCTTGCCGTTGGAATGGAGATGGTCGAAGGTGTGGAAAAACTCCTCCTGGGTGGCGGCCTTGCCGCCGATAAACTGGATGTCGTCCACCAGCAGCACGTCCACCTGACGGTATTTGGCGCGGAATTCGGCGGTGGTGCCGTTGTGGATGGCCTCGATCAGCTCGTTGGTCATGGTCTCGCCCTTGGTGTAGAGAATGCGGGCACGGGGATTCTTTTTCTGCAATTCTTTGCAGATGGCGCACAGCAGGTGGGTCTTACCCAAGCCGGAGCCGCCGTGGATGAACAAGGGGTTGTAGAGGGTGGCAGGCTTCTCCGCCACCGCCTGACAGGCGGCATAGGCAAAGTTGTTCTGCTTGCCCACCACGAAATTTTCAAAGGTGAATTCCTCGTCGGCCAGAGTGGTGGGGAAACCGTTGCCCTGAATGGGCAGGGCGGCCACCGTGCCGGGGTCATCGACGTTGGTTTCCAGCGATACGATCCGCAGGCCCAGGGGGATGCCCAGGGTGACACGCAACGCCTCTAACAGCATTTCGCTGTACAGCTCGACAATGTTGGTTTTGAGAAAGTCGGTGCGTACCGTCACCACCATCTCGCCGTCCTCAATGTTTTTGGGCTCCATGCATTTGATGTAAATGTCAAAGGCGATCTGGCTCAGCTTAGGCCGGATGTATTCCAGCACCTGATCCCATATCTGATTGACCGTATCCATAGCGTTATTTCTCCTTACTTTATCGCTCTTTTCGATGTGAAAAAAACAGGAAAATTCTGTAAAAGGGGCTATTCCCCCATATATAAATATTGTAACATATAGAAGATATTTTTTCAATGTTTTTTAGCCTATTTTGGCAAATTTTTTTGAATTTTCTAATACAACGTCTACCTCTATCCCAAAAACGCCGATTTGGGGCGTTTTTGAGGGCAAAAACCCGCCGTTTTTCATACAGATGGGGTGGTGAAGTCTTGACAGAGTAAAATGAGGACGGTTTTGACACGGCAATCCGGGATCGCGTCCACCGATTGTGACGCCATTGCCGTTTTCTTCGCCCTTTTCTTCCACACCCCACTCAGGTCATTCCTCATTTCTCATTCCTCATTCCCAATTATACACAATATCTTGTGTTTGGTGGAAAACTTTACCACAAGACGCGAAAAAAACATGGAAAAATCCGCATTCTCTGGGAATTTTCACTTGACTTTTGCGGACAAGTTGGTATATAATATCACATTGTTAGGCTGTATACGTGTGTTTGCGCACTTTTACAGCACCACTTTGATTGATTGAAAGGGGGAGCAAAGGTATGTTCCGTACTTATCAGCCCAAAAAGCGTCATCGCAAGATGGAGCATGGTTTCCGTAAGAGAATGGCTACTGCCAACGGCCGCAAGGTTCTGGCTCGCAGAAGAGCAAAGGGCAGAGCTCGTCTGACCCACTAAGAAAAAGAGGCCACGATACGATCGTGGCTTTTTTTATTGTGATGAGGGTGACTCAATAAACCCGAAACCGTTTTAGAATGGTGTCTTTGCACTCAATCTGCGTTAAAATGCTCACAAATACATACAGTATTTGTTCCGCTTTTGCCTTGATTGAGCACAAATCCCCTCATTCTAAAATCTTCGACCTCAAAGCATTCGCTTTGAGGCGGATTACGGATTTATTTCACCACCCTAAGGGTGCAAAACTTTGGCAAAGAGGATTGTCTATGGCTACTTGGGTAACGCTATGTGAAAACAAGGATTTCCGTACCCTGTATTACCGCGGCAAATCGCAGGTGCATACGGGGTTGGTGACCTATGTGCGTCCCAATCGCTTGGGTTATCCCCGCGTGGGCATCACCACCGGCAAAAAGGTGGGCTGTGCCGTCAAGCGCAGCCGTGCCCGCCGTGTCATCCGCGAGGGTTTACGCCCGCTGATTTCTCAGATTGGGGGCTATGACATCGTATTCGTGGCCCGCACCCGCACCCCGGAGATGAAAAGCACCCAGCTCACCCCCGTCATCGAACGGCATCTCAAACAGTTGGGCGTGATGGCGGAATGAAGTGGCGTTGGTTGTTGCCCAGCACCTGGCTCATCGGCCTGGTGCGGCTGTATCAAAAGAGCGTGCCCCGCAACCATCGGGGCAACTGCCGCTTTGTGCCCACCTGCTCCGCCTATGCGGTGGAGGCGCTGCAACGTTACGGCGCCATCGTGGGTCTGGGGTTGGCTGTTTGGCGGGTGCTTCGTTGCAACCCCCTCTGTCACGGCGGCTACGACCCCGTGCCGGAGCATCTGTTTAAGAGAAAGAAAAAGTAAGAGGTTACGTGCTAACCTTGTCTTGCCTCCCCTTGTCAGGGGAGGTGCCGAGCGAATGCGAGGCGGAGGGGTAGTGTTTATTCGACTACCCCCCAGTCTGTGGCACAGCCACAGACAGCCCCCCTGACAAGGGGGGCCGAGAGGTACTGCTCCT
>JAFQGI010000036.1 GCA_017415515.1 Clostridia bacterium | reverse complement strand
GTCCTGAGCCAGGATCAAACTCTCAAAAATGGTATTAACACAACCTTTCGGCTGTACTAATCATGTTTTGAGTTTGTAACTCATGACGCTCTTTGGCGTCTGTTTTGAAAACAATTTCTTGTTTCCGGATTCTTCTCATACTGAGTAAGAATTAACGGGTATTGTGTGTGTTTTCGTTCTTGTCTTACACTGTTTAATTTTCAAGGTCCTCTCGACATTGGCCTATCGGCCAAGTCGGTCAAATACCTGCTTGCCAGTCTAAACGACCGGCATTTCGCTATCGCGAAACCGCAGCTATTTGCGGTGCTGTTCGCTCGCTTAAGCTATCGCTCTCTCGCAGACAGCTTTGCTATAATACCACCATCATTCCCTTTTGTCAACAGCTTTTTTAAATATTTTTGATATTTTTTAACACTATTTTCGTTGGATTTTTATATTGGCGAAAAAGAACCGCCTCTCCCCTGTAAAATCAAGGGAGAGGCGGATGAAAAACGGCCTAAAATCAACGAATTCCGTACTTTTCGATGATATAATCCATATCCTTATCACCGCGACCCGACAGATTGATCAGCACAGAACCCTTGCCCATACGCTGCGCCAACTTGATACCGTAGGCAACGGCGTGAGCGCTCTCGATGGCGGGGATAATACCCTCCTGACGGGACAGCTCGAAGAAAGCGTCGATGGTGTCGTCGTCATTGACCACGTCGTACTTGACGCGGCCAAGGGTGTGCAAGAAGGCGTGCTCAGGACCGGAAGAGGGATAATCCAGACCGCTGGCCACCGAATAGACGGGAGCAGGGTCACCATTTTCATCCTTTAACATAATACTATTGAAGCCGTGCATCACACCCTCGGTGCCATACTGCAGAGAGGCGGCGTGGTCGCCCAAGGCGGTACCGCGACCCAGAGGCTCGATACCATAGATGTCCACGGGGTCATTGAGGAAGCCGGAGAAGAAACCCGCCGCGTTGGAGCCGCCGCCCACGCAGGCAACGATGGCATCCGGCAGGTGGCCGGTCATCTCCACAAACTGAGCGCGGGCTTCCTCGCCCACCACGTGCTGGAAATCCCGCACCATCATGGGGAAGGGATGGGGACCCACCACCGAGCCGATGCAATAGATGCAGTCCTTATACTCGCGGGCATAGGCGGCAAAAGCGGCGTCCACCGCCTCTTTCAGGGTGGCCTGCCCCTCGGTGACCTCCACCACGTTAGCGCCCAGAATCTTCATGCGCGCTACGTTGGGGGCTTGTTTCTTGATATCCTCGGTGCCCATGTAAATATCGCACTTCATACCGAAGTAGGCGGCGGCGGTAGCCATCGCCACGCCGTGCTGACCGGCGCCGGTCTCGGCGATGACCTTATTCTTGCCCATATACTTGGCCAGCAACACCTCGCCCATGCAGTGATTCAGCTTGTGGGCGCCGGTGTGGTTCAGATCCTCGCGCTTGACGTACAGCTGGACATTACCCAACTTATTGGACAGGCGCTCCAGATGGCTGACGGGGGTGGGGCGACCCTGAAACTCCTTGCGGATGCGGCGCAGCTCGGCAATGAACTGGCGGGACTGAGCGATGGTGAAATAGGCGGTGGAGATCTCCTTCATCGCCTCTTTCAGTTCCTCACTGATATACGCGCCGCCGTAAGGGCCGAAATAGCCGTTTTCGTCGGGATAGTTTTTAAAGTAAGTTTCAAAATCAACGCCATTGAGAATCATAATCTGTTCCTCCTATATAATACATTATAATATTACGTGATCAGATTGATTCTCCGCCATCGAATTATGCCCATATAAATCGTCCTTTCACAGAGGATGGGAACTACCCCTCCGTCAAAGCCTGCGGCTTTGCCACCTCCCCTGACAAGGGGAGGCGAGAGGCAGTGCGATGGATGAAAAAGCGGAAAACTCCCGCCCCAGTGGGACAGGAGTTTTGGGGGTTGTTAACAGTTTAACACTTTAAAGTGGTTTTGTCAACCGCCATTTTCATTTGTGAGGGATTCCAGTTCCAGCTGGGTTTGCTCCCACGTTTCCATCTGCGCCGTCAGCGCCTCGTTCTTCTCATCCAATGCGGCGGTGAGGGAGGTGAGCAGTTCATAATCCGCGGCGGTGGCGGGGTCGGCCAACTGCGCGTTCAGGGCGGCAATTTCCTCCTCCAACGCAGCAACCGCCTCCTCCGCACGGCGAACGGCGGTGGTCAGACGGCGGATGGCACTCTCCCGCTCCTTGCGCTGCTTGTAGGTGTTGTTCGAGGGGGCTTTGGGGGCGGGAGGCGGGGCGGTCTCCATGCGGCGCTTGGCCGCGTAAGCATCGTAATCGCCACCCACCTGCTCGATACCATCGGGGGTCAGGCAGACCACGCGACCTGCCATCCGATTGATGAAATAGCGGTCGTGGGACACCGCCAAGATGGTGCCGTCATAGCCGGACAGGGCATCCTCCAACGCCTCGCGGGAGGCGATGTCCAGATGGTTGGTGGGCTCGTCAAGGAGCAGGAAATTGTCCCCTGCCAGCATCAGTTTCAGCAGCAGCAGGCGAGCACGCTCGCCGCCGCTCATCACCCCGATGGGCTTGAACACATCGTCACCGCGGAACAGGAAGGTGGCCATGGCACACCGCAGTTCGGTTTCGGTTTTGAGCGGATAGGCGTCCCACAGTTCCTGCAAGGCGGTCTTTTTCTCGTCCAGCCCCTGCTGCACCTGATCGTAGTAGCCGATGGTGACCTTGGCACCGAGGCGGATAAAACCGCTGTCGGAGGAAAGGCGATCGGTGAGGATCTTCAGCAGGGTGGTCTTGCCGCAACCGTTGGGGCCCAAGACAAATAAACGGTCGCCACGCATCACGTCCAGGTTGGCGTTCCTAAACAATGGGCGGTCGAAGGACTTGGACAAATCCCGTGCCACCAGCACCTCGTTGCCGCTGACCTGACCCGCCTCAAAGGTGAATTTCACCACGGCGTTGTCCTTTTCGGGGTCCACCAAATTCTCCCGCAGGCGATCCACCCGCTTTTGGCGGCTTTCCGCCTGTTTGATGCTCTTTTCCCGATTCCACTGCTTGAGCAGGGTGATGTTCTCCTCGATGTGGCGAATCTCCTGCATAGCGGTCTTGTAGTGTTTTAATTCAATTTCGCGGTCCTTTTCCCGCTGTTCTTTATGATAGGAATAGTTGCCGTTTGTCACATACAGACGACCATTTTTCAGCTCCATGGTCTTGTTGGTGACCTTGTCCAGAAAATAGCGGTCGTGGGAGATGACGATGACGGCGCCGGCATACTCCTGCAAATACTCCTCCAACCACTCCACCGAGGGGATGTCCAGGTGGTTGGTGGGCTCGTCGAGGAGAAGCAGGTTGGTCTGTGCCAACAGCAGGCGTCCCATCGCCGCCTTGCTCCGCTGACCGCCGGACAACACGCCAACGGGGGTGGTGAAGGCAGACTCGGGGAAGCCCAGACCCAGCAGGGTGGCACGCACGCGGCTCTTATAGTACAGGCCACCCATAGACTCGAACTTCTCACGCAGGGTATGCTGGCGATCCAGCAGTTCGGGGGTGGGATTGCCCCGGGAGAGGGCGATGTTCACCGTGGCCAGCTCCTGCTCCACCGCCATCACGGGGGCAAAGACGCTCTGCACCTCGTCAAACAGGGTGCGGCTTGCCTCGCGGCAGGTGTGCTGCTCCATATAGCCGATGGCGGTGTCACGGTATTTCACCACCGTGCCGCCGTAGTCGGTGTCCTCCCCCATCAAAATGCGCAGGAGAGTAGACTTGCCGCAGCCGTTGTCGCCCACAAGACCGATCTTGTCGTGCTCCCCCACCTCGAAGGAGAGATCGGTGAACAGGGCGCGCTCGCCAAAATATTTATCCAGTTGTTGTACGCTGAGATAGGCCACGGTTTCACCTCTTTTCTTGAAAAAGCGACCGTTTACCGACGGTAAACGGTCGCTGTAAGTGCTTATTCTACGCCTTCCTCATCCATCAGCTTGCGGATGGCATCGTGGAAGGACTGGATGTCCTTAAACTGGCGATAAACGGAGGCAAAGCGGATATACGCCACATCGTCGATGTCCATCAACTGCTCCATCACGTATTCGCCGATCTTGTGGGTGGACACCTCACGCTCTAAGCTGTTCTGGATGGTGGCCTCGATGTCGTCCACCGCCTTCTCCAACCGATCCAGGGAAACCGGGCGCTTCTCGCAGGCGCGGAGCAGGCCACTGAGCACCTTGTTGCGGTCAAAGGGCTCACGAGACTTGTCCTTCTTCACCACCACGATGGGAAGATTCTCCACCACCTCGTAGGTGGTGAAGCGCTTGCCGCACTGGATGCACTCGCGGCGGCGACGAATACGGCTGTCCTCATCCGTCGGACGGGAATCGATCACGCGGCTGTCGGTCTGTCCGCAAAAGGGGCATTTCATAATAGGGTCCCTCCTCATCGGCGTTGTGGTGTGGGATGAAAAATTCCATCCAATAATACTACATATTGTATCATAGCACACCAAATCGACAAAATCAAGGGATTTTTCACACTTTCCCTGCCATCTCCTCAATAAAATCCAACACCAAATCCTCAAAATGGCATTTTTCGGGCTGCATCACCTGCAAACGGCAGGCCAGTTCTTCCGCCACGGCAGGATCGGCGTCCACATCCTCCCAAGACCATACGATGCCGTCGGGCAGGGTGGCTTGCACGCCAAACACAGGGTAGCCCTCGGCCCCCTGTGTCGTACATTCCCCCTCTATTACACGCCAACGTTGCATTTCACCCACTCCAAATAGTGACTACTTTGCACATAGCATACTATATATTGTGTCGTTTGTCAATAGTTTTTGATATTTTATGTGAAGATAATGCACTTTTTGTAGCACAACAGAAACAGAAGTGCCGCTTGAACCTCCATCAGCAGCGGCAAGCCCCACATAAAGCGGCGGTGCAGCGTCTTGTGGCGGATCACCCGCATGGTCAAATAGGTGGCCACCGAGCCGCCCAACACCGACACCAGCCAGAGGGTGCGTTCCGGCACCCGCCAAGCCTGTTTGCGGGCTCGCCGCTTATCCCACACCGTGACCGCAACCGCCATAATGCTAACCGCGATCAGCCACGCCAAAGACCATTGGATAGACAATTTCAAAACCATCGCCTCCTTTGCCCCACCATCATACCACATTCTCATCCAAAAGAAAAGAGGTTGTTAAATGTTGGCAATATCACGTTTGCTCTTGACCTTTCGTGTGTTTTTTTGTAGAATAAAAAGGTATAAGGGGAAATTTTGCCGTTGGGCCACCCTCGGCTGCTGTGTCCTGCTGTTGTGCGGAGGATGCCGCCGCAAGACGCCCGACACCCCCACCCCCTCTGCACCACCGCCGACAGAAAGCGGCATGCGGGGGGTCTGGCTCTCCTATATCGAATTGGACGAGATGCTGGACGCCTCCCCCGACCAAGCCGCCGCATCCATCCGACACGCCATGGAGCGCTGTGCGGCAGAGGGGCTGAACACCGTCTTTTTCCACGTGCGCGCCCACGGCGACGCCTATTATCCCTCGGCGGTGTGGCCTGCCGCCACGGCGGCAAGAGCCGTGATGGAGGCGGGGTTCGACCCGTTGGCCCAAGCCGTGGAAACAGCTCACGAAAAAGGATTGGCGCTACACGCCTGGATCAACCCCTATCGCTTGGGGGACACCCCTGCCGAGACCGCGTTTGAAAAAAGCGGCACTTGGTATCTCGACCCTGCCAACCCCACCGCACGGCAAAGCGTACTGGACGGCGTGCGGGAAATTTTGGACCGTTACGACGTGGACGGTATCCACTTTGACGACTATTTTTACCCTGCGGGGATGGCAAAAAAAGGAGAGCCTTTTGAAAACATCCCACCCGACACAGACGTAACCGCCTGGCGGCAAACCCAGGTGGACGCGTTGGTCAGCGGCGTATACGGCCTGTGCCATCAGCGGGGCAAGGTGTTCGGCATCAGCCCCGCCGCCGACATAGAGAGAAACCGCACGGTGGCCTATGCTGATGTCGCCCGTTGGATGACCGAGCCGGGATACATCGACTACATTTGCCCCCAGCTCTACACCGGTTTTCGCCACCAGACCAAGCCGTTTCTGTCACTGTTGGAGACGTGGGCGGCTCTGCCCAGACGCGATGGCGTCAAGCTGTATATCGGGCTGGCGCTGTACAAGGTGGGACTGGCTCACGACCCCTATGCGGGGACGGGAGCCGACGAATGGGCCACCGACGAGAACATCATCCCCCGCCAAATCGAGGCGGCAATAGAGAAAACCGACGGATACGTGCTGTTTCGGTATGGAAATTTGACCTGATCGTTTAAAGAAAGGAGGTTATCGCGATGAAAAAACGCCTGTTGGCAACACTGCTGTGCCTGTGCCTGTTTCTAACCGCCGCGCCCTATGCCGCTTTCGCGGAAGGATCCACCACCGGCACGGTATACGGCCTGAACGAAGGCGTCCCCCTGCGTGTGCGAAGCGCACCGGTGGACGGCGACGTAGTGGGTCAGTTGTATAACGGCGACGCGGTAACCATCCTTGCCACCTCCGACACCGCCTCCGACGGCTACGTGTGGTATCAGATCCGCAGTGCCGGCGGCTTGGAGGGCTGGTGCCGCTCCGACTTTATCCGCATCGACACCCCGGTTACACCGCCAACGCCACCCACGCCGCCTGCCGAAGGCTCCACCGGCACCGTTCACAAGCTCAGCGAAGGCAGCAAACTGTACGTGCGGCGCATCGCTGACGCCGAAGGCAAAGTGCTGGACAAGCTGTCTAACGGCGACGTGGTGACCATCCTCGGCGTATCCGACGATGGACAATGGTATCAAGTGCTCACCCACAACAACATCACCGGCTGGTGCAACCCCGCCTATATCCGCATCAACAAAACCTATGAGACCGACGAAGCCTTTGAGGCTCACCTCACCGCCCAAGGCTTCCCTGAGGACTACAAGGCGGCGTTGCGCATCCTTTATGCCCACTATCCCAACTGGGTGTTTGAGGCGAAGCTTCTTCCCATGACCTTTGCCGAGGCGGTGGCCGCCGAAAGCGAGGTGCTGAAAAACTCGCTGAACGTCAACGACTATCCCGAGGCGTGGCTGTCCATGGAATACGGCGCCTATAACTGGAAAACCAACCAGTATGTGGAGATGGACTCCGGCGGATGGGTGACCCCCACCGCGGAGATCACCGCCTACTTCATGGACCCTCGCAACTTCCTCGACTTCACCTACGTCTTCCAATTTGAAGATCAGCTCTACTCGGACAAGCATACCCTGACCGGGGTGCAGGCCATCCTGCCCACCAAATACGACGGCTACGCCTCCGACGTGATGAAAGCCGCCAAGGACGCCAACGTCAGCGCCTATTTCCTCGCCACCCGCATGACCCAAGAGGGCAGCAAGATCGACGGTACCTGGATCGGCGACGACGGCATCAGCTATAAGGGCTACTACAACTTCTTCAACATCGGTGCCTACGCCGGCAGCCAATACGGCAGCTATCACGGTGCCGTCACCAACGGTGCCATCTATGCCAAGCGGCAGGGATGGGATTCCCCCTACAAGTGCATTCTGGGCAGTGCACAGTTCTTGGGTAAGAACTACATCCATAAGCAGCAAAACACCACCTATTTCCAAAAATTTAACGTAGCGGGAGAAAACCTCTACAACCACCAATATATGTCCAACATCAACGCCCCCACCTCCGAAAGTTTGATCCGTTCCAGAAAAGCGACGGCGGAAGAGCTGGCAGGCGGCATGACCTTCGTCATCCCCGTTTACAAGGAGATGCCCGAAGCCCCCGCCCCCAAGCCCTCCGAAACGGGTAACAACAACAACTTTTTGGACAGCCTGACGGTGGAGGGATTCGCACTCACCCCCACTTTTGATCGCTACACCATGGAATACGCCGTGGAGGTGACCAAGGAAACCACCGCGATCACCATCACCGCCACCCCCAACAGCGAAGACGTCGCGGTAACAGGCACCGGCACCATCCAGTTACATACCGGTGAAAATCTGCTGCCCGTCACCGTCACCGCCACCAGCGGGCAAACGCGCACCTACACCATCTCGGTGTTCTGCGAGGCGGACGTGCCGGAGCCGCCGGATCCCCCCGTCGATCCACCGCAACCTCCCGAGCCGCCGGTCACCCCCACCCCCTCCATCACCGGTAACACCTATACCATCGGTGACACCGTGACGGGTGTGGAGCCCCAGACCACCATCGCCGACTTTATCGCCGCGCTGGCCGTTAAGGACGGCACCGCCAAGGTGTTCGCCGCCGACGGCACCACCGAGAAGGCGGAGGGCACCCTCGTCACCGGCGATACGCTGAAAGTGTACGACAACGACGGCAAGGAGTGCCAAAGCATCCCGGTGCTCATCTACGGCGACGTGAACGGAGACGGCAAGATCTCCACCATCGATCTGCGCATGATCCAAAAGCACATTTTGGAAACCGCCGTCATCGAAGGCCTTCCCCTTACCGCCGCTGACGTCAACAGCGACAGCAAAGCATCCACCATTGACCTGCGTATGATTCAAAAATACATACTGGGTCTATCCACCAGCCTACAACCTAAGAAAGGAGAGGCTTCACAATGAAACGTCTGATCAGCATCTGTATGATTTGCCTGCTGTTGATGGGACTGCTGCCCACCACGCCCGTCAGCGCCGCCGCCAACCTATCGGTCAGCGCCTCTGCCTCCACCGTGACCGTGGGACAGAACGTGACCGTCACCCTCAAATATGACGGCGACGGTCAGACCATCGGCGGCGTCATCGGCAGCCTATCCTACGACACCAACGTGTTCTCCTACGTTTCCTTCTCCGGAAACGACGTGCAGGTGAACGGCGGAGCCGGAAAAATGCGCTTTGTCTATACCCCCACCACCGCGCAGGCTCCCACCTCTGCGACCGTCTCTTTCACATTCAAATCCGACGCCCCCGGCAGTTGCAACTTTACGGTGGCCACCGAGGAGTTCGTCAACGACACCGACTATGCCTCCCTGGGCTCTCCTTCGGGAAGTGTCACCGTCACCGCCAGCAACCCCACCCTGTCGGGCAACGCCAACCTGAAATCGCTGGTGCCCTCCAAGGGCACGCTGACCCCCAAATTTGACCCCGACGTGACAGAATATAAAATCACGGTGGCCAACAGCGTGAAATCCGTGTCGCTGGTGCCCACCCCCGAACACAGCGGTGCCAAAACCTCCATCAGCGGCAAAAACGCCGTGGAGGTGGGCAAAAACACCCGCGTCATCACCGTCACCGCCCCCAACGGCACCACCAAAAAATACACGGTGGTGATCACCCGTGCGGCGGCACCCAGCACCACCGGCTCCACCGGCAGCGGCTCCACCACCCCCACAGGCACCAGACCCACCCTGCCCCCTGAGGACGCCTTGGACGTGGAGGTGGGCGGCAAGACCATGACCATTCTGGACACCCAGGCCGCCGTGGATCTGCCCAACGGCTTCGTTTGGAGCAACATCACCATTAACGACATAGAAGTGCCCGCCGCCGTCAACCGTGACACGGAGATGACCCTGCTGTATCTCACCGCGGAGGACAAGATCGGCAACGGCTTTTACATCTACGATGCCGCCGCCGATGCCTTCACCCGCTATTTGTGTATGAGCGTGAAAAACAACGCCTACCTGCTGTTTGACCTGCCGGCTGAGCATATCGCCCCCGCAGGCACCACCGAGGGTACGCTGTTTTTTGACGGCAACTACGTCAGCGCTTACGTGTATGAGGACGCTTCCCTGGCGGATTTCTATATCCTTTGGGCGGCACCCGAAAAGGGCGTGGCCGGATGGTATACCTATGATAAAAAAGAGGGTAGCCTCCAACGATATCACGCCACCCCGGGCGGCGAGGGGGTCGTCTCCCCCACCGCCACTAACAAGCCCACCCGTGTCACCGCCACCAAGAAAACCGACGCGAAAGAAGCCAACGCGAAAGGCTCCGCGTTTTCCCTGGGTTCTTTCCTTGTCCAACACCGTCAGGTGTGGCTTTATGCCATGATCGGCATCGGCGCCGTGGTGGTGCTGACCTTTGTAGTGATTCTCATCATTTCCTTAAACAAGCGAAACAAAGGCAAGCATTAAGACGTATAAAAAGACGCGAGAGTGAAAACTCTCGCGTCTTTTTTAATTCTGTGTTCGCGGACGTTCCTCATCGTCGCATCCCGCACAGTCACACATCCCGCAACAACACATCAAATAGTCACATTCGTCACAGCAACAGGGTATCGGCGCGCCATCTGCACCGACGTGCTTACCATTGCCTAAACAATCCACGCCACCCTTACCCGGGGTCAACTCTACCCCAGTCACATCCATAATCATACAAACCTCCACGATCAATATAACGTTTACATTATATAATGTATTAGTCTATATGTAAAGAGCAAAAATAGGATATTATCTCATCAAAATATAAGTAACGGAGAAATATCTTATGATTACATTAAATGTGTTAGCGTTGTTGGAAAAGCACGGCAAGACCAAATATTGGCTGTATAAACAATTAGGTATGAGCTATCAAAACTTCAACCGTATGGTGAACAACGAAACCAAGTCCATTCGCTATGAAAACATCGAAACATTGTGCCAGTTGTTTGATTGCACGCCCAACGATCTGTTTGAGATAACCGAAGATTGAAAAAAGGACACCCGTGAGGGTGTCCTTTTTGTTTATGCGCTCTCTTCAACCAACACCAAAAACAAAAACACCCTCCTGCGCGGAGGGTGTCAGCGGTCGTTGGTGCGGCCCAATATATAGTCGACGGAGGTATCGTACAAATCGGCTAACTTGATTAAAATCTGGGTAGGGATATCGTTTTCCCCCGTTTCGTATTTGGAATAGCCCGTCTGGGACATTCCCAACAACTTAGCCAACTGGGTTTGGGTCATATCGCTGTCCTCGCGTAGGTCGCGTAACCGTTTGTACATATTATCACCTCAACCACAGTTTACCCTAACCTGAAACAGATTGTTGACTTTTAACCTGAAATAGGTTATAGTTTATTTAACCTATTTCAGGTTAATATCAAACGAGGTGATGGAAATGACCAAGAAAATGTTGAAAAATATTTTTGCTCTGCTGTTGGCGACGGCAATGCTGTGCGGTCTGTGCGCTTGCGAAAACATCCCTTCACAAAAAAGCGATCAAATCGATGAACACAAAAACACTGCCAACAACGCAGTAGCGCAAGCCCAAGCACTTATTGATCAAGGAGAATATGAGCAGGCCTATGCGTTACTTATGGACACAGAAAATGACGATGCCGTTGCCTTACGCAACAAACTGGTTTTCGTGCCGACAAAAACGATTTATTCAGACGAACAGACGTCTCGCACACTCACTTTCACCTACAATTCTGACCATAATACGGCGTTTTTTGCATACGGCAGTCAGTACGAAACCATCACCTGCAATGACGACGGCAATGTTTTATCGAAGGAAACAATCAACTCTGACGGCGATTGCAGTACCATCACCCATACCTATACCTACAATGAAAACAATGATTGTGTAATGATAAAAATGAATAACTCGGATGGCGGTTGGACTAAAAACACCTACACGCATGATAAATATGGCAATGTGTTAACAAATGTATGTACCTCTGATAGCGGTTTCGAGTTGACATACGCCTACACGTACGACACAAACGGCAACCAACTGTCCGAAGAGTGCACCTCCAACGGAAATTTCTTTCAACGAAAAATCTGCACCTACGATCAGAAAGGCAATTTATTAACCGTGGAGTCTTTCTCAAATAATAACATGTATGAAAAGTACATTTTCGCCTACGACGAAAACGGCTATCCAAAAAGTGAAAAATACACCGACGAAGAAGGCAATCAGCACACCATCCACATCATCTACGACGAAAACGGCAAATTACTGCGTGAAGAATATAGTGACAGCAACCATCTGCTGGGTGCATACAGTTACATTTACGATGGGTTTGGAAATCTCCAGACGGTGACATTATCCTCTGAGTCTGATGACAACCACGGGACTTCTTCTATTGCTTGGGAACTATGCTACTTTCCCAATGGTGCTCCCAATGTGATACAGTATTTTTCGCGTTTAGCTAAGTTAAATGTTTTAGGAAACTCCTACATCGTCAGACATCAAACCGCTGCGTGATAAAACCTTAAAAAGGACACCCGTGAGGGTGTCCTTTTTGTTTAGCTGTATTTGAGGGTGACGCCGGTGCCGTCGGCGTTGGCGTCGATCTCCACCACAGAGGGGGGAATCTCGTAACGGGCAACGATCTCAGCGGCCAGCTCGTTCTCCACCTGACGGCGGATGACGTTACGCAGGTCACGGGCGCCACGCTTGCCGCCGTGGGCGGCGGTGGCGAGGGCGGACAGGGCCGCCTCGCTGAAACGCAAAGTGATGCCACGGTCGGACAACGGCTCCACCAATTCATTCAGCATCAGGCGAGCAATCTCCACATAGTCCTCCTTAGACAGGGGGCGGAAGAACACCACCTCGTCCACACGGCCGATAAACTCGGGGCGCAGGAAATCCGACAGGGCCTTGACGGCTTTTTCTTTTGCCGCCTCTGCCTGGGTCTGACCGAAGCCCATCAGGCTGTCTTTCAGATTGCTGCCGGCGTTGGAGGTCATCACGATGACGGTGTTTTCAAAATTCACCACGCGACCGTGGGCGTCGGTGACACGACCCTCATCCAAAATTTGCAACAGGATATTCAGCACATCGGGGTGAGCCTTTTCAATCTCGTCAAACAGGATGACGGAATAGGGCTTGCGGCGCACCTTTTCGGTGAGCTGACCCGCCTCGTCATAGCCCACGTAGCCGGGGGGCGAGCCGATGATGCGGGACACCGCGTGCTTCTCCATAAACTCGGACATATCCAAGCGAATCAGCGTTTCGGGGGTGTCGAACAACTGGGTGGCCAGCACCTTCACCAGCTCGGTCTTGCCCACGCCGGTGGAGCCCACGAAGATGAAGGAAGCGGGACGGCGGCGGGGGCTGATCTGCACCCGACTGCGGCGGATGGCGGCGGCTACCGCCTGCACCGCCTCCTCCTGCCCGATGACACGGGCACGCAGGGCATCCTCCAGCTTGCTGAGACGACCCAGCTCGCTCTCCTGTACCTTAGAGGCAGGCACGCCGGTCCACAGCTCGATCACCTTAGCCAGCGCCTCCTCTGTCACGGGGGCGGCGGTAGCCTCGGCGCGGATGGCGTCCGATTGCTGCTGCACCTTAGCCAACTCCGCGCGGGTGTTGGCCAGCGCCTCATAGTCGATGGCCTCAGCGGCCATTTGGGCTTCCTCTTCCTCGCTGAGACGTTTCTGTTCCTTTTGGTATGCGGCGTACTCGTCCGCTTTTTTTTTTGCAAGAGCCGTGGCGGCGCAGGCCTCGTCGACTAAGTCGATGGCCTTGTCCGGCAGGAAGCGGTCGGTGATGTACCGCTCAGACAACACCACCGCCTGTCGCAGCAGGGTGTCGGACACGGTGACGCCATGATACGCCTCGTAATAGGCGCGAACACCCAAGAGAATCTCATAGGCGGCCTGCAAAGAAGGCTCCTCCACCGTCACCGGCTGGAAGCGGCGCTCCAAAGCGGAATCCTTTTCGATATGCTTGCGGTATTCGTTAAAGGTGGTGGCGCCGATGACCTGCAACTCGCCGCGAGACAGAGCGGGTTTGAGGATGTTGGCGGCAGACATACTGCCCTCGGCGTCGCCGGTGCCCACCAGATTGTGCACCTCGTCAATAAACAGGATGATGTTGCCCGCCTCACGCACCTCGTCAATGAGCCCTTTAATGCGGCTTTCAAACTGGCCGCGGAACTGGGTGCCCGCCACCAAAGCGGTCAGGTCCAGCAGATGCACCTCTTTGTCCTGTAAGCGGGGCGGCACCTCGCCACGGGCGATGCGCATCGCCAAGCCCTCGGCGATGGCGGTCTTGCCCACGCCGGGCTCACCGATCAGACAGGGGTTGGTCTTGGTGCGGCGAGAAAGAATTTGGGTGACACGGTAGATCTCTCGCTCACGGCCCACGGTGGGGTCCATACGCCCCTCTCTGGCCTTGGCGGTCAGGTCGGTGCAATAAAGGTTGAGATGCTTGCGTCGTTTATCTTTCGGAATGGGTTTTTCGCCCTTGTCAGGCTTTTCGCCCTTTGCTTTCTTATCTTTTTTGCCCTCCTCAGTGGGGGCGTCGCCACCAAACACATTTTGCAGGAAGGGGAAGGAGGCCGCCCCACCGGGGGAAAAGCCTTCGATGTCGCCGTCCTCCTCCATGGTGGCCAGCATTTCGGTCATCTGCTCCTCCATCTGCTCCATATCCTCGTCGCTGATGCCGAACTTTTCCAGCATTTTGTTGACGGGGGGCAGATTCAGCTCCTTAGCGCAGGAGAGGCAGAAACCCTCGTTTTGGGGATTTTCTTTATTCGCATCCATGCGGGTGACAAACACCACCGCAGGACGCCGTTTACATCTTGAACACAGTACCATAATTAACCTTTCTCCGTTTCGGAAGATACGGGCTTGCCCTCACGGGATACCTCAACGAAAATGCGCAGATAGCCCACGAAAGCCACCAGCATACAGGAGCCTGCCAACGCCACCAACAGCCAACGGAACAGGCCGGACAAATCAAACAGCACCAACGCCGACATACTGGCGTAAAACACCACGGTGGACACCTTGCCAAACCATTTGGAGCCGCGAACGGCACTTTGCCGTTTCAGCATAATGGCACCGCCGATCGCCTGGCACAGCTCTTTCACAAAGCACAAAACCGCCAACGGCAACAATTCCTGATAACGGGTGGCCAGCGCGATCACCACCGCCACCTGAGTCAGCTTATCCGACAGAGGGTCCAGCAGCTTACCGCAGTCGGTGATCTGGTTGAAGCGGCGAGCGATAATGCCGTCCAGCATATCCGTCACACCCGACAGCACCAATACGCCAAAGGCCCATTGGTCCATACGGGACAGGTATAGGAGCAAAAACACCGGCACCAACAAAATGCGCAGCACCGACAGGGCGTTGGGAACATTCCATTTCCACGTAACGTTTAAAATTTGCATGAATGATACACCTCAATGTTGATCAGAGATCGCCGACGGCTTATCCGATGGCGGGCAACAGACCGCTCAACCAAGAAATCAAATGGGTTTTCGCCATCACGGCAGGCGTCAAGAAGGGGATCCAGCCCAGCCACGCCAGCGTATACAGCACGCCCATGGCAAACAGCACCCACAATATTCCCGACGCCATACCCACCGCCAAACCCAACGCCTTGTTGGCAAATTTCAGCAGCGGGAGCTTCGCCACCACGTTCAGCGTGCGAAGCATAAAGGTCATCAGCGCATAACTGAGAATAAACAGCACGATGGAGCACAGCAGAGACACCACCACCGGGGGCAACGGCGAACGAGGCGCGATGGCCGCCGCAATGGGGGAGCTGAGCACCGAAGAGGCCAAGGAGGCCACCACCAAAGCCAGCAGACCGCTAAGCATTTTGATAAACCCACGGCGCCAGCCCGACAAGGCACACAGGCCAAACAGAAGAATCATCAATCCGTCCAACAAAACAGACATACAGACAACCTCCTAAGGTAAAAATCCATCCGTCATTTGACGGTAAACATCTGCAACTGGTTGCGTCCCATCACCACGGCCTTACCGGCGGCGTTCACCACCTGCTGACCGTCGGCGGGGACCGCCGCTCTGCCGTCCAATCCGTCGGCAGAGAAAAGATATGCATGCCCGTCGGTGAGCAGAGCGTACTGCCCGTCACAGCCGGACAAATGGCGGAACTCGCCGCTAAACACCACGCAGCAAGACTCCTCTCCCGAGGCGGAAACCACCGCCACCTCGCCGCCGGCGGTATCGCCGTAAGGGCGCATAGCCAGCGCCACGGAATTGCCGCTGATCGCGTAACCCAACACCCGCATACGGTCCGGGGTATAGGCCGTGGTTTTGCCGTTGGCGGGATCCATCAGCACCACGCCCTGTTCGTGCACCGCCGCCACCATACCACCCGACAAATAGCCGATGCGATATAAGAGGATATCCTCCGCCACATAGTCACACAGCGCGTCACCGCTGGCGGTGGTGGAAAAGACCTCCAAATGGGTGTTCAGCGTGCCGTTGGTGGCCTCAACGGTGGTGATGCTCACGGTGGAGCCGTCGGGAGACAGCGCCACATCCATGGCGTTGCGATTGATGTTGCGCGTATAGAGCAGCGTGCCCTCCTCGTCGTAGACGCACAGCTGCACCTGATAGCCCTGGGGGCCATCCGTCAGCACGGCACACTGACCCTGAGCGTTGAGGGACACCGCACGGATGGCGTGCTTGGTCTCCCACTCTTTGAGCACTTTATTGCGGTTGCTCAAATGCAGGCGCACGCCGCTTTGCTCCGCCACCAGCACGTATTTCCCCTCCACACGCATCAGGGCGTCGGCGTAGGAGCAGCCGTAACGGCTCACCTCGGCACCGGACCCATTCAGATAGGTCAGATGGCTTTCGGTGAGCACCACGGTGTAGCCCTCCGCCTGCTCCAAGCGGCGGGCTCCGGTGCCGGACAGATCCACGGGATAACTGCCGGTTCCACCGCTGATCAGATCCTGTATCCAGATCCACACCTTATCCGGGGCAAGCACGTTCCAGTTGAGCCACACCACCACGCCCAGCGTCACCACCGCCGCCAAAATGGCGATGCGGATGATCAAACGACGACGCTGACGGCGGCGACGCAGCACCCGCTTATCCTCGGTGGACAGTTGCTCCTGGGGAGCGGAAGGCTTGACCCCGCGCTTGATGCGGGGCTTGGAAGGTTGCTTTTTTCGCTGAACGGGAGCGGGACGATTCACCAACTCTTCGTCGGTGTCGGGCGTCGCCTCCGCACGCGGTGCGGTCTGCGGCTTCGGTGCCGGCTTTTTCTTTCTCTTCGGTATCAGCGGCGACGGCTTGCGTCCAACCATACGTCCCCCTCCTTTTCTCTAAAAATCGTTATCGTTCCTCGTAAAACACCTGTTCGAGACACAGCCCCTGGGCCGGGGCGGTGGGGCCTGCCGCGGTGCGGTCACGCCCCTCTAAAATGGCGGGAATGCTGTCGGAGGACAGCCGTCCTGCCGCCAACTCCAATAAGGTACCCACCATTATACGCACCATGTTGTATAAAAATCCGTCGCCCTCCACGGTAAACAGCACCAATTCTCGCTGTCGGGTAACGGTGCAGGTGAAGACGGTGCGTTCGGTGGTGCCTTGCACGTCACTGCCCGCCCCGCAGAAGGCGGCAAAATCGTGGGTACCCACGTAGGCCTGCGCCGCCTCGTTGAGGGAAGCCGCATCCAGCGGCTTTTTAACCCAAACGGCGTATTTGTCATAAATGGGATGGCGCTGTGCGCCGTTCCAGATGCGGTAGACGTACCGCTTGCCCTTGGCGTGATAGCGGGGATGAAAATCCGCCTCCGCCTCACGGGCATCGTACACCGACACGTCCCGCGGCAGATGAAAATTCAACGCACTGCACAGCTTATCCCCCCGCAGAGGGGTTTCGCTGTCGAAACAACAGCAGAACATATCCGCGTGAACGCCGGCGTCGGTGCGGGAGCAGCCGGTAATGCCGCACCGCACCCCTGTCACCGCCTCCACCGCGTCCTGCAACACCTGCTGGACGGTGACACCGTTGGGCTGGACCTGCCAGCCGTGATAGGCGGTGCCGTCATAGCGCAGGGTCAGCAATATCCGTGCCATCACGACACCTCCTTTTGATTATTTCAGCGTCTTGCCAAAGTAAATGTTCAGCATCACAATGCCGACACCCACCGCCAGATACACCAACAACGCCAGCCAATCCCGCAACGCGGTGCGCAACTGCTTCATACGGGTACGTCCGACGCCGCCTTGATAACAGCGGCACTCCATCGCCATCGCCAGGTCGTAGGCACGGCGGAAGGAGGACACAAACAAAGGAATGAGGATGGGGATCAGCGCCTTGACCCGTTGCACCAAGCCGCCCGACTCCATATCCGCACCACGTGCCTTTTGGGCGGACATGATCTTGTCCGTTTCCTCCATCAGGGTGGGGATAAAGCGCAGAGCGATGGTCATCATCATCGCCAACTCATGGGGATTGACCTTAATGACCTTCAGCGGTGACAGCAGACGCTCGATGGCATCGGTCAGCGCCGTAGGGGTGGTGGTGTAGGTGAGCAGCGAGCTGCCCAAAATCAGACAGACGATGCGGATGGCGATAAATGCCGCCGATTGCAAACCGCCGGTGGTGATGTGAATAAATCCCCATTTCCACAGTGTGACGCCCTCGTGCACATACAGCACGTTAAGAACGGAGGTAAACAGCACCAAAAACAGCACCGGCTTAGTGCTGCGCCACATCAGCCGCAGAGGCAAACGGGACAGACCGATCACCAACAAGAGGAACAGACCCACCGTCAGCAATCCCCACCAGTTTTGCGGCAGGAACACCAGCACGATAAAGCAAAGGGTCAGCACCAGCTTCATCCGCGGGTCAATGCGGTGCAGAAGAGAATTACCGGGGAAATATTGTCCCAGGGTGATGTCCTTCATCATATGCCGTCACCCCCCAACAGAGAGAGGATCTGGGCGGTGGCCTGCTCCACGGTATAGGCGGCGGTGTCCACCGTCACGCCGGCACGCTGCAAGAGCATCAGGGTCTTGGTCACCGCAGGAACGGTGAGGCCGATGGCCTCCAACTCCTGAGCGCGGGAGAAGACGGCCTCCACGGTGTCCAGCATCGCCACCCGGCCATCGGACATCACCAGCACCCGATCCGCCACACGGGCCACATCCTCCATGCTGTGGGTGACCAACAGCACGGTGGTGCCACGGGTGCGGCGATAGTCCTGAATCATCGAGAGGATCTGCTCGCGACCGCGAGGGTCGAGACCGGCCGTAGGCTCATCAAGAATCAGCACCTCCGGCTCCATCGCCATCACACCGGCGATGGCGGCGCGGCGCTTTTCGCCCCCCGACAGGTCAAAGGGAGATTTGTCCAGCAAGGACTCATCCAAGCCCACGTAGGCGGCGGCCTGCCGCACGCGGCGATCGATCTCCTCCTCGGAAAGGCCCATATTCGTCGGGCCAAAAGCAATATCTTTATAAATCGTGTCCTCAAACAGCTGGTGCTCGGGATATTGGAACACCATGCCCACGCGGAAACGGACGGAACGAATCTTTTTGGGGTTTTCCCAAATGTCCACACCGTCCAGCAGCACCCGTCCCTCATTGGGGCGGAGCAGGCCGTTGAGGTGCTGAATGAAGGTGGATTTGCCGGAGCCGGTGTGACCGATGATGCCCAGCAACTCCCCCTTATGAATATCCAAAGTCACGCCGCGAATGGCGTGCTTTTCAAACGGCGAGTGAGCGCCGTAGGTGTGGGTGAGATTGTCAACGGAAATAATCGCCATACGGCAGTCACTCCTTTCGTGTTTATTTCTGAATGAGCGCGAGGATGGCCTCGGCGCACTCCTCGGGGGTCAGCAGATCGGCGGGAATATCCACACCCCGCTGACGGAGAGCCGCACACAAGGCGGTGGGCTGAGGAACGTCCAAGCCGAGGGTGGCAAGGCGTTCGCCCTGGGCGAACACCTGACGCGGGGTGCCGTCCAGCACCACCCGTCCCTCGTCCATCACCACCACACGGTCGGCCAATGCCGCCTCCTCCATATAATGGGTGATGAGCACCACCGTCATCCCCTCGCGGTTGAGACGGCAGAGGGTATCCAGCACCTCACGGCGACCCTGGGGGTCCAACATGGCGGTGGGTTCGTCCAACAGCAGGCAGTCGGGATGCATCGCCAGCACGCCGGCAATGGCGACCCGCTGCTTCTGTCCGCCGGAAAGGCGGTGGGGGGAATGGTCCTTATAGGCGGTCATATCCACCGCCGCCAGCGCCTCGTCCACGCGGGCGCGGATCTCGGCGGGAGGCAACCCCAAATTCTCAGGGCCAAAGGCCACGTCCTCCTCCACGATGGTGGAGACCAGCTGGTTATCGGGGTTTTGCAGCACCATCCCCACCAAACGGCGGATGGGATAGGTGTTATCCTCGTGGGCGGTGTCCATATCCGCCACCAACACCTGCCCGCCCGTGGGCAACAGGAGGGCGTTGAAATGCTTGGCGAGGGTGGACTTGCCGCACCCGTTGTGACCGAGAACGGCCACGAAGGAGCCTTTTTCAATGGCGAGGTCCACGCCCTGCAAGACCACCTGAGGGGCCTCGTTTTCGTAGGTATAGTCAAAACGCAAGTCGATTGCACGGAGCATATCCATACCGATGCCCCTCCTTTCGAATTGAGAGTAAAATAGACATAGGCCCCTTGCCCACGTCAAGCGGGGGAAATGTCACCGCAGGTAACAAAAGAGGGCCGCTTCGCGGCGAGCGAGGCTGTCAGCCGTTAGGCTGACTGGGGTTTACAAAATCGCATTGCGATTTTGCGCGCTTCGCGCGTATCCCTCCGTCACCGCCTGCGGCGGTGCCACCTCCCTTTAGGCAAGGGAGGCTTTGCTTGATTTTAGTCTTTGTGTTTACACCACATGGCGGTGGCGCCGCAAGGTAGCACCATACCGCTGTCGGTGACGGGAAGGCCGATCTCGTCGGCGGACAAAGTGCCGCCGATGTCCTTGGGAAGCAGGGTGCCCAGCACGTACTGCATCACCGAGGGAGAAAGGCCGGTGGTGTAGGAATTGATAAGGAAAAACAGCGGGTCGTCGGAGAGGAGTTTGACGCATTCCGCCACCAGCGGGTACACCTGCTCCTCCAGCTTCCACACCTCGCCCCCGGGGCCGCGCCCATAGGAGGGAGGATCCATCAGGATGCCGTCATAGGTGTTGCCGCGGCGTTGCTCACGCTGAACAAATTTCACGCAGTCGTCCACCAGCCAGCGCATCGGCCTGTCGGCCAAGCCGGAGGCCACCGCATTCTCCTTGCCCCAGGCCACCATGCCCTTAGAGGCGTCCACGTGGGTGACGTGAGCGCCGGCAGCCACGCAGGCCAGGGTGGCGGCACCGGTGTAGCCGAAGAGGTTGAGCACCTTGACAGGGCGGTTTTCCTTCTCAATCAAATGCGCCATCAGATCCCAGTTCACCGCCTGCTCGGGGAACAAGCCGGTGTGCTTAAAGCCCATGGGTTTGAGCGCAAACTGCAGGTCGCCGTAGGCGATCTGCCAGCTGTCGGGGATGGGGCGATACCGCTCCCACTGGCCACCGCCGGTGTTGGAGCGGTGATAGCGGGCGTGAGCCTGCTTCCAGCGAGGGTCACGGCGAGGGGTGTCCCACAAAATCTGCGGATCGGGACGAATCAGAATAATCTCTCCCCAGCGCTCCAAGCGCTCGCCTCGGGAGGTGTCCAGCAATTCGTAATCTTGCCAGTTATTGGCTGCTCGCATAGCATTACCTCAAATCAAAAAGAAGTTTGTCCGTAATTGTTGACCTCATTGGGGTTTTTGATGCCCAAATGGGCGTAGGCGGCGGGCAGCACCACGCGACCACGGGGGGTGCGGTTGATAAAGCCCAGCTGCATCAAATACGGCTCGTAGACGTCCTCAATGGTGATGGCTTCCTCGCCGGTGACGGCGGCAAGGGTGTCCAGACCCACGGGGCCGCCGTTATAATGGCGAATCATTGCCTCTAAAATGCGGCGATCCACCAAGTCCAGACCCAGCGCGTCCACTTCCATACGGTTAAGGGCTTCGTCCGCCGTCTTGCGATCCACCACGCCGTCGTTGAGCACGGCGGCGAAGTCACGCACACGCTTTAAAAGGCGGTTGGCCAGTCGGGGGGTGCCGCGTGAGCGGGTGGCAATCTCAAAGGCGCCGTCGGGGTCGATCTCCACCTCCAAAATGCGGGCGGAACGGGTGACGATGCGGGAAAGCTCATCGGGGGTGTACATCTCCAAACGGGAGATGACACCGAAGCGGTCACGCAAAGGAGCGGACAGCTGGCCGGCACGGGTGGTGGCGCCGATAAGGGTGAAATGGGGCAGCGGCAGATGGATGGAAGCCGCACCCTGTCCCTTGCCTTGCATAATGTCGATGGAAAAATCCTCCATAGCCGGGTAGAGAATCTCCTCCACCGTGCGGGGTAGGCGGTGAATCTCGTCGATAAACAGCACGTCCCCCTCGTCCAGGTTGGTCAAGAGCGCCGCCAAATCACCGGGGCGCTCCAACGCAGGGCCGGAGGTGATACGGAAATTGACCCCCAACTCGTTGGCGATGATGGCCGCCAGGGTGGTCTTGCCGAGACCGGGAGGGCCGTACAGCAGGACGTGGTCCAGCGCCTCGTGACGCAATTTGGCGGCGTCGATGAACACCGACAAATTCTCCTTCACCTTCTCCTGTCCCACATATTCACGCAGGGTGCGGGGACGCAACGGGTTATCCCCATCGTCCTCCGGCAGGTATTCGGCGGAAACCAGGCGGTTTTCCAAATCCATTTCCATACGTGTCCCTCCTTTAAACCTCTCTTTTGCGCACAATACGCGAGTATACTTACAGATTATATTATTTTACCACAAGTAAATATAAAAATAAAGAGAAAGTGTGAATTTTTTTGGAAGATTTTTGAAACCAAAAAACACCGAGCAACCCACAGGCTGCTCGGTGTTTTGTTATTTAGAGGGACTGACGTAATTCAGGGGGTTGACCTTGACGCCGTTTTTGATCACCTCAAAGTGCAGGTGCGGGCCAAAGGAACGACCGGAGTTGCCGATGAGACCAATGGTTTGACCGGCGCTGACCTTCTGCCCCTTGCTCACCTTAACCGTTTGCAGGTGCGCATACACGGTGATCAGACCGTTGGAATGCTGAATCTTAACCACGTTGCCGTAACCGCCGTTCCAGCCCACGGAGGCCTCGATGACCACACCGCCGTCGGCGGCAACCGCCGGCTTGCCCAACACGGGAACGGGGCCGGAGCTGATGTCAATGCCGCCGTGACGACCGCCGAACTTTTGATACACGTTGCGGCAGATGGGCACCGGCCAGGTCATATTGCCATGGGTGATGCCATCGCCCTGGGAGCTGCCGGTGTTGGAGGGCCGCTTTTTCGTGCCCACTTCCACCACTTTGGTGACCGCCTCTTTGGTGATGATCTCTTCCACCACCACGCGGGAGATCTCGTAGCCGTCCAGCATCACGACCTCGTAGATCTGGGTCTTTTCGCCGTTGACACCCTTGGTTTTCACATTCGACCAATCGGTGTATTTGTCGTCGCGGTAAACGGTACGGGTCTTGAAGGGGACCACAACCCCCTCCTCACGCACCGTTTTGACCACCACGACCTGCAAGAAATATTGGGGACGCTGCACCAGCAACATCTGCCCGATTTGCAGCTTGTTGATGTCCTTTATGTCCGGGTTCAGCGCCTTGAGCTGATCCTCGGTCATATCGTGCTTTTTGGCGATGCCGCCGAAGGTGTCACCGGACTGCACCGCATATTCCTTCTCGGTGGTTTCCTGTGTGGTGAGACGGTCGTGAATCTCATCCACCGTTTTGAGGGTGGAAATGGGGTATAGGCCGGTTTCGGTGCGCACATCCTGCACAAACTCCACCCGCTGATCCGGCACCTCGTCACCGGACATACTCTTTTTGATGTCGTCCAGCATCGCCTGTAACTCCACCTCGTCTGCCACGGCACCCATAAACGCATCGTCAATATACAGGGCGGTGGCCTCCATAATATCCTTGGAGTCATAGGAATGGGACAGGATGGCGTCGCACACATCGGTGGCGGTCATGGTGCTCTTGGCACCCCGCACCACCATGGTCAGGGTGGGCACCGCATCCACGCTGAACGAATTGTCCACGTTGGTCACACGCTCGCGGGCCATCGCGGCACCCTTGTCGTAGACCGCTGCGTTTTCAATGACGCCCAGCTCGGTGCCGCGATAGGTCAGCACCAAACAAAACCGCGTCTGGGTCCACATTTGGACGGTGGACAGCAAACAAACGACGGCGGCGATAGGGCCGAGGAAGCGCCCCAAGGAGCACCATTCCTCCCGATAGTTACGGAACCACCGCACCATCCCCCGCGGCAACCACAAAAACACGGTCAGCGCATTCTTTTTCACCGAGGCACCCATCCCCCGATAGGAGCGAGGGAGACCCACCATCAGCCGCCACATACGGTGGAAAAAGCGGTGAACGGGGCGGGAGATCACCACCGTCCAGACATAGCGCAGAGCACGGCGCGGTTTACGAGTGATGCGACCCACGAAGCGGTAGGCCCAGCGCAGCTTACGCAAGGTGAAAACACCCAGGTGATAGTGATACAGATACACCTGATCCCACACCTGCGCCATCACCTTGCCGGCAGGACGCACTTTGTGCAACAGGCAGGAAACCAGCCCCTTGACACCCGCAAACGCACGGGCGATTTTTTCTTTCATCAAAGGCAGCCTCCTTTCTCCCCCACAAGTGAGGGTTCGCTGCTCTATCGGAATAAGCCGAAGCTTCAAAACATACTGATTATATATTATACAGGATTTCAGCACAAAAAACAATGGTTTTGTCACAAGTTTTTGCAAAGTCGGAAGAAGAACAACCGCTGAGGGCGCTGTTTTGCGGCAAAAACGGCGATGTTGGTAAATGCCGCCACCAAAGCAAAACACCGAGCAACGAAGGCTCGTTGCTCGGTGTGCCCTTACGGTTGGATATATTTCTTCGGATTGACCCGCACGCCGTCTTTGATCACCTCAAAGTGCAGGTGAGGGCCAAAGGAATAACCCGAGTTGCCCACACGGCCGATCTGCTGGCCGTTGGACACCAGCTGTCCCACCACCACGCTGATGGAATTCAAATGGGCATAAGTGGTGTACAGCCCGTTGCCGTGATCGATCTTCACGTAATAGCCGTAGTCGTAATACCAACCCGCATACACCACCTTGCCGCCGTCCACCGCCAGACAAGGCTTGTTAAACACGGGGATGGGGCCGGAGCTGATATCCCACGCCAAATGGCCGCTGTGATAGCCCTGATACACATTGTGGCAGACAGGAACGGGCCAGGTCCATTTACCGGTGGCCTTGCCGTCTCCTTGGGTCACCTCGCTGCCGTCGGCAGCATACATCTTCTTAACGCCGATCTCCCGCACCTCGGTCACCGGCTCTTTGGTCACCGTCTCTCCGACACGGCGAACGCCGATCTCCTCGCCGTCCAGATAGATCCGCTCATAGGTGACGTTTTGGGTGCCGTTCTTTCCCTTGGTGACCGTCTTGTTGTGGGTGGGATATTTGTCCTCCCGATACACCGTTTTGGTCATATAGGGGACTTCCTCCTCCTCCACCTCGGTCATCACGATCTGCACTTGCAGCTGCGGCTTGGTGACGGCGGTCAAAGCCGCCACGTCCTTTTCGATGATAGAGATGGGATACAGACCCTCCACGATCTCTACGGATTGCACAAACTCGGCCCGCTGATTGGGGTCGGTGGCGTCATAGTCGGTCATCAGGTTGCTCAGCACCAACGCGATGTCGGCCGAATCCTCCATGGCGCCCACAAAGGCGCCGTCCACATACAGGCCGTACACCTCGGCGATGGAGTCACCGCTCTGTCGCAAAATGGCGTCGCACACCTGGGTTTCGGATAAGGTGGCTTTGCCGCGGCGGACGGTCATGGTAAAGGTGGGAACCGCATCCACCTCAAAGGAGTCGTCGGCGTTGATCACACGGTCGCGGGCCATCGCCGCGCCCCGATCGTACACCGCCGCACTCTCCACCAAGCCGATCTCCTTGCCTTGATAGGTGACGGTCAGGCAGAACTCGGTGCGGCTCCAAGCGCCCAAAGTCACCGCCAGCGCAACGGCGGCAGTCACAGGCCCCAACAAACGGCCCAACGCACACAATTCGTCCCAATAATTCTTCACCGCGCTGCGACACAGATGGCCGAAGCAGGGGAAGATGGCAAACACGTTCTTTTTCGCTGCCTGCCCCAACTGTTGGAAGGCAGGCTTCATCCGTGCGCCCAGCAGCTTTTGCCTGCGGACGAAGCGGTGAACGGGACGCACCACCCGCCGCCACCACACATACCGCAGCCAACGGCGCAGGGGGCGGGTCAGCTTGCCCACCAGCCGCTTCATGCGGCGCAACTGGCGCAGCGTATACACGCCCAATCCATAGTGATAGCGATAGATGCCGTCCCAGATATGCCGGCCAACACGGCGCAAAGCCGTCAGCCATGATTTTCCTTTTTTGCTCACCGTGTTCACCTGCCTTTCACACAATCAGAAAATCAGGCGGGATAGGTCAGTCCCGCTTCGCTCCACGTCGCCAACAGCGGTGCCATAGATGCGGCCCAACGGCGGGCACCCGCCAGATCGTGGTCCTGCCAGTTGCCGCACTCCACCGCCGAAGCACCGGGAATCTCCCCCTCATAGACGGCGGTGAAGGCCAGCGCATCCGCCATCAGGCGGATGGCATCGGCGTGAGAAACGCCCCGGGTAAGAAAATAGAACCCGGTGCGGCAACCCATCGGGCCGAAATAAATAATGCCCTCTTTATGGGCGCTGTTACGCACATAGGTCGCCACCAAATGCTCGATGGTGTGCATAGCATCGGTGGGCAGATAGGGCGGGGTGTTGGGCCGCACAAACCGTACGTCATAGGTGTTCACGTCCCCGTCCACACGGGACAAATACATCCCCGGCACCAAGGTGTCGTGATTGATGCAAAAACTGGCTATGCGTTCCATATCGCTCCGCCCTTTCTCATACGTTTCAACTAGTATATCACAAAACGACAAAAAAAGCAAGCCGTCCCAACATCGGTTGAGACGGCTTGCGGAGGAAAACACAGTCGGTGGTGGCGAACAGGCTGTTTGTGCTCCGGGAAGTGCCATCGCCATCCCACCTGAAACAACCCATCGTTCCTGCCGACCACCCATAGCATGCGGCGTAAACCGCCATCCATACGAGGGAATGATTAACATTTGACAGACGCGGTTATTTTTCGTATAATAAAACCATAATTCGGAAAGGAGGTGTCCTGTTGAAACAACGTATTTATCCGCTGATCGTGCTGTGTTTGAGCACCGTGCTGCTGATCGGCACATTGGCCGAATATCGGCTTGCCTTCCCTGCGGAAAGCAACGTGTTGGCCAGCTATGCGCCCCAAGAGCCGTGGACACCGCCTGCACCGACCGCACCGCCATCCGGCAACGAAGAAGAGACTCCGCCGCCGGAGCTGCCGGAGAACCCCATCGACTTTGCCGCCCTGCAAGACCAATATCCTGAGGTGGTGGCGTGGATCCAGGTGCCGGACACCAACATCAATTACGCCGTCATGCAAAGCGGCGCCGACACCCCCGAGGATTTTTATCTCGATCACAACGAGGCGGGAGAGAAAAAACGATACGGCAGCATTTACATCCAACGATACAACCAAGCCGATTTTTCAGACCCCAACACCATCCTCTACGGACACAACATGGCCAGCGGCGCCATGTTTGCCAACGTGCATAAATTCAAGAAAACGGATTTTTTCTCGGCGCACGAATACCTGTACGTGTATCTGCCCGGTCACGTGCTGACCTATCGCATCTATTCACTGTTCACCCACAATCCCCGCCATTTGCTGTGGGCCTATGACTTCGACACCGAGGCGGGGCGGCAGCAATTTATCGACAAGACCCTCAACCCCAAAACCTCCACCAAACAGGTGCGAGAAGGGATCGTCCCCACCACCGCCGATCGGCTCATCACCCTGAGCACCTGCGTCAACGGCAGTCAAAACACCGACCGCCTGCTGCTGGTGGCGGTGCTGGAAGAAGACGTTTTAACGAAATGAATCCATTTGCAAAACAACCGTCCCACACACATGTGGGACGGTTGTTTGCTTCTTCTTAAAAAAAGCCCAAAAGCCAAATAATGTAGCATAAGAATGTTCCCCAACTGACCACCACTCGCGCAATGACAAAACTTTTGGTGGTGATAGTCTTACTGAGCGCCTTCATGATGAACGAAGCCAGAGAGCCAATTACAGCACACGTCAATAAGAACGGCATAGTTCTCCCTCCTTTTCGCTTTATGTGATAAATTATAACATATATTTCTAACATTTGTCAAGGCATAATATCAGTGAGGTGTTGGAGATGAAAGAAAAACTGGTTATTCGCAAGAAAGGGCTCAAAGGAGAGGATGGCTACAAGACCTTTTCCATCCGCATCAAAGAAGAAACCGTGGCGAATTTGGAGGCGTTGGCGGAGCAGACCAACCGCTCCCGCAACGAGATCATCAACATTTTGCTGGACTATGCCATTGATAACTGCGAAGTGAAATAAGAAAACCGTGCTATGCGGCTTGCATAGCACGGTTTTTGTTTTATGTGAGCATCTCTTTTGCCCGATGTAAAATCGGCCGTTCGCGGGCGGCGATCAGGCGGCCCAGAGGGCCGTCGCAGCAGCGCTCATACTCCGCCAACGCCTCCTCGTAGGTGAGCTTGAGGGTGGACAGATGAAAAGCGTTGACCTCCGCCTCGGTCATCGCCGTTTCGCCAAAGGAAAGGGCGCGGCAGAGGTAAAAATGGTTGATGTTATGGCGGTGGATGAGGTTGTAATAGTCGCTGACGGTGCCGATCTCGGCAAGAATTTCCACCTCGGCGCCCAATTCCTCCTTCAGCTCACGGCGGATGGCGGCGTGAAAATCCTCCCCCGCCTCCACGCCGCCGCCGGCAGTCTCGACGACGGTGCCGCGGCAGAACACATCGTCCCGCACCAAGCGGTTAAAGTAGAAAAACCCGTCGGCGTCCACCACGATGGCACGAGCCACGTGGCGGTCGTGATCGGTGTAGGTAAAATCCCATTCGGTGTCCTGCAATTCCAAGTATAAAGGCTTTTTCTCCTTAAACCGGCGCTTGACCGCCCATTCGATCGCCCAGAAAAGCCCACAGCCCACCGCATAGCAAATCAAATCTTTGTAGGAATAGGAACGCCCTACGATAGTGGAGATGAAGGCGTTGTGCTCCAATCCCACCAAGGCCACCACATCGAAATACTGGGCAATCTCCACCACGGTGGCAAACGCCATCACATAGAGCGGTAACAGCCGCACGCCGGTGGGTTTTATCGCCCGCCACAGGCAGCACAAGAGAGCGGTCACCAGCACATCCCCCAAGAAAGGACGCACAAAACGGTCGCGGACAAACAACCCAATGTATATCTCTATCAAAAGTAACGCTATCGTCGCAACGACATAGGGCCAACGGCGGTTTTTCATACTATCACCTCTTTATGAGAACAGTGTATCGCAAAACGGAAAATTTGGCAAGCAAAAAGCAGGCGACCCATACGGATCGCCTGCTTTTTTTGTGCGAAGAATTAGTTGTCGGACTCCAAAAACTTGTAGGTCAGAGCGGCCAGAGCAGCGCCGACGAAGGGGCCGACGATGAACACCCACAGCACGCCCATGGGGTCGCCGTTGCCGCTGATCATAGCCACCAGAGCGGGGCCAAAGCTACGGGCGGGGTTGACAGAGGTGCCGGTCAGGCCGATGCCCAAAATGTGCACCAGAGTCAGGGTCAGGCCGATCACCAGACCGCCGAAGGAGCCGTGGTTAGCCTTTTTGGAGGTAACGCCCAGGATGGTCAGCACGAAGATGAAGGTCAGCACAACCTCCACCAGCAGACCGGCGACAGCGCTGTCTTTCACGCCGGCCAGACCGTTGGAGCCGAAGCCACCGGTCAGATCCACCACGTCACCCAAATTGAAGATGGCAGCCAAGATGCCCGCACCGGCAAACGCACCGGCGCACTGAGCGATCACGTAGGCAATGAAATCCTTAACGGACATACCGCCGCTGATCAGCACGCCCAGAGAAACCGCGGGGTTGATGTGGCAACCGGAGATGTTGCCCACGCAATAGGCCATGCCCACGATCACCAGACCGAAAGCCAGCGCGGTGAGGATATAGCCGCCGCCAAACATAGCATTGCAACCCACCAGCATGGCGGTACCGCAACCCATCACGACCAAAACCAGAGTGCCAATAAATTCTGCAATGTACTTTTTCATGGATTCTAACGCCTCCTTACAAATTTCGAACGATTTTCGTTCAAATTTATTATAACGCGGTCTGTCGCAACAGTCAAGCAATTTTTGGAAGTTATCGAGAGAGGAGCCAAGTCGGCAAGTTGTCCTCAGCGGTTTAGATAACAGCCGTTTTGCCTGCGACCGCCGTAGTCCTGCTGTCGCAGGACACGGTGTTTCTGCTTACTACCCTCTCAGACAAAGAAAAAAGACCAACCCAATGGTTGGTCTCTTTTCTTGGTGGGAGAGGGTGGATTCGAACCACCGAAGCTGAAAGCAGCAGATTTACAGTCTGTCCCCTTTGGCCACTCGGGAACTCTCCCAAATCCGACGACAACCACTATACCACAGGCATTTTCCTTTGTCAAGAGAAAAATCACGCATTTTAAAAGTTTTTTGCCTGCCGTTTGCAATTTTCTCTTGACGGCAAGGGGCAAACTTGGTATACTGTGTCTGTTCTAAAATGAATATGCTACTGTGGCTCAGCAGGTCGAGCAGCTCACGCGTAATGAGCAGGTCGCCCGGTCGAATCGGGTCAGTAGCTCCAAGTAAAAGGCAGACCCTTTGGGGTCTGCCTATTACTTTGTCTGCTACTGCCCGATCTAGTTTCCGGTTTTTGCGTCAGCAAAATGGCGGCTGTTTAAGCCGCCAAAGAAACTATAGAACAATCGCG
>JAFQGI010000035.1 GCA_017415515.1 Clostridia bacterium | reverse complement strand
CTGATTGCATTTCTTTTTGTAAAGCGGAGGTGCTCATAATGCCCAACCCCTATAAACTGACCCAGCGCGCAAAGGATGAACTACAAAACCGGAGTCATGAAAAACTTAACAAACTCTTTCCGGATGGGCCTCCCGACGAAATTGTTCGGCGGATCAACCGTGAAAAAGAGGCTATTGGGAACAGCCCATCTGCATACGCTTTACTGATTATCAGCGAAACGATGCGTGTACTCCGAGAGCATCAGTTTAAGGTGTTCTTAACCGGAGATTGGGAGTGCAGCTATTGTGCGTGGCTGTTGGGATTAACGCAAGATGACCCCATTTGGTTGGCAACGCACTATCAAAAGATTGGCTTTCGATTGAAAGAACTCGTTCGTGACGGATGCCTTTCTTCGCCCCTGGAAATTGAAATATCCCCTGGTTGGGGAAAGATGGCGTGTTTAGACTTGTTACGTATACACACCAGAGAATGGGGCTTTGGGCTTTGGAAACAAGCCAATGATGGTTGGAAGTTAATTAGCGAGGAGTGCCGGCCGGATGACATCTATGCTGGTGATGCGCCAATCATTAAAATCATCGCGAGAGATTGACAGGGCGTATTAGTAGTGCATAATTGCTCGTTTTTAAACACGAAGCTATATCCCGTTTTGGCACACAAGTTATCCTATTGGCATTAACAAACAGCAGTTATTAATTAAGGAGCAAATCATATGGGAATGAAAAAACGATTCAAGCAGCGCGAGACAGATGTAATTATGGACGGTGTCGTTTATCGTTTGGTGGAAGGTGAATATGGGGTCTACACATATACAGCCGATCTACCAAGCGAAGTTACGGTGGTTTCCGAAATTCACTCGATCCCGGTCACCGCTTTGTTGGAGGGGTGTTTTTCGGACAGTCAAATTACAAACATCCAATTGCCTTCGTCGCTGAAAATCATTGAACGCGGGGCGTTCCGAGGTTGTAAGGAGCTAATGGAACTCAAGGTGCCGGACAATGTTTATGAAGTCTGCGGTGCTGCGTTCAAAAATTGCAAAGGATTAAAACGGCTAGAACTTGGTAAACACACAAAAACACTCGGTTGGAATTTGTGTGAGGGATGCAAAAGTATTGAAGATTTTATCGTTTGGGACGAAGTTGAATCTTTTGGTTCTAATATGTTTTGGTGCGGCGGTAAGCACCTTAAATACACAGAATATTCATACGGTTTGTATCTTGGTAATCCCGATAACCCATATGTGATCCTTGAATGGAACGTCGGAATTGATTCGCCTCAAGACGGTGAAAAAATAATCATTGATATACACCCAAATACGAAATTTGTTTCATCGGCAGCTTTCAACAGATTTTGCGACGGCGCGGTACAGTTTGCGGATATTGACGAGGTTGTTATTCACGACGGCATTTTGAAGATCGACAACGGTGCATTTAGCGCTGGATTCCTTATCTTTAACCGTGAAACGATCGACACGGTACGTGCTGATAATCTGGAGACTTTATGCCGTGCGGGCGGTGGTTTGCTCGGTCGTACCAAGCATCTTGTAATTAATGAGGAGAAAATTACAGACCTTGTGATTCCGAAACATATTCATAAAATCGCGTGTAACACCTTCCATTATTGCAGTTGGCTTAAAACGGTTATATTCGAGGGAGATGACATCACCATCGAACGTGGTGCTTTCTATCATGCTGCAAATCTTACTGAAGTAAAATTTCCCCAAAAGGTAACAGAGATTGGTAGTGGTGCATTTGAGTGGTGTCGGTCGCTGAAACGCTTAGAACTCTACACGGTTGATAAGATATCGTATCAAGCTTTCGAGCACGCGGGATTAAAGTCAATAGTATTTCACGGTCCTGTGGGAAAGATTTACGAAAATGCATTTGCAGAAAACCCTCACCTTGACACAGTGATCGGCTTTGAAAACGTTAATGAGATTGAACCACTCCATGGCATCACACCGGATCCATTTGTCGCCACTCCAATGGAAGGCAAATATATATTGTGATTAGAGCTCCTATCATCGACGCCAATGTTGACGCCAAAATTGACGCCAACGTCTTGAAAAAAGTGTATTTTCACATACTGCATATCGTATTTTCTGCGTAAAAAGTGTCAAAATCTGCCCTCATAACCCGAAGGTCGGAAGTTCGAATCTTCCTCCCGCAACCAAAATGAAAAAGGACATCCGTGAGGATGTCCTTTTTCGTTTTCGTCGTGAACTTGGAATGAGAACTTCTGAAATGGAGACAGCCATTTCTAAGGTTTTGCGCCGGCACAATCTACAACAAGTGCCCACTCGGCGCAAAACCAAAGTTCAGAATCTTCCTCCCGCGTCAAAACAAAAGCACAGAATTTCGTTAGGGAGTTCTGTGCTTTTTATTTTCGCGGTGCGAAAACGAAAAAGCAGTCGCCTATTCTACGCCAAACAACGGCGTTCGACAGGGGAGTTGTGCTATAATAGTGGTTGAGACCTTGCGAAACACCCACCGCCTTTCTCACGTGCAACAACCAAGTTTTTACAAAAAAATAGGGAAATATTTCCTGATATGGTCGGGTTGAGGTAACAGCAAGAAGAATCGTAGGCGCGGAGCACTAATTTTTCTCCCAAAAGCACGAAAAAAGGGTTGAAAAAATACAAAATGGTGCTATACTATTATGTTAGTAATGTATATAATACGCGCGCTATTATATAGTGCCGTTGGCCATCAACATCCCAAGCGGTAAAGGAGTAGAAAAATGGACAAGAACGAAAAGATTTCCAAAGATACTTACGTGGTGGATCTTGCCCACGTGGTCAAGGTGGTGTGGCAGCACATTTGGACGGTGGTGGTGGTCAGTCTGGCCACCGCTGTTGTGGGCTGTATGCTGGCGGCTTTCGCCATTCGGCCTTCGTATTCCGCCTCCATCATGCTGTATGTAAACAACACCTCTTTCAATGTGGGGGATTTGGGGTTCAGCATCAGCTCCTCTGAGCTGACCGCTGCCCAAAGTTTGGCAAAGACCTATACGGTGTTGCTGAAAAACCGCACCACGCTGGAACGGTTGATCGACGAGACCAAGGTGGAGTATTCCTGGGAGGAGCTCTACGACATGATCGAGTCCGGCCCCGTCAACGAGACAGAGGTTATGCAGGTGACCGTCACCTGTGACGACCCCTACGAGGCGGCCCGTATTGCCAACGGCATTGCCGTGGTTTTGCCCCAGAGAGTCACCGAGGTTATTGAGGGTGCCTCAATGGAGGTGGTGGATTCCGCCATCGTCGACACCGAAAAGGTGGCCCCCAGCATAACACTGTATACGGTGGTTGGTTTTGCGGTGGGCCTGCTGCTGTCGGTGGTGACGCTGACCATTATGGCGCTGATGGATAACACCATCCACGATGAGGAATACGTCATCCGCACCTTCGGATATCCCATCCTGGCGCAGGTGCCCAACCTCAACGACAGTTCGTCCAAGCGATACGGGTATTCCAGTGCTTACGCGAGTGGTTATGCCCGCGCCGCCAAACGGCACAACACCACACAGGAATAAGACTCGCACAAACGCTGTACCTCATCCGAAAATTTCCGGTGAAAGGAACGAAGCATAATGAACGGACGCGAGCAACGTAAAAATACCCGCCAGACCATGTTGAAGATCGTCACGGTGCTATTGGTTATCGTGCTGCTGTTCTCCACCGTGATGTTTCTGTTCAGCTGGTGGGAGCGATATCACAACCGATACCCCAACGGCGAGCCGCAGGGAGAGCGTGTCCTTACCTACAACGGAAAGGATTATGTTCTGCGGGACGGCATTGAAACGTTATTGGTGCTGGGCTTAGATACCTATGCCGGCACCGAGCTGGAATCCTACAACAACAACAAGCAGGCAGACTTCTTGTTGTTGCTGGTGATAGACACCAAGAACGACACCTGCAAAGGCATTCACATCAACCGCGACACCATCACCGACATGAATGTGCTGGGTGTGGCCGGTGACCGTATCGACACGGTGCGGCAGCAGATCGCCCTGTCCCACACCTATGGCAACGGCCGCGAGGTCAGTTGCCGTAACACCGCCAACGCGGTGTCGGATCTGTTGGGAGTCAAAGTGGATCATTATCTGTCGGTGACGATGGATGCCGTGCCCATATACAACGATCTCGTAGGGGGCGTAACGCTGGAGGTGCTGGACGATTTCACCTCGGTTGACCCCACGATGAAAGAGGGCGAAACGATCACGTTGACCGGCGAACAGGCTTTGTCTTACGTTCGAGCCCGTAAGGGGCTGGAGGATCCCAGTAACAGCCGCCGTATGATCCGCCAAAAGCAGTATTTGGAAGCGTTGTATGAGCGCTCCCGCCGGTGCGTGCAGGAGCAGGAGGACTTTGTGTCCAGGGCGGCGTTGGCGATGGCGGAGTATATGGTGTCGGATTGTTCCGGCAACCATTTGGAGAGCTTAATGACCCGTTACGCACAGGAAAAACTGGATACCATCCATTCCATTGACGGCGAACTGGTCAAGGGCGAACGATTTATGGAGTTTTACCCAGATGCCGATGACCTTTTGCAAACGGTGATTGAGTGCTTTTATGAACCTGCCGAGTAAGGCGGATAACGACAATAGAGGAAAGAAGTGGAGATCGTGACCAAAGGGCAAGAAAAGGGAACAGAGAGCAAGACTGTTATCCTACCCTATGCAAGCGACAAGGAATATTACATAGAGGATTTAGGATCCGTTGCAACAAAACCGTTGTACGCTTTTTTAAAACGTTTTTTTGACATCCTTTTCGCATTGGTGTTTTTGTTGTTGTTGGCGTTGCCGATGCTGGTGATCGCTGTGATCATTAAGTTGTCCTCCAAGGGGACGGTGCTGTATTATCAGGCACGGCTGGGTCTAAACGGAAAACCGATCAATATCATCAAATTCCGCACCATGTATCAAGATGCGGAGGCGGACGGCCTCCGTTGGTCCATGGGCGACGACGATCCGCGTATTACCCCGGTGGGCCGCATATTGCGCAAGACCCACTTAGACGAATTGCCGCAGATGTGGTGCATTCTGGTGGGGGATATGAGCGTGGTCGGCCCCCGGCCCGAACGCCCCGAGTATTACGATCAGTTTGAGCAGTACATCCATGGCTTCCGTGAGCGATTGAAGGTAAAGCCCGGCTTGACCGGCTTGGCCCAGGTGCGGGGCGGGTATTTCCTGAAACCGGAAGAGAAGATTTTGTACGATGTGGAATATATCAAAACACGGTCTGCCGGCTTGGATCTGCGCATTGTGTTTGAAACCGTTAAGGTTGTCTTCTGTTGCGAAGGTGTGAAATGAGGACGTCGGAATTATGATAACCATTCGTTTGAAAACGCTATTGCTGTGCGCCTGCTTTATCGAGGCACTCTGGCTGTTGGCGGCGCAGACGCTGAATGTGACGGTGTTGCTGTTGCCCTGCTTGATTTGCTTTCTGCTGCTGGTGGGCTGGGCGGCTATCAAAAATGCGGCGATGCCGGTGATCTTGTTTTTCCTTCCCTTTGCACCGTTGCTGAAATTTCGCCCCGGCACCATTTCGTTTTTCACGATTGCCTTGTTGCTGGTCTACGTGATTTACGCTGTGATCGGCAGCCGACAGGTCAGGGTGTTGCATTTGATACCGGCTTTGCTGCTGGTGGTGCTGACATTGGTCGTTAAGACGGCGTACGGCTTCGGGATCGACAATACGTATATTCTGTTTGCTGTCACGTTGGTGCTGCTTCCGTTTCTTACCCGCGAGATGGGCGAGGGCTACGATTTCTATTGGTTGACGGTATGCTTTGCGTTGGGCATTTGCCTGGCCGCCGTCACGGCGCAATACCTGACGGTGTTCCCCACCATCAATCGGTACATTGACGTGAACACATCGTTGGGCATGATTCGCCGATCGGGATACAACGGTGACCCCAACTTCTATTCGTCCCATATCACGACGGCGCTGGGTGGTTTGCTGATATTACTGCTGAACAACGATAAGCGAAGCAAGCTGTTCGTGTTGGTGCCGCTGGTGTGTTTGCTGCTGTATTGCGGCCTGATGTCTGTGTCCAAATCCTTCTTCTTGATCAGTGCGTGCCTGCTGTTGCTTTGGTTGGCGGAGTTGCTGTTGCAAAGGGGTAAGGTGTCGGTCAAGGTAACGCTCATCGTGACGTTGACGATCGCCGGCCTGTTTTTGCTCTCTTCCACCGTGTTTACCGATATGCTGGATGTGCTTTTCTCCCGCTTCGGTCAGGACACCAACCTGTCCGATTTCACTACCGGTCGAACCGTGGTGTGGGATCGTTACATTGGCGCATTGTTCGAGGATGCACGCCTGCTGCTGTTCGGCCAGGGCTACACCGATGTGATCATCGGCGAAAAGCCGACCCACAACACGCTGTTGGAGGGGGTCTTCCAGTTGGGTGTGATCGGTTTTGCGTTGTTGATGCTGTGGATTGTGTATTGTGTGCGGACCTTGCTGGACGGAGCGAGCATACGACGTCGTCAGACGGCGCAGTTGGCGGTTTTGCTTATCGGTACCTTCGGCCCCTGGATGGCGCTGGATTATTTGTTCTTTGACGAGTTTTTCTTGTTTCCCGTCTACATCTGTGTGGCGGTGCGCTTCCTGCACCAACAGCGGGAGACGGAGTTTAATGAATGAGAAAAGTGGGATTTTGTAAATGAACTCTATTACGGAAAACAAAACCCTCACACCGGTTTCGGTCATTATGCCGGCCTATAACGCCGCCGCCTACATTGAAGAGGCGATCCGTTCGGTGATGGCGCAAACCTATGGTGCGTGGCGACTGCTGGTGTTGGACGACGGCTCCTCCGACGATACGGTGGGGATCGTTCGGCGGCTGGCAGGGGAGGACCCCCGCATCACGCTGATCTGTAATGAGGAGAACTACGGTGCCGCCCGTACCCGCAATCGGGGTTTGGAGCTGTGCAACGAGGGTTACGTCGCTTTTTTGGACAGCGACGATCGGTGGCATCCCGACAAGCTGACAACGCAGGTCCGCTTGGCTGAGCAGACCGGTGCGGATATCGTGTACACCTCCTACGCAATTATGGATACCAACGGCAAGCCTTGCCGACAGCCTTATGTGGTGCCGGAGCACACGGACTTTCATCACATGCTCAGAGAAAACGTCATCGGCTGTTCCGCCGTGCTGTTGTCTCCGTCGGCGGCGCGAAAATACCGCTTTCACGTTGGGTTTTACCACGAGGATTATTGCTTGTGGCTGGATATGCTGCGGGACGGCTGCCTGGCGGTTGGCTGTTCCCGGGTGTTGACCGAATGGCGCTTGTGCAACGGCTCCCGTTCTTATGACAAGAGCAACGGTGTCCGTCAGCGTTGGCGCATTTATCGGGAGCATCTGCACTTGCCGTTGTGGAAGAGTGTGATCGCCTTTATCGGCTACGCCTTCAACGGCATCAAAAAATACGGTAAAAAGCACAAAGGATGAAACCAATGACTGAGAATGACTTGCAGCACGCCACCCTCGCCGAACACCAAGCGGCATTGCTTCGCTTGTTGCGGGAGTTCGATCGGGTGTGCAAGGAACTGAATATTCCTTATGTGCTGTTTGCCGGCACGTTGTTGGGTGCTGTACGGCACCAAGGGTTTATCCCATGGGACGACGATCTGGACGTGTTGATGCTGCGGAAGGATTATCTCCGCTTTTTAACAGAGGCCCCCGCGGTGTTAGACACCGACGCCTTTTTCCTGCAAAAGGAGTTTTCCGAGCATTGGCCGCTGTTCTTTTCCAAATTGCGGCTCAATGGTACCACTTGTTTAGAAAAAATTCACCCCAAAGACCCCCAAATGCATCAGGGCATTTACATAGACATTTTTCCCTGCGACGATGCGCGGGGAACCAAGCTGGGACGGCGGATGCAGTTTGCCGCCTCCAAGGTGGTGATCGCCAAGGCTCTGGATCGCCGTGGCTACGACACCGACAGCGCCGCCAAAAAGGTGATCATGGCGCTGTGCCGTCTGCTCCCGCAAAAGCCGTTCCTCCGATGGGTTCAGCGGGGTAGGGCAGAGGGGGATGCGGTGCACACCTTCTTGGCCGGTGCCCGCAAATATAGCAAAAACGTGATTCCCCGTCGCTTCCTGACACAACGCTGCGAGGTGACGTTTGAGGGCGGGACGTATCCCGCTCCCGCCGATTACGATGCTTGCCTGCGGATGCTGTACGGCGATTATATGACCTTGCCGCCGCCGGAAGGGCGGGTGTGCAAGCAACACACGATATTGGTGGATACCGAGCATTCTTACGAAGCGTATGCGGATTATCGGGATGGAATGACCTTTGAGGTATATACCCGCAGCATCCGCTGAGCAGAAAAGGAGAATCGGATGAGATTACAGGTTTTGGCGGTGACCATGCACCGAGAGGATTTGTCCATCGCCGAGCAGATGAATATCCGCTGTGACGCGGTGGTGGCCAATCAGGCGGATCGGGAAGAGGATATCTCCCGCACCACCCATCACGGCACCTGGCGGATGATCACCACCTCCACACGAGGGGTGGGGCGCAACCGCAACATTGGTCTTGAGGCCGCCGAGGGCGACATCCTGCTTCTGTCGGATGACGACGTGGTCTACTGCGACGATATGCCGACTCAGGTGCTGCAAGCCTTTGCACAGAACCCGCAGGCGGATGTGATTATCTTCGGCATGGATATGGTTCGTGACGGACAGGTGTTCGAAACCCGCAGCGAGCCTTTCCACCGCATACGAGTGTGGAACGCCATGAAATATGGCACCTACCGCATTGCCCTGCGACGGGATGCCTTGGAACGGGCAAAGCTGCGATTTCACGAGTCCTTCGGCGGCGGATGCCCCTTCAGTGCCGGCGAAGACACGCTGTTCATCAAAAGTTGTTTGGATCATGGTTTACGCGTGTATGCCCACCCCTACGTGTTGGGAACCTGCTGTAAGGATCAATCCTCCTGGTTCGTGGGCTATAACGATAAATATTTTTACGACAAAGGGGTGCTGGTACGGCACCTGTTTCCCCGCACGGCCTATCTGATGGCGTTGTACTTCGGTGCCCGCTTCAAGAGAAAGACCGCGGTGGGGCTGTGGCGGCGGATTCGTCTGGTGTATGCCGGCGTCCGCGGCGGCAAACAGTTGATCCCGTACCCGGGAGAGCTATGAAAGAGCTATTAATCGTCAATAACAATATGAAGGTCGGCGGTGTGCAGAAGAGCCTGTGTAACCTGCTGTGGTCGTTGGACCCGACAGAATACCACGTGACGCTGCTGCTGTTCTCCAAGACGGGGGCGTATCTGGACGAACTGCCGGATACGGTTGACGTCATGGAAGAAACCGGCCCCTTCCGCCTGTTTGGGAAGAGCCAGACGGAGTATAAGGGTATGGACGCTGTTAAGCGCACCTGCCTGGCGCTCATCTGCCGCTTTTTTGGGCGGGACACCGCGGTGCGGCTGATGCGTAAGCGACAGCCGACCGTGCGGGGATACGATTGTGCCGTATCCTTTCTGAATAACGGCCCCAAAGATTTGCTGTACGGCGGCACACAGGATTTCGTTCTGTATTGCACCGAGGCAGGCCGCAAGGTGCTGTTCCTCCACAGCGATTACGATCGCAGTGGCTCCCATTATCCGCAAAACGATCGGGCGGTGGCGCAGTTTGACACCATCGCCGCCTGCTCTGAGGGGTGCCGCCGTGCTTTTGTGGCGGCGTTGCCCGATTTGGCAGACCGTTGCGTGGCGGTGAGGAATTGCCACCGCTACGACGAGATCCGTCGACTGGCTGATGCCGATACGGTTGTGTATGACCGCGACGCCATCCACGCCGTGACGGTGGCACGTATGACCCCCCGCAAGGGGGTGGACCGTGCCATTCGCGCATTGGCTGTGGCACGCAAGGCCGGACATCCCATCGTGTTGCACGTTGTGGGCGACGGACCGAAGCGCGGCTCCTTACAGCAACTGGCTGAGGAGTTGGCTGTGACCGACGCGGTCATCTTCCATGGGGAGCTGAGCAACCCCTATCCCTACATAAAACAGGCAGATTTGATGCTGCTGACTTCTTATCACGAGGCGGCGCCGATGGTGATTGAGGAGGCACGCTGTTTGGGCGTGCCGATATTGAGCACCGAGATCATCTCCACCAAAGAGATGGTGACCGAGGCGCAAGCGGGCTGGGTCTGTGACAACGACCAAGCCGCCATCGACGAGACGCTGTGCCGTGTGCTGGCCGACCTTGACGGCCTGCTGGCTGTGAAGCAAAGATTGCTGGCCACACCGATGGATAATCGTGAGGCGTTGGAGCAATTTTCCGCTGCGGTATCGGCGAAGTAACGTTGTCCCCAACGGGGCGGTCCCCGTAGATATATATCGGTTCCAAAAAACTATATAAGGAGAGAGGACACATGCTAAAAAAGACATTCGCCAAAGTGTTGGCGACGGTTTTGGCAATCGTTATGGTCGTGGGTTTATTCCCCATGTCCGTGTTTGCCGATACCACCAATTACCCCGATTTTTTAGCGAATCTAAAACAACTGGAAGTCTATGCTGACGAGTTTGCCGCTCAGTCCAGCCGTGACCCCGGTGAACTGGTGCTTAACTTTATCCGCACCGGTGTCGAACGTTACCAGGACGGTAACTGGGCGGCACTGGCCGGACAGGAGATCACCGTGTTCACCGACTACGTTGCGCAACAGGACGTTGCCAACGGCACCCATGTGATGGATTTGCGCGACATTGTCATTGAGGATTTCTATCTCCCCAACGGCAATCCGTCGGATTTCGGTCACATGTTCGGTACGATGAACATTTCCTACGTAAACACGGCGGTACAGTCGGACGACCTGGCGGGTTGGGCCGGCGACCTGTGTGATCTGCTGTATTTCAGCGCTCTGTACGGACATGTTCCCCCCAGCGGCACCGTAGATGAAATGGCCGCTTACATCCGTGAGAATTGCTTCGGCGTGGATGCGTCCGATGCTTTCGGTTGGGATGACTTCTACGGCGATATGGACGCGTATTACCTGGTGCGTGAGTACGAGGCGGGCAACGGTTCCTTCAGCGAGCTGATGGAGGACTATTTCACCGCTGAGTTGAACGACGAGGATCGCGCTGTGTATTTCCTGAACAACCGCTTCCCCGGTCAGACCACCCGTGAAGAGGTGCGCACCGCGCTGTATAACGCCTATCGCACCAACGTGGGTATCCAGATTCTGGAGGCTGACCGCGGCATTTCGGATTTTACCACCCTGCGTCAGGCCAGCTGCTACGCCTTGGCGGATTATCTGTTTGATCACGCCGAGGGCAAGCTGGAGGCCGGCGGCGATGAGGGTGAGGAAGAGGAGAAACCCGAAAACGGTTATTATTCCGTGTTCTCCACCACCTCTTCCGTGTTGGCTCCCGGTATCACTCAGGACATCAACTATGCGATGTCTGCCGATGGCAAGCAGATGGTGTACTACGTGGCTACCGTGGACGTCACCCGCGACGACGTGACCATTATGGCCAACTATAAAGACAACGATCCCTCCAAGGGCTGGGGTATGCAGCGCGTGGAGGATCAGGTGGCCGCTTTGATCAAGAACAATCAGCACGTGGAGAATTTCACTCCCGTGGTTGCCACCAACGGCGACGGCTTCAACACCACTACCGGTGAGCCTGCCGGTCTGCTGGTGATGAACGGCAAGGTGTGGAAGCCCATCGATGGCGACGGCTTCTTCGGCATTCTGAAGGATGGCTCCGCCATCGTCGGCACCAAGGAGGAATACGACGCTTTGGCTGACGAAGTGGTCGAGGGCATCGGCCTGTTCGGTTCCGGCAAGTTCCTGGTTTGGGACGGCCAGTTGGCCTCCGGTGCCACCGACGGCAACCGCGCCAGCCGTACCGCCATCGGCATCAAGGCCGACGGCTCTGTGGTGATGATGGTGCTGGACGGCCGTCAGGAGCCCTTCTCCTGCGGTGGTAGCCTGCGCGAGATCGCTCAGATCATGTTAGAGGCCGGTTGTGTCCGCGCTGTGAACCTGGACGGCGGTGGATCTACCACCTATATGTCCAAGCCTGAGGGCAGCGACCAGATCAAGGTGGTCAACCGTCCCTCCGACGGCTATGCCCGTAGCGTGTCCGGCACCCTGGTGGCTGTGTCCACCGCCAAATCCTCTAAGGAGTTTGACCGTGCCATCATCCAGTCGGAGTACGACTATCTGACCATTGGCACCGAGCTGCAGCTCAACGCCATCGGTGTGAACAACATCGGTTCCTCCGCCGTCATTCCCGAGGGCGCCTATTGGGCGGTTTCGGATGAGGCAGTGGGCACCATTGATGAGAACGGTCTGTTCATCGCCGCCGATTACGGCGACGTGGACGTCAACTTCATTGTGAACGGCGAGGTTGCCGGCACCAAGACCCTGCACGTGGTTGTTCCGGAAACGCTGGAATTCACCGAGAAGTCTCTGACTCTGATTTACGATAAGACGACGGTTCTGCCTCTGTTGGCATCTTACAACGGCAGCCCCGTGAAGATGAACGAAAACGACATCTTCTGCGGCTATCTGGAGGAGGATCCGGAGGCGGAGGGCGATATGTGGCCCCGCGCCATCTTCGAAGGCTTCAACGTCACGGCTCGTGGCGAGTCCGGCGCCCGCAAGATGACCGTGTTTGCCATCGTGCTGGAGAATGAGGACGCCTATTGCGAGGTGCCTGCCGCTATGTTCCGCGAGGACGAGGCCACCTTCGATTTCGATAAGGCTACCGCCGGCAACCGCACGCTGGCCTGGATCCGTGAGGTGCTCAACACCACCACCACCGACAATTTCAATTACACGGTGGCGGATCCCTCTCAGGGTGTGACCTTGGGCTATACCTTCGCTCTGGATATGAACACCATCGAGATTCCTGCTCAGATGGCGGATATTGTCTTTATGCTGCCCAATTCGGATACGCAGGGCGATTCCGCTTTTGGCTATATGTTGGCTTTGGCTGAGCGTGTCAGCATTCTGACCGAGGTGCGCATCACCGCCCAGTTCGATAAGGATCTGGATGTGGATGTTTCCGGTCTGAAGGTGGTCAACGACTACTTTGAGTTGTCCTCCGCTGTGGTGGATGAGAACAACCTGCTGACCATGGTGTTCAACTGGATCGACCGCACCGAGGCCATCGACGTGGCCACCGCCAATCCCCTGTGCATTATGTCCGGCATCAAGGCCACTCCTAAGGATGGCGCTTGGGACGGCAACGAAATGGTGATTGCCAACAGCGGTAACGTCAGCTATGACGTGTATCTGCGTGCTTCCTCTCTGTATTCCTTCGCTCAGAAGAAGGAGAACCAAGAGAAGTACGGTTTGCAGCCCTACTCTTCCTCCGAAACCGGTTGGGAGGGCGGCACCGAGACCGGCGCTCACTACGCCAGTGTCTATGCCGACTTTGAGGACGGCTTTATCATCGACAACGCTGTTCGTCAGGGCTGGTATAAAGAGGACGGCGAGTATAAGTATTATGTCGATCACAACGCTGTGACCGGCGTGCAGTATATCCCCTTCCGTGAGGATGAGACCGTCAAGCTGTTCTATGAGTTTGATGAGAACGGCATTTGCTTGGGCAAGATCAACGGCACCGTGAATTATGTTGATGGTCTGTACTACGCTGTCAACGGCGAGATGACCACCGGCTGGGTGTCCGGCTACGACGCCGAGGGCAATCAGGTGGATTATTACTTCCTGCCCTCTACCGGTCGTGCCGTCAACGGTCAGCAGAAGATCGGCGGTTACAACTACACCTTTACCGACTATGTGCTGACCCGCGGCGACCTGGTTAAGGACGCCAACGGCACCCGTTATCGTTGGGCCGGTCAGTGGGTCCACGGCAAGTGGTTCCAGGTGGATGGCAACTGGTACGCCACCAAAAAGTACATCTATTATGTACAGACCGGCTTCGTGAACATCCAGAATCAGGCCGGTGAAACTGCCTGGCAGTGGCACCTGTTCGATGAGAACGGCGTGTGGCAGGAGGATTATGTGGGTCTGTACCGCCACACCGACGGCGAGATCTATTACGTCCTCAACGGTATCCGCAACAGCAAGGTGGGTCTGGTAGAGGAGAACGGTTATTACTACTTCATCTCCCCCGATAACGCAAAGGCTTATCGCAACCGTACCGCTTGGATCAACCACACCAACGGTTTGGTGCCTGCCGGCCGCTACACCTTCGACGATCAGGGCCGTATGGTGAATCCTCCCGTCACCGATCCCGAGAATCCTCCCGAGTCCAACAAGAGTGGCATCCTCGAGGAGAACGGCGGTCTGTACTATTACGTCAATAACGTCCTGCAGAAGGGCGCCGGCGTGGTGAAGTTGACCGATGAGCGTGGCAAGGACTTCTACATTTACGTCCGTTCCAACGGTCAGTTGGCGGTTGGCTCTTTCTGGGTTGCCGACGGCAACGGTCTGCTGGAGGCCGGTCAGTACGTCTTTGACGCCGACGGCCGCTACTACGTGCCCGTGGACGAACCCATCATCCCCGATGCGAAGAACGGCATCTACTACGAAAACGGCAAGTATTACTACTACGTCAACGGCGTGCTGCAGAAGGGTCAGGTCGGCGTGGTACAGCTCACCGATGACCTGGGTTTGACGTATTACATTTACGTCTGCACCAACGGCAACCTGGCCACCGGCAGTTACTGGCCCACCTACCGCAACGACCTGCTGCCTCGCGGCTGCTACGATTGGGGTACCGACGGTAAGTATTATCCTCCCGTGGTGGATCCCGATGCGCCCGTGAAGGAAGGCATCTATCTGGAGAACGGCAAGTATTACTACTACGTAGACGGTGTGATGCAGAAGAACATCGGTGTGGTCGAGCTCACCGATGAGGAAGGCAAGACTTTCTATATCAACGTCTGCACCTACGGCAACCTGGCCACCGGCAAGTACTGGCCCACCTACACCAACGGCCTGCTGGCCCGCGGCGAGTACGACTGGGGCACCGACGGCCGCTACTATCCCCCCGTTGTGGATCCCGATGCCCCCGTGAAGAACGGCATCTATCTGGAGAACGGCAAGTATTACTACTACGTTGACGGCGTGATGCAGAAGGGTGAAACCGGCGTGGTGAAGCTGACGGATGAGGAAGGCAAGATCTTCTACATCTACGTCTGCACCGGCGGCAACCTGGCCACCGGCAAATACTGGCCCACCTACCGCAACGACCTGCTGCCTCGCGGCGAATACGACTGGGGCACCGACGGTAAGTATTATCCTCCCGTTGTGGATCCCGATGAGCCTGTGAAGGACGGCATCTATCTGGAGAACGGCAAGTATTACTACTATGTGGACGGTGTGATGCAGAAGAACATCGGCGTGGTGAAGCTGACCGATGAAGAGGGCAAGATCTTCTACATCAACGTCTGCACCCACGGCAATCTGGCCACCGGCAAATACTGGCCCACTTATCGCAACGACCTGCTGCCCCGCGGCGAATACGACTGGGGCACTGACGGCAGATACTATCCTGCCCAGTAATCCCTATTTATTCCTTTTTATATAGTAGGTGCGGGGACCTGCTCCGGTGTGTCCCCACCACCCGCGTTCAGTATATCCATATTATACGAAAGGAAATGTGAACCATGAAACAATGGATCAAGCGCATCGGTGCGGTCATGCTGACGCTGGCAATGTTCGCATCGATGATCCCCGCCGTATTCGCGGCGAACATCCTCAGCACTTCCGTGACCGGTCTGACCGCGTCCTGGGAGTATTCGAACCAGGGCGGCGGCTCCGCCACCTGGACTGCCAGTGGTACCTCCATCTCTGCGGAGACCAAGGGTACCGCTGCCAAGACCAACATCTCCGATCTGACCCTGACCAATGATTCGGGCGCTGAAGCAGTGCTCAGCTTCAATTGGTCGCTGACCACCGGCGGCACTACCTCCGCTACCCGCGCCTCGCTGACCGGCGCCATCGCCGTCAGCAACCAGGCCAGCGCCTCCGGCGAGTTCTCTCAGACTCTGGCCGCCGGCGAGAGTATCACCATCTCCTTGAAGTCCCCCCGTGGTGCTGCTTACAAGGCTACTTTCGCCATCACCGATCTGGCTTTGGTCGGCCTTAACGTGGCGGATCCCATCCTGACCTTCAAGCCCGCTATCGAGGGTGGTTCTTACACCCTGGACGGTGCTGCCGTCACCGCTGAGGTGGTGAAAGAGGTTGCCCTGCAAACCGCTCTGCAGCTGTCTGCCATCGCCAATGAGGGCTACGTCTTCTACGGCTGGTACGATGCCAAGACCGAGAAGTATCTGTCCCAGGACGCCAACTTCAAGTTGGTGGCTTCTGCGGACGCCGAGGTCTATCCCGTGTTCCTGTCCGATGATATCGCTCTGTTCGGCGTTGGTGCGGCTAAGTTCGACAGCCTGACCGAGGCCGCTGCCGCCGCTGCGGCCAGCACCACCGACAAGGTGGTTGTTCTGCTGAATGACGGCACCATCACCGGTAATCACGTGATCCCCGCCGGTGTCACCCTGCTGATCCCCTACAACGACGCCAACACTTCCCACGGCAGCGTGCCTGCCTGCACCAGCGCCGACGGCACCGAGGTCAAGTGGACTCAGCCCTATGCCTATCGCACCCTGACCATGGCGGCGGATGCCTCCATCATCGTCAACGGTGCGCTGGAAGTGGGCGGCCGTCACTCTGCTGCTGCGGCAGGCCGTCCTGCGGCTCCCACCGACGCACTGGGTTACATCTATATGACCGCCGGCTCTCACATCGAGGTCAACGGCGATCTGTATGCTTGGGGTTATATCTATGGTGACGGTACCGTCACCGCCAACAACGGCGCCGGCATCTATGAGGTGTTCCAGATCACCGACCTGCGTGGCGGTAACGCCACCCTGGCTCTGGCCGGCGACCTGCTGGTGTTCCCCATGACCCAGTATTACGTGCAGAACGTGGAGGTGGCTACCACCTACTACTACGGTGCCACCGCCTACATCTCTACCAGCTTCTTCCTGGCTTCTCAGTGCATCACCGCTCCTCCCATCAAGTTCATCGGTGATGACGCTATGTTCCAGACCGGTGCGGATTGCTACATCGTCAAGGAGTACGATCCCGCCACCGACACCCTGAATTTGGATGCCTACGGCGATTGTGCCCTGTCCTCCATCGTGGTGTCCCTGGCCGGTAACACCGTGGATTCCACCAACTTTATCCTGCCCATCTCCAACAACATCAACATCGCCATTTGGAGTGGCACTGCTACCCTGAAGCAGGATATCGCCATGCTGCCTGGCTCCACCCTGACCGTGGGTCCTGAGGCTGTGCTGGAGATTGGCGTTGCCGAGACTCCCACTGCTGCGATGAGCGCCGGTTACAACCTGATCCTCTTCGACAGCGAGAACTGGACCAGCGGTCTGAATATGATCACCGCTGAGTACGAGGAAGGTCTGCACTTCGTCTATCCCGACAAGCAGTTTGTGTCTGCTCCCTATTCCCCCAGCGAGCGCAAGGTGCGCACCCTCGACGATATTAAGGACGTGGTCTTTGATATCAACGGTGTCGTGGTCGCCAACGGCTACATCTACAGCACCGTCATTTGGAATGACCCGCAGGCTGAGGACTTCACCATCGTCAGCGGCGGCGCCGAGATCACCTCCTCTGAGGGCACCGGTGTCGTCTGCCTGAACAGCGGCGCCGGCTCCGATCTGCTGATCTATCAGTACGATCAGAGTAAGGACAACGCCTTCAAGCAGTCTCCTGAGTACGATGCCGAATCGGGCACTACTCTGTACTACGCGATTCCTCTGGCCTCTGTCCAGCTGAAGAACGGCAACGGTTCTCTGTTGGATACCACCGGCGCTGAGCCCGGTGCTATGTACACCTACTGTGATACGCACGACCACTGGATCGCCGGTGATGAGTGCAAGACTGTGGAGATCACTTGGGTTGTGAACGGCCAGTCCTTCACCTCTGAGGTAGTGTCCGGCTTTGTTCCCACCTGTCCCGTTGCTCCCGAGAAGGCTTTGGACAACAACTATCACTACAGCTTTGCCGGTTGGGCTACCACCGAGGGCGGCGAGGTCATCAACTTGCCTACCGCTGAGACTGCCGCTACCTATTACGCGGTGTTCACCGCTGAGGCTCATACCTACGGCACCACCGCCACTGCCGGCAAGCACTTCTGCTCCTGCGGTAAGCCCGCTTCCTGCGTGGATGCTGAGAACGACGGCGATCACGTCTGCGATCTGGGCTGTGGCGACGTCAAGTCCGAGCACGTGGGCGGCACCGCCTCCTGCGACAAGCAGGCTGTCTGCTCCGAGTGCGGTCAGGGCTATGGCGAGACTTTGGACCACACCTACGACGATGAGTACGACGCTGACTGTAACGTCTGCGGCGACGTCCGTGAAGTTCCCGATAAGCCTGTGACTGGTATCCTCTACGGCGACGCCAACGGCGACGGTGTCATCGACACCCTTGATGAGGTTCTGTTGTCTCAGTATCTCGCCGAGTGGGATGTGGAACTGGATGAGACGGCTGCCGACGCCAACGGCGACGGTATCATCGACACCCTTGACGAGGTTCTGTTGTCTCAGTATCTCGCCGAGTGGGACGTAGTCCTGGGCCCTCAGAGCTGATTGTTCATCCGCTATTCTTTTCTAGTATCAATCTGTGTATCCCCGAATCCGTGTCGGGTTCGGGGATACACCCCCCATCCTAAACAGAAAGGAGCATCACAATGAAAAATATCAAGCGCGTGAGTGCGATTTTATTTGCTTTGGCAATGATTGTGACGATGCTTCCCATTTTTTCCATCACCGCTTCGGCGGCGGGCACGCTGACCGTGTCCGACGCCAACATCGGTCTGTCCTGGACCGATGCCAGCAACAGTAGCGGTAAGGCCACCTGGACCGCCAGCGGCACCACCATCACCGGTACCGCCACCGGCTATAAGACGTTAGGTATTATCAGCCGTACCGTTACCACCAAACTGACCATCCAAAACAACTACGCCGACGCCCGCACCCTGTCCTTTAGCTATACGCTGAGCGGCGGCGGCTCGGTGTCCGGTATTTCCGGCAATGCGTACAGCGGCGATCTGGCCGCCGGTGGCACCTTGGTCATCACCCTGACCTCTCCCAGCGGCACTTCCACCAACACGCTGACCATCACCGACATTAAGTTGCTGGGTAACAGCGACGTGACCACCACCTTTGCGGCTCCCGAAAACGGCAGCTATACGGTGGATGGCACTGCTATCACGGCAGAGACCGCCTATACCAAGGCTCCCGACGCGAGCAGTTACACCGTGGTGGCTACCGCCAACAGCGGCTATGCCTTCTACGGCTGGTACAACGAGAGCTCCGGCACCTATATGTCCTATGACGCCAACACCACCCTGTCGGTGGGCAGCGATGCCACCATCAAGCCGGTGTTTGTGGCCGGTAACCCTGCCCACTTTGGCGTGGGCGGCCAGCGGTTCTACGACCTGAGCGAGGCGGTTGCCGCCGCTCAGGCCGGTAGTGACAAGAAGATCGTGGTAATCAAGGACGGTACCGTCACCGGTACCCACACCATCCCCTCCGGCATCACCCTGTTGGTGCCCTATAACGACGCCAACTCTGCTCACGGCAGCAGCCCCAGCTGCACCAGCTACGACGATCTGCTGGGCGGCAAGGGCAGCGTGGCTTGGGTATCTCCCACCCGCTACCGTACCCTGACGCTGGGTGCTGACGCCCACATCACCGTCAACGGTGTCCTGGAGGTGGGCGGCCGCCACGCCTCCGCCGCCGGCGGTAGCCCCCATAACGGTCGCTACGGCGGCAGTCCCACCGGCCCGCTGGGCTTTATCAACATGCAGGCCGGCTCTCACATCGACCTGAACAGCGGCGCCACCCTCTATTGTTGGGGTTATATCTACGGCGATGGCACCATCACCGCCAAGAGTGGCGCCACCATCTACGAGAACTTCCAGATTATGGACTTCCGCGGTGGTGACAAGTCCACCGAGCTGGCTCAGGGTTTCCTGGTGTTCCCCACTGCCCAGTATCACGTGCAGAACATCGAGGTGGCCACCACCTACGAGTACGGCTCCACCGAGTACGTGCACACCTCTGTGTATATGTCCCGTATGGAGCACGGCGCCACCGTGCAGTTCATCGGCGCTGACGCTATGTTCCGTCCCCAGCCCGGCTCTCACGTGGTGAAGGATTACGATCCCACCACCGACAGCCTGTATCTGGACTCCTACGGCGATTGCGCCCTGTCCGAGCTGGCGATGAGCATTGCCGGCGTGGACGTGGATGCCGGTCAGTTTGTGCTACCCATCACCAACAATATGCACATCCGCATTAAGAGCGGTACGGCCACCCTGCAGCAGAACGTGATGATGCTGCCCGGCTCCAGCCTGACCGTGGACCAGGGGGCTACCCTGAATATCGCCTATACCGACGCCACCACCGACGTGGTGACCGCCGGCGGCTATATCCTGCAGATGTTCGATTACGATAACTACACTTGGGGTATCGATATGGATACCTTTGAGGTGGTGACGGATCGTTATTACAATTACTGGGATCGCAACGCAGGAATGCGTAGCCGTCCCGTGCCCTTCACCTGCACCACCCGCAAGACCCGCACCGAGGCGGATCTGGTGGACGCCAAGCTGGATATCAACGGCACGCTGATCTCCAACGGTTACATTTACAGCACCGTCACTTATGCGGACATCCTGAATGAGGATTACACCATCACCGGCAACGGCGCCAACATCACCTCCTCCGAGGGCACCGGCACCATTCAGCTGGTGAACGGCGCCGGCGGCGACGTGTTCGGCGTGATGTACGACCAGGGCGCTTCCACCGACGGTACTTACTACTACATTCCGATTGCCTCTGCTCAGTTGACCAACGGCGATGGCACCATGCTGGATACCACCGGCGCCGAGGCGGGCACCACCTATCAGGTTTGCCCCACCTGCGGTTGCTGGTACACCGGCGAGTGTGCGACTTGCAGCGATCCCTGCGCCGACGGTCACAGCTATGAGGGCGTGCAGACCACTGCCCCCACCTGTACCACTACCGGCGTGAAGACCTACACCTGCTCTGTGTGTGGCGATTCTTACACCGAGACCATTGCTGCTCTGGGTCATACCCCCGGCGCGGCGGCTGATTGCGAGAATGCTCAGACCTGTACCGTGTGCGGTGCGGTGCTGAACGAGGCTCTGGGTCACAACTGGGTTGCTGCTGACTGCGACACCCCCAAGACCTGCTCCGTCTGCGGTGAGACCGAGGGCGAGGCACTGGGTCACAGCTGGAACGATGCTACCTGCACCGATCCCAAGACCTGCTCCGTCTGCGGCGAGACCGAGGGCGAAGCTCTGGGTCACACCTGGACCGATGCCACCTGCACCACTCCCAAGACCTGCTCCGTCTGCGGCGAGACCGAGGGCGAAGCTCTGGGTCACAACTGGGTTGTCGCTGACTGCGACACTCCCAAGACCTGCTCCGTCTGCGGCGAGACCGAGGGTGAGGCTCTGGGTCACAACTGGATCGATGCCACCTGCACCGCTCCCAAGACTTGCTCTGTCTGCGGCGCTACCGAGGGCGAAGCTCTGGGTCACAACTGGACCGATGCCACCTGCACCGATCCCAAGACCTGCTCTGTCTGCG
>JAFQGI010000034.1 GCA_017415515.1 Clostridia bacterium | reverse complement strand
GTCGTGGTGGTCATGGGTCACGTCGACCACGGTAAGACCTCCATCCTCGACGCCATCCGCAAGACCAGCGTCACCGCGGGCGAGGCGGGCGGTATCACCCAGCACATCGGTGCGTACCGCGTGCAGGCAAACGGTCAATCCATCACCTTCCTCGACACCCCCGGTCACGCAGCGTTTACCTCGATGCGTGCACGCGGTGCACAGGTGACGGATATCGCCATTCTGGTGGTGGCCGCGGACGACGGTATTATGCCACAGACCATCGAGGCGATCAACCACGCCAAGGCCGCGGGGGTGTCCATCATCGTCGCGATCAATAAGATGGATAAGCCCACCGCCAACCCCGACCGCGTGATGCAGCAGCTCACCGAGCACGAGATCGTGCCGGAGGAGTGGGGCGGCGACGCCATCTGCGTCCCCGTTTCCGCCCACACCGGTATGGGTATCAGCGACCTGCTGGAGAACGTCCTGCTGGTGGCGGAGATGAAAGAGCTGAAAGCCAACCCCGACCGTGCCGCCAAGGGTACGGTTATCGAGGCCCGCTTGGATAAGGGCCGTGGCCCCATCGCCACCGTGCTGGTGCAGAACGGCACCCTGAAAGCCGGTGACATCGTGGTGGCCGGTATGTCCGTGGGCCGTGTCCGCGCCATGACCGACGAGAACGGTCGCAAGCTGACCGAGGCCGGTCCCTCCGTTCCCGTGGAGATCATGGGTCTGGCTGAGGTTCCCGTGTCCGGCGACATCTTCAACGCCGTCACCGACGAGCGTCTGGCCCGCGAGCTGGTGGAACAGCGCAAGACCGAGGCCAAGGAAGAGATGTTCAGCAAGTACCAGAAGGTCACCCTCGACAACCTGTTTGATCAGATGAACGAGGGCGAGATGAAGGAGCTGAAGATCATCGTCAAGGCCGACGTGCAGGGCTCTGTGGAGGCTGTGACCCAGTCTCTGGAGAAACTGACCAACGAGGAAGTTCGTGTGCGTGTCATCCACGGTGCTGTCGGCGCTGTGTCCGAGAACGACGTGATGCTGGCCGACGCCTCCAACGCCATCATCGTCGGCTTCAACGTCCGTCCCGATCCTCTGGCTCAGGTGGCCGCCGACAACGCCGGCGTGGATATGCGTATGTACCGCATCATCTACGACGCCATCGAGCAGGTGGAGACCGCCATGAAGGGTATGCTGGCTCCCAAGACCCGCGAGGTGCTCCACGGCCGTGCCGAGGTGCGTCAGGTTTACCGCATCACCGGTGTGGGCCTGGTTGCCGGTTGCTACATTCTGGATGGCAAGGTGTACCGCAACGACCTGCTGCGTATCGTGCGTGACGGCATCATCATCGGCGACGATAAGATGATCTCTCTGAAGCGCTTTAAGGATGACCAGAAGGAGGTCGCCCAGGGCTATGAGTGCGGTATCGGACTGGAGAAGTTCACCGACATCCAAGAGGGCGACATCTACGAAACCTATATCATCGAAGAATACAGAGATTAAAACTCAAATTTTGCACCGCCTCTCGCCTCCCCTTGTCAGGGGAGGTGGCACGGCGTCAGCCGTGACGGAGGGGTAGTTCATTCCTAACTCCTACACAAAGGAGGCTATACTATGCCTAACTACCGTATGGACCGCACCGGCGAGGACATTATGCGGGAACTGACCGCCATTCTGCGCACCGTTAAGGACCCCCGCGTGTCCGGCTCTCTTTTGAGCATCGTGCGGGTGGACGTGACCCGCGATTTATCCTACGCCACCGTATACGTTAGCTCTATGAGCGGCTTGGACGCCGCCAAAGAGGCGGTCAAGGGGCTCAAATCCGCCGCCGGCTATATGCGCCGTGAGCTGGGTTATGCCCTGAGCCTGCGTCACACCCCCGAGCTGCGTTTTGTGGCGGACGATTCCATCGCTTACAGCGCGAACATCGCCGCCACCATCAACCGCATCAAAAAAGAGGAGAATCCTCAATGACACATCACATCACCGAGGGTGAAGCCGCCGCCTTGCTTATGGCGGCGGACAACATCCTGCTGTTGGCCCATCAATACCCCGACGGCGACACCATCGGCAGCAACTACGCCCTGTGCCTTGCCCTGCGTACGCTGGGCAAGCAGGTGCGGGTGCTGTGCGGCGACCCCATCCCCGAGCGCTACGAGTATATGATCGAGGGGGTGGAAATGCCGGATTTCGAGCCGGCGTTTATCTGCGCCGTGGACGTGGCGGACCCCACCCTGCTGGGTTCCGCCGTCGAAGCGGAATACGGCTCCCGCGTGGATCTGTGCATCGACCATCACAGCACCAACGTGGGCTATGCCGCCGCCACCTGCGTGGATGCCGACTGTGCCGCCGCAGCCATGGTGGTGATGCGGATCATCCGCCTACTGGGGGTGGATCTGACCCCCGCCATGGCATCCTGCCTCTACACCGGCATCGCCACCGACAGCGGCTGCTTTAAGTATCTGAACACCGACGCCAACACCCATCGTATGGCGGCGGACTGCATCGAAGCAGGTGCCCCCGTTGAGATGATCAACCGCACCCAATTCGACGTCAAATCCCGTGCCCGCATCGAGCTGGAGCGTTTGGCTCTCAAAGGGATGGAGTTCCATCACAACGGTCGCGTGGCGGTGATGGCCGTCACCGCCGAGATGATTGCTCACAGCGGCGCCACCGAAAACGACTTAGAGGGCATGACCCCCATCCCCCGCCAAATCGAGGGGGTGTGGGTGGGCATCACCCTGCGCCAAAAAGAGGACGGCAATTATAAGATCAGCGTGCGCACCGGCCACCACGCCGACGCCACCGCCATCTGCGGCTTGTTGGGCGGCGGCGGTCACATCCGCGCCGCCGGCTGTTCCGTGGACGGCACGCTGGAGGAGGCGAAGGCCGCCATCCTCGACGCCACCGAGCGGGCCATCCCCTGCATCGGCAAGTACTGATCCAATCCGCTATGAAAAGGAGGGCATTCCGTGGACGGCATCTTATGTATCGATAAACCGGAGGGAATGACCTCCTTTTTGGTTGTGGCGGTTCTTCGCCGCCTGTTGGGGGAGAAAAAGGTGGGGCACGCCGGCACCCTTGACCCCAACGCCACCGGCGTTCTGCCGATTTTGGTGGGGCGGGGCACCAAACTCTTAGACCACCTTCCCTGCCACGATAAATGCTACACCGCCACCCTGCGCTTCGGCGCGGTCAGCGACACGCTGGACGTATGGGGCGAGGTGCAGGAAACCGGCAAGCCGATTCCCACCCGCGCCGCTGTCGAGGCGGCTTTGCCCGCTTTCCATGGCGATATTATGCAAATCCCGCCCATGACCTCCGCCCTCAAAAAGGACGGTGTCCGTCTGTACGAGTTGGCGCGTCAGGGTATCGAGATCGAGCGGGAGGCGCGTCCGGTCACCATCTACGAATTAACCCTACTGGACTATAACGAAAAAGAGGGTCTGCTGACCCTCTCCTGCCACTGCTCCTCCGGCACCTATATCCGCACCCTCTGCGACGATTTAGGACGCGCGCTGGGCTGTGGCGCGGTGATGACCGCCCTGCGCCGCACCATAGCGGCAGGGTATCCCCTCACCGCCTGCATCACCATCGACGAGGCGAAAGAATTGGCAGAGGCCGGCACCCTTGCCGACCGCCTGCTTCCTTTAGAAACCGCCCTCGCCGCCTACCCCGCCCTCACCGTTTCCGCTCCCCAGGCCGCCCGCTTTCGCAACGGCGGTGCCCTGTCTCTGGAACGGCTGAAAGCCAAGGTGGAAGGCCCTGTTCGGGTCTATGCCCCCGACGGCGCCTGCATCGCCCTCGGCACCCCCGCCGACGGCGAATTGAAAATGACCTGTTTACTGCAAATCTAACGAAAGGAGGAGTCCGTGTGAATACCTATATTTCTACCGAGAATATCCCCTCTCGCCCCCGTTCGGTGGCGTTGGGTTTGTTCGACGGACTCCATCCCGCCCACCGACAGGTGATTCTGTCCGCCACTATGGGCATCGACGACGCCATCGCCGTGGCGGTCTATACCTTCGACCCCACCGCCGTTACCACCAAAAACAGCAATGGCCTTCTCTGCGATACCGCCGAAGAGGAACATTTGCTGACAACGATAGGGGTGGACGAGCTGTTTCGGGTGGATTTCGCCGCCGTGCAGCACCTCTCCCCCGCCGATTTTGTATATAAAGTCCTCAAAGAGCAGCTGGGTGCCGTCAAGGTATCCTGCGGCTACAACTACCGCTTCGGTTACCGCGGGCAAGGCGACGTTTCCCTGCTGACCGCGCTGTGCGCCGAGGTGGGCATCGCCGTCACGGTGGTGCCGGAGATCGACATCGACGGCATCCCCGTCAGCTCCACCGCCATCCGCGCCGCCATCGCGGACGGCGACATGGCTCTGACCCGCCGTTTGCTGGGGCGTCCTTATTGCCTATGCACCCCCGTGGCGGAGGGACAGCATTTGGGCAACCGCTTGGGCTTTCCCACCATCAACCAGCCCCTGCCTGTGGGCTTCGCCCATCCCCGTTTCGGCGTTTACGCCTCCTGCGTGCAGTTTGAGGGCGAAACCTATCCCGCCGTCACCAACATCGGCCTACGCCCCACCGTGGGCGCCGATGCTCCCTTGGCAGAAACCTACATCCTCGGCTTTTCCGGTGATTTGTACGGCAAAAGCCCCCGCGTCTATCCTCTGACCTATCTGCGCCCCGAGCAAGCTTTCCCCTCTTTGGAGGCCTTGCAAGAGCAGATCGAACAAGACGCCGCTTCTGCCGCCGCCCTCCTGGACGGCACGAAACATCACGGCATCCGGGCCGTGTTCTTTGACTTTGACGATACGCTGGACAACCGTGACGCCGCTTTCCGCGTTGGCTTGTCCGCTTTCTTACGCTATTATTACCCCTCCCTCAGCGAGGAGGAGTTGCACGCTCGCCGCGAGGAAATGTTCTGTTTCCAGCGCGGTCACTATGGCGAGATCATCTATTATCGGGATATGCTGGCGCATTTCTTAGAGAAATGGCCTCCCGAGGTTCCCACCGATGTTCCCACCGCCTATCGGCGGATGATTGGAGCCTTTGCCGCGGCGGGACAACCCCACCCCGACGTCTACGACACCCTCACCACCCTGCGTGAGCGGGGCTATCTCATCGGCATCATCACCAACGGCACCCCCCGCACCCAAAGCCTCAAAATCGACCATAGCGGTCTGCGCCGTTATGCCGATTTGGTGGTGCTGGCCGGTGACGAAGGCATCCAAAAGCCGGATGTTCGCATCTTTCGTATGGCGGCGGCACGCTTGGGTGTGCCCCCCACCGCCTGTGTGTTTGTGGGTGACCATCCCGTCAACGACTTAGAGGGGGCTCGTGCCGCCGGCTTCACCCCCATCCGCAAGGTGTGGGATTTCGACGTCGATCACCCCATCCGGCACATTCCTGCGGCAGAGGATCTTCCCTCTATTCGGCATATCTCCGAAGTGCTGACCCTGTTGGATAACACCTCCACTTGACCTTTTTCGCCAAATTCGTTAAAATATAGGTAACACACAGTAAGGAGGACGAGCCTATGAAAGTATCCCCATCGATACTCACCTGTGATTTTGCCCACGCCGCCGATGAGGTGCGCTTTGTGGCAAACAGCGGTGCCGACATGGTGCATCTGGATGTAATGGACGGCGTCTTCGTCCCCAATCTCAGCTTTGGCCCTCCTGTAATCGCCGCCCTGCGTCCCCATACCGACCTGTTTTTTGACGTTCATCTGATGATGCAGCATCCTCGCCGTCTGCTCCCTGCTTTTGCTAAGGCCGGTGCAGATCTCATCAACATCCACCTGGAATGTGCTGATCCCATCCGCGAGACCCTCGCGGACATCCGCGCCCTGGGCAAGCAGGCCGCCATCACAGTAAAGCCTGCCACCCCCGCCGAAGCGGCATTCCCCTATCTGGATATGGTGGATATGGTGCTGGTGATGACCGTCGAGCCAGGTTTTGGCGGCCAATCCTTTATGGAGGATATGATGCCAAAGGTCACCGCCCTGCGCCGAGAGATTGACCGTCGCGGCTTGTCGGTGGCCATTCAGGTGGACGGCGGCATCGGTGCCGTCACCGCCCCCATCGCCGCCGCCGCAGGTGCCGACGTGGCCGTGATGGGCAGTGCCGTCTTCAACGCTCCCGATCCCCGCCAACTGGTGGCACAGGTGCAGGCGCTGTGATCTCCCCGACCCACTGACCGTATTCGGCGGTGTGTGCCGCCATTCCCTCACCGCTTCCCAGCGGTGTTCCGTATTCTCTGAGCAATCCATCCGACTGCTCTCCATACAGCACGATGCGATATTCCTCCCCCATCGCATACACTTGTGCCGCTTCCTCCAAAGCGGGACGCCAACGGGCATACACCTCCATCAATTCATCCGCACCGACGGCATACACCATCGGTCGCTGATGACTATGTACCGGAGAACTGATCAACAGTACACATCCCCCCTCCACGGGGATCATTTCGGCCCACACTCGGGTCATTGGCGGGCGGCCCACAGCGGATAAGGCGTGTCGCACCAAGCGGCGCAGCCCTTTTCCACGGCTATCCTCCAGCCCCCATTCTTCCACTTCCTCATCTGCCAGCCAAATGCGCAGATTTCCATTGGAGATCGGCTCGATCTTCACAGTATCCCCCCGTTTCGTTTTTTTCATCATAGTGGGTATCGGATACGAAAATCAACTGGTAATTATCCGCGGTAATCATTCACAGAAAGGTGTGAATCGTGTGCAACTGTTTTCGCGAGGCGTTGTTTTGCCATTTCGAAAAGGAAAAGCCTTAGTGCGAGGCATTGAAGATGTGACCCCTGCCTCTGTGCGTCTGCCGGTGGCCACCGACGACACGGTGTTTCCCTTGGCCCAGCTTCCTCCCGATGCTCCTATCCGGTGTGGTGAGGAGCTGTGCCGTATGGACGATATGCCGGTGTTATCCTCGGTGTGCGGCAAGGTGGAAGGCACTCTGATGATCCATCATCCTCTCTACGGCCCCCTCCAATGCGCGGACATTCTGCGGGATGGCACCGACGAGGTGCCGCTGCCTATCGTCACCGAAGAGGAGCTCACTCCCGATGCCATCATCGAGCTGGCTCGTGAGGCCGCCGTTTACGACGAATTGGACGGCATCCCTCTGTGGGAAAAACTGTCTCATTGGCAGGTCACAGAGGAGGATTTGACCCCTCTTCACTCGGTACTGGTGGCGGACGGCACCGCCAACGATGTCTACGGCTCTGCTCCGTGGGCGGTGCTGAAAGAGGACGCCCGTATGGTACTGGACGGCCTGCGATTAGCTGCAAAGGCCATCCGCTTTACACGCTATCACATTGCCACTATGCTGCCTAAGCGCCGTCGCCGTGCCTTAAAGAAGGCGGTGGGACGCGCTTATGTCTATACGGTGGGCGACGAATACCCCGTCACCGTCTATGCCGACAAGAGCATGGAGACCTATCGCATCGGTGTGCAGGCTTGCTTGGCGCTGGCCCAGGCGGTGCGTGAGGGCAAGCGACACACCCACACGGTGGTCACCGTGGCTGGTGACGCCCTGCCCGCCCCTCACAATCTGCGGGTTCCCTTCGGCACCAATATTGCCGCGCTGCTGACCGCCTGTCAGGCGCAAAGCGAGCATCACATTGTGTTGGGTGATGCCATGGTGGGCATTCCTTGCACCGATCCTCACACGCCCCTTCTTCCCGGTATGACCACCGTATTGGCAATGTCGCCGCGCCGCGTCCGCACCCCCGGCCCCTGCATCGGTTGCGGCCGCTGTGCAGAGGCGTGTCACGTGGGGCTGTTGCCTTACGAGATTGTGCGCCGCTCCGAAAATATGCACTATGAGCGGCTGCAACACCTGTATCCGTCGGATTGCGACGGCTGCGGCGTCTGCTCCTACGTCTGTCCCGCAGGGCGGGACGTGGCGCAGGAGGTTCTGGAGGCCGGCCAAACCAAAGGAACCATGTTTCTAAATTGGGGGGAGGATGAATATGAATAACCAATCCGCACCCTACATACGCACCGAAGCACGTGTGAGCGGCATGATGATGGATATGCTGTTGGCCTCTTTGGTGCTGGGTATTTTTTCCTTTGTCACCTACGGCCCTCGCCCCCTATACATCATGCTGCTCAGCTGCATCACCGCTGTGTTGTGTGAACTGGTGTGCTGTGTCATCGGCCGCCGTCCCCTGCGTATGGTGCTGGACGGCACCGCCGCCATCACCGGTCTGACCATCGGTCTGCTGATGTCCCCCATGGTGGATGCGTGGGTGCCCATGGTGGGCGCCGCCTTTGCCATTGTGGTGGTTAAGGCCCCCTTCGGCGGCACCGGCCGCAACGTATTTAATCCCGCAGCCGCAGGTGTGGCTTTGCTGACCTATTGTTTCCCTTCCCAGATGTTCACCTACCCTGCCATTGAAAGCGGTGTTCAGCTGCCTTTGACCATGACCATCGAACCGGGTACTGTGGTGACCGAGGTCTCGCTGGCGGCTCAGTTGCAAAACCATGCCATTCCGCCTGTGGACCGCATGAACATTCTGCTGGGCAACTTCACCGGTCCCATCGGAGCCACCGCCTTTTTGATTCTGCTGACCCTGGCCTGCTATTTGATGGTGCGCCGCACCATTTCCCCTTGGGTGGTGATCCCCTATTTTGCCACCTGCGCTTTGCTGGCTTGGGTGTTTCCTCTGTCCAGCATGAATCCTGCCAACTCTTTCCTGTTGCAGTTGGGCAGCGGTTATATCCTGTTTGCCGGCGTGTTTCTCATCAACGACCCCGTCACTGCCCCTCGCTTTTGGCTGGGGCGCCTATGCTATGGCATCCTTTCCGCCGGCATGGTGATGCTGATGCAACGACACGGCAATTATGAGGCCGGCACCTGCTTTGCCATTCTGCTGATGAACGCCTTCGCCCCCATTATCGATCGTTGGAGCTGGCACGGCTGGTACGCTCTTACCCGCCGTTTGCGCACCCGAAAGGAGGTGCCCGCCTATGAATAAGCCTCAAATGCGCCGCGAATTCTGGCGTGGCACCACGCTGTTCGTGGAAAACGCCGTCACCAACAACATCGTGCTGATTCAGGCGTTAGGGCTGTGCCCCATCATCGGCGCTTCCACCACCCTGCAAAACGGCGTGGTGCTCACCGTCTGCACGGCGGTGGTGCTGTTGCCTTTAAGCCTGCTGATGGCCTTTTTTGGCCATCGCCTACCGAAATGGTTGCGCCCGGCCGTTTATGTCATGGTGGCCTCGCTCCTGCTGGTGGGCACGTCGTTTGTGCTCTCCCGCCACATCTCTTCTCCGCTGTACGCCGAGCTGCACCATTTCATCCCTTTGATTGCGGTGAATATGCTGTATGCCCGCACCGTGGGATTTTCCTCTATCGCCCACCCCGTTTCCACGGTGGTGGACGCGTTGGGCAGCACCGTTGGTTTTGGCGCCGTGATTTGCGCCATCTCCGCCCTGCGTGAAGTGTTGGCCTTCGGCACCCTATGGAATCAGCCGGTGGACACCTCCGTCACGCTTCCGCAGACCACCGCCCCCTTCACCGCTTTTATTTTGCTGGGGCTGATGGCCGCCACGCTGCAATGGTGCCGTCTGCGTGTTTCCGCCTTCTTCCACAGAAAGGAGGAGGATGAAGAATGAAAGAGTTTTTGATGAACATCCATCCCAATTTTGCGGAGATGATGTCCTTTTTCGTGACGGTGGCTCTGTTGCAGAACGTGATTTTGACCACCGGCTTCGGCTCTTCCGTTATGCTGCACATGGTCAAAAAGCCTAAAAGTATTTGGCTGTTCAGCGCTGTTATGGCCTTCTTCTCGGTGTTGACGGTGGCGGTTGCCTATCCTTTGGACCGCCATTTCGGCACCGATATGAACAACGTGTGGCGTCCCTTTATGATGGTGTCCATCACGGTGGTGCTGTATGTGTTGCTCTCTTTGGCGCTGATGTTCCTGTTGCCCAAGTTCTATCATCGCATTCATCGCCTGTTGCCGATGGCGGCCTTCAACAACCTGGTCACCGGCATCGCTTTGGTTTGCAACGTCCACTTCGGCACCAATCTGGCCGGCAACATCGGCCTGGCGGTAGGCTCCTGTTTGAGCTTCGGCATTCTCACCTGGCTCACCGCCGAAGGCATGGAGCGTATGGATAATCCCGATATGCCGGATGCTTTTCGCGGTATGCCCTCCACCCTGTTGTACGTAGGCCTGTTGGCTTTGGCGCTGATGGGCTTCGCCTCCGATGCCATTTTGATCTAATCCGTGGGAGGTAATGGATTATGAAACGCAAATTGTATCGCCCCCGCCGATCCGTTTTCCGGCAGCGCCGGGTGCATCCGGTGATTAAGGTGTTCGGCACCCTGCTGATCTGTGTGGCGGTGATCGCGGCCGGCTTTTTCAGCGCTATGTTTATCAGCAAGCACTCCCAAGATAACCCGCACAAGGCGGTGGGCGGCTCCGCCCCTCACTCGTCAAACGACAAGCCCGGTGGCGGCGATTCCCAGCAGCCTGCCGGTGACGTGGAAGCCCCCGATGCTCCAAAGGATCCGATCGACACCCCCGCATCCCTGGATACCATTCGCGCCTTTCATTTGTCCTTTGACGCCTTAAAGGCCGACAGCCTGCCCTCCACCCTCAGCGCCGCACGCAAGGCGGGCTTTACCGCCGTGACGTTCGATTTAAAGGACGCCGACGGCAAGCTGTACTATCTCTTTTCCAACGCCCAAGCTAAAAAGGTGGGTTATGCCGACGGTGCTCTGTCCGCCGACACCCTGACCGCGCTGATGAACAGCATGAAAGAGCACGGTCTGGCTCCCATTCCTCGCCTGTACGCCTTCTGCGATGATCCCGCCGCCAAGGTGCTGACCGATGCCCGCATCTCCCACACCGCCAATCATACGTGGGCGTGGTACGACGGTGATCCCAACAACGGCGGCAAGAAGTGGCTCAACCCCTACGCCCCCGCCGCCCAGGATTACATCACCTCTTTGGCCAAAGAGCTGAAGGATAAGGGGGCCGCCGCCATTCTGTTGGACGGCGTGCAGTTCCCTGCTCAGTTGAAGGACGCCTATCTGGGCGAAGAGGCCGCCACCGTCACCAAAGATGCCGCTCTCACCGCCTTTGTGACGCGAGTTCGCAGCGAATTGGGCAGCGATTGTCCCCTGATTCTTGCCTGCACCGCCAAAGGCGCTTTGGCAACCGACACCAAGATCTACGGCGGCAACCCCGTCACCTTCGGCGCCACCGTGATCTCTCCTCTGCTCTCCTCCAAGGTGCAAGAATCGGTGGAAAAGACGGTGCTGCGCTTGCAAGGGCCGGACATTACGTCCACCTCTCTTGCCCCCCTGTTGCAAGCCCAAGGCTTTTCTGCCAAGCAGGTGAACGAGGCCATCGCCGCCTGTGTCAAGGGCGGTGCCAAGAGCTTTATTCTCGTGGCAGACGATTACGACTTTGCCTCCTACACCCTGCCTTAACAGCATACGCAGGTGGTTTTTGTCCCGTTAAAACGAAAAAAGGGAGTCCCGCATCGAATGGATGCGGGACTCCTTTTTATTGCGTTGTATGCGTTTACGGTCTTTCTGTTTACGCTTCGTTTTTACCGAATTCGGAGAGGATCAGCTCTTTGTTGTGGTCGGTGGCCCAGGTGATGTTCCATGGGTTGGTAAACAACAAGAGTTTCTTGCCCTTCAGGTCCTGAATACGGCGAGTATCCGATGTCAAGTTCAACGCCTTTACATTAATATCCTCGTTCTCGATCCAGCGGATGTACTGATAGGGCAGGTTGTTCATGCGGATATCCACGTTATATTCGTTCTTCAATCGGTAGGTGAGCACCTCAAACTGCAGCACGCCCACCACGCCCACGATGACCTCTTCCATGCCTCCGTTCAGCTCCTGGAAGATCTGGATGGCACCCTCTTGGGCAATCTGGCTGATGCCCTTAACAAACTGCTTGCGCTTCATGGTGTCCACCACGCTCACCAGCGCGAAATGCTCAGGCGCAAAGGTGGGGATGCCCTCAAAGGTAAACTTCTCACCGCCGGAGCAGATGGTGTCACCGATGGAAAACACACCCGGGTCAAACACGCCGATGATGTCGCCGGCGTATGCCTCGTCCACGATCTCGCGGCTCTCCGCCATCAGCTGTTGGGGCTGGCTCAGGCGCATTTTCTTGTCGCCCTGCACGTGATACACGTCCATGCCCTTCTCAAACTTGCCGGAGCAGATACGCATAAAGGCCACGCGGTCGCGGTGAGCCTTGTTCATGTTGGCCTGAATCTTAAACACAAAGGCGGAGAAATTCTTGCCGAAGGGGTCGATCTCGCGGTCACCTGCCTTGCGGGGCAGCGGCGAGGTGGTCATGTTGAGGAACTCTTGCAGGAAGGGCTCCACGCCAAAGTTGGTCAACGCCGAGCCGAAGAAAACGGGGGTCAGCCGACCGTGGCGTACCTCCTCCATATCGAACTCATAGCCCGCGCCGTCCAGCAGCTCCACGTCGTCCATCAGGGTCTCGTGGAGGTAGGGTCCGATCATATCCTTCAGGCTGTCATCCTTCAGGTCCACGCGGGTGGCCGCCACCTCATGCTGGGCGTTGGCGTTCTCGTCGTTGGCGGTGAAGGCGATGATGCTGCTGTTCTGACGGTCGTACACACCCTTAAACTCCTTGCCCGAACCAATGGGCCAGTTCATGGGATAGGTGCGGATGCCCAGCACCGACTCGATCTCCTCCATCAGGTCAAAGGGGTTGCGCGCCTCACGGTCCATCTTGTTGATAAAGGTGAAGATGGGGATATTGCGCAGCAGACACACCTTAAACAGCTTGATGGTCTGGCGCTCCACACCCTTGGACGCGTCAATCACCATCACGGCGGAGTCCGCCGCCATCAGGGTGCGGTAGGTATCCTCCGAGAAGTCCTGGTGACCGGGGGTGTCCAGAATGTTGATGCAGTAGTCCCTATAGTTAAACTGCATCACCGAGCTGGTGACCGAGATACCACGCTGCTTCTCAATCTCCATCCAGTCGGAGACGGCGTGCTTATTATTCTTCTTGCCCTTGACCATACCCGCCTGCTGGATGGCACCGCCGTACAGCAGGAATTTCTCGGTCAGAGTGGTTTTACCCGCGTCAGGGTGGGAGATGATGGCAAAGGTGCGGCGGCGCAGGATCTCCTCCTGTGTCGGACGACCTGTGGTGTTGACAATGTCCATAGTGACCCTCCAAAAAGGTGACAAATTACATAACCTAAACAGTATACCGCATTTTTTACCGTTTTGCAACCAAATCTTTCCGTCACACTATCCAAAAAGAGCGTGCCTCACGGCACGCTCTTTTCCCATTCCATTATTCCCGCACCAAACACACCGCGTGACAAATACCGGGGATGCTCTCTCCCTGCTGGGATGAGGTAGGGCTCATCAGCGCCCCCGTGGGGCAAAACAACACCCGTTTGAACATTTCTTTTTCCATCAGCGGCAACAAGTGAGCGCACAGCACCGCCGCCGAGCAGCCGCACCCCGACCCACCGGCGTGAACGTCCTGCCGCTGCCGATCAAACAGCAGCAGCCCACAATCGGTATAGTTCCCACCCAGTGTAATCCCTTTTTCCTCCAACAGTTCCCGACACAGGTCGCTTCCCACCTGTCCCAGATCGCCGGTGACAACGAGGTCATAATCCTTCGGCGTCGTTTCCGTATCCTGCAAATAGCGACTGATGGTGTCCGCCGCCGCCGGCGCCATAGCCGCCCCCATGTTGTTCATATCCGTCACGCCCAGATCGCACACCCGCCCAAAGCAGACGCTGTCCACCCGCACGCCGTGGCCGCCACGCCCCACCACGCAGGCCCCCGACGCGGTGGCGGTCCATTGGCTGGTGGGGGTGCGCTGGCCGCCGTATTCCAGCGGAAAGCGGAACTGACGCTCCGCGGTGCAAAAGTGGCTGGAGGTCACCGCCCCGCACAGATCCGCCGCCCCGCTGTCCACAAACAGCGCCGCCAGCGCCAGCGTCTGCCCCATGGTGGAGCAGGCTCCGAACTGGCCGATGAGAGGCACCTCCATCTCCCGCAAGCCGAAGGTGGAGGCGATGTTTTGATTCAGCAGATCCCCCGCAAACAGCACTTGCAGCTGATTTTTCGCCAGCCCTGTCTTTTCCACGGCACGGGTCAAGGCCTCCCGTTGCAGGGCGCTTTCCGCCTGCTCCCAGGTGTCCTGCCCCAAGTGGGTATCCTCAAAAACGGCATCGAAATATTTTCCCAGAGGGCCCTCCCCCTCCTTTTTGCCCCCCACGGCGGCATAGCCGAGGATGGTAGGTCGGTTGGGAAACCCCACGGTATATCCGCCCAAACGCTCCGGCATAAAAAACTCCCCCTCACAAATACTCTTTGTTAGCGTATCCGTGAGAGGGAATTTTATACTCTGTTTCAAATCTTTGCTTGCCACTCCGCCTCTTTGAATCCAACCAGCACAAAATCCTCGCCGATCAGCAAGGGCCGTTTCACCAACATACCGTCGGTGGCCAACAGGCGCAGCATTTCCTCCTCGGTCATGGCAGGCAGCCTGTCTTTCAGCGCCAAAGATTTATACAGCAGACCGCTGGTGTTAAAAAACTTTCTCAGCGGCAAACCGCTTTGGGCATACCATTCGGTCAGCTCCTCATAGGAGGGCTTGTCCTCCTTGATGTGCCGCAGGGTATACGCCACCCCGTGATCGTCCAGCCATTTTTGCGCTTTCTGACAGGTGGTGCATTTCGGATAGCAAATATAAATAAGCATCGTATCTTCCTCCTTCTGAGTCATCCAACCTCATCCCAACCGCTGAGATATTGCTGCAGCATAGCCAGGTCACGGTTGTTCACCGTGCCGTCACCGTTCCAATCCGCCCCTTCGGTGATGGTGACGTCCCAATCGGCCAACCATTGCTGCAACAAGCCCAGATCGCGGTTGTTGAGCTTTTGGTCGCCGTTCACGTCACCGGGGATGACGGGAACCCACAGCGCATACAGCGTCAGGCTCTCATTTTGCTCGGGGCACAACTCCTCGGGGCACATTCCCGCCACAAAAACCGTTCCGTTGCCGTCTGCGGCGGTGCACCATCCGGCAAAGCGATAGCCCTCCCGATACAGCCCCACCTCATCGGGGCGGGTCACCATCTCAATGGGGGTGCCGTAAGGCAGGCCGTGGGTCAGCGGGGTGCCGTCGGCACGGCAAATCAGGCCGTCCTGCACCCGCCACTCGCCGCTCCATGTTTCTCCCGTCTTTTCCACAAAATCCGAGATCACCACCCAACCCGTTTTTCCGTTATAGGTGGTTTTTCCCCAGGTATAGCCGTCGGCCTCCTTGGTGTCCCCCGCCGTCACGGTGAAGGCGGTGTTGTGGGGCAGGGCGGTCACCTTTTTGTGGGAGGTCCCCGCATCCTCACGCATGTTGATGCCGTTGGTGGACAGCACCCGATAGGTATACCCCGTCACCGCGTTGTCGATAACGCCGTCACCGGCGTGATAGCGAAGGGTCAACGCCGCCACAGGCGGAGTGTACGACAGTGTAAAGGGAGCCGACTTTACATAGGTGAAGGACGCTTTCAGGGTCGCTTTGGAGACGGTGGCATCCCAGCGTATGCCGCAATGACCGTCCCAGTTGCAGTCGGCGTAGGTGACGGTGTCCCCCTCCACCGCCAACACAAAGATGGAGTGCCCGTTCCAGCGGTAGCGCACAATGTCACCCGCTTTGAGGGTGTCCAGAGCGGAAGCGTTGCGGTCGGTTACCCATTCGCTTGACGGCTCACAGCCATAGGCCAGGGAGGCCAGCTGATAGGCAAAGCCCATGCACTGAAGGGACTTGCCCCGATAGGTGTTGCAGCCGCAGGAACCGCTGTAGGTGCAGTTGCCGGTGTGGTGGGTGCAGGGATTCCACGTGTGGTCCTCGGAGCCGCCCTTGGTGTGGTTCCAATAGGCGCCGTGGGGATATTTTGCTTTGAGCTGTTCCACCGTCATGGTCTGGGCTTTGGTTTCGGCAGACAACAGCCCAAAAGGCGTCATCGCCAGCAACAGCACCAAGCATAGCAGGATCGTCAGCCGTTTTTTCATCCCCACCCCTCCTTTCGACAGATTACTCTTTCATTCTACCGAATTTTCCCCGCTAAGTCAACACTCCTTTGCCACCGCCAACATTTTCCATCCTGCCTCCTTTTTACCTTAGACAATAAAAATCCCCCGGCTAAGCCGGGGGTTTTCCATATGCGGGCAAAGCCCTATGTTACTGGCAACACACAAGTGTGTGTGAAGCAACTGACACTTGCATACGAACAACCGCACAAAACCAAGGCCCCCTTGCCTAAAGGGGGCTGTCCGAGCGAATGC
>JAFQGI010000033.1 GCA_017415515.1 Clostridia bacterium | reverse complement strand
TGGACGGCCCCCATCGCAAGGGCGACCTGCGTCGTGCCCGTGCCGGCGCTCAGAACATCGTTCCCAACTCCACCGGCGCTGCCAAGGCCATCGGCCTGGTTATCCCCGAGCTGAACGGCAAGCTGATCGGCTCTGCCCAGCGCGTGCCCACCTGCACCGGCTCCACCACTCTGCTGGTTGCCGTTGTTAAGGGCAAGGACATCACCAAGGAGGGCATCAACGCCGCTATGAAGGCTGCCGCCTCCGAGTCCTATGGCTACAACGAGGATCAGATCGTGTCCTCCGACATCATCGGCATCCGCTACGGTTCTCTGTTCGATGCTACCCAGACCATGGTGGCTAAGATCGACGACGACACCTATCAGGTGCAGGTCGTGTCCTGGTACGACAACGAGAACTCCTACACCAGCCAGATGGTCCGCACCATCAAGTACTTCGCTGAGATGTAATGTTTGAGAACTACTGAGTTCGGCTTTAGGCATCACTCTCGACGGATATCTTTCCGTCATAGAGGCCAGCCATACTCGGCAATACACAAAGTATTGCCTGCGTTGTCTGTCTTTCTCTGACGAAAACCTATCTCGCCGATAGCGATACCACAGCCTTATCAGCAGTTCTTGGTGTTCCCACCAAGCTTGGTACGAGACGATTCAAAATCCCGACAACTTCGGTTGTCGGGATTTTTCTTTTTGACAGCCTTTTCATAGGCTGTTCTTTTTTTGCGCGTTTTTGTGCAGGAAATGCCTGCCGCCGCAAATTACCAATGCGAAAACTGACAAAAACCGAGGGAATTTCCACGCCAAAACGCTTCGTTTGCGGACACAATACATTCGAACACGAACAAAAGCGAGGTGATGTATGTGCGTGTTCTTTTTCGATGGATTTGGTGGTTTTTGACACTTTTTTGCGCTTGTGTTTTCGGTTTGGTAGGGTATGTTGGGCAGATGCTTCCCGACCGCTTCACCGTCAGCTACGGGCAGGAGGTATGCATCGGCGATTGGCTACAAAGCCGCCCCGTTGTGAACGCGGGTGATACCGTGCGGGCTTCGGCGGGCACACAATACCGCACCCGATTGACATTGGGCGGCCTGATTCCGATCAAGGACGTGACCGTCACCGTCACGGAGGATACGGTGGTGATGGTGTGCGGGATGCCCTTCGGCATCAAATTGTACACCAAGGGCGTGTTGGTGGTGGGGGTGTCGGACGTGGACACCGCCGCCGGCAAAGCCAACCCTGCCGCCGCCGCAGGCGTGTGCGTGGGGGACACCATCTTAGCGGTGAACGGACAATCGGTGGACACCGGTGACCAGGTGGGGGCGCTCATCAACGGCTCCGGCGGCAAAAAGGTTACGTTGCGGCTGGAACGGGACGGCGTGGAGTTTGACGCCTCCTTCACCCCCGTTAAGGCGGCGGGGGAGGAGGGCTACCGCGCCGGATTGTGGGTGCGGGACAGCGCCGCCGGCATTGGCACGCTGACCTTTTATGATCCTGCAAGCGGCACCTTTGCGGGCCTCGGCCACGCCGTTTGCGACGTGGATACGGGGGAGCGGATGTCCCTCGCGGACGGCGAGATCGTGCCGGCTCGGATTTTCGGCATCACAAAGGGGAAAGCCGGCAAGCCCGGCGAACTGAAAGGATGTTTTGATAGCGGCAGCTTGGGCAGCCTGACCAAAAACAGCGACAACGGCTTGTATGGGGAGTTGACCGCCTATCCCTTTGGATGGCAGACCATGGCGGTGGCACACCGCCAGCAGGTGACCGAGGGGTATGCGCAAATCGTTTGCACCGTGGACGGCACCCGTCCGCAGGCTTACGACGTGGAGATTGAAAAGGTGCGCTACGGCGGGGCGGATTCCACCCGCAATCTGGTGATTCGGGTGGTGGACGCTGATCTGTTGGCGAAGACCGGCGGCATCGTGCAGGGGATGAGCGGCAGCCCCATTATCCAAAACGGCAAGTTGGTGGGGGCGGTGACCCACGTGTTGGTGGACGATCCCACCCGCGGCTACGGCATCTTTGCGGAGAATATGCTGGCCACCGCCGAAACGGTGGGGGAGATGAAACCCGCGGCATAAAAACCCGGCCTGTGGCGAGAGCCACAGGCCGGGTTTTTGTTTTTCTTGCAATCTTGGATAATCCGTGCTACAATGACAGTACCAAACTAACTGAATAGATGTGAAATTGGGTGTATTTTTCTTTTCTAGGGATAAGTACGCTTGTTTTGCACATATATGTATCGTTTTGAATTTGATAAAAATGCAAATTCCAACGATATGTATGTGTGTATTTTGCGTACACCCATTTCACATTCGGTTAGTTTGGCGACTATCGGAGTTTGCGTTTTTTGTGCGGTTACTTCGGTAGCCGCACTTTTTATTTTTAGGAGGAAAAAATGAAACGAAAAAAATGGCTTTCTTTACTGTGTGTGGTGGCATTGTTACTGACTGTGTCGGTGGGGTGCAGTAATAATTCCCAGAAAAAAGAAGAAAGTACTGATAAAAAAGCTGATGTGACTCCTTCCTCAACTGCGTCCAACAAGGATGTCGTTGACCAAGACGGTATAACCAATGACACTCAACTCACTTTGCCTAAATTGGAGGGTGAAATCAAATTGGCAGATCCTTTCAGTGAAGGTCTTGCTTTTGTGATGCTCCCCTCGCACCAAAAATATTTTATTAACAAAAAAGGTGAAATCGTTATCGATCTGGGCAGTGAAGGGGATTTGGGTATTTGTTCGTTTGTAAACGGATTTGCGGTTATTGGTACAGATGGCACACTGTGCGATAAAAACGGAAAGATTATTACGCCGGAAAGTGTCGGAGTAAACGAACTCTATGGCGACGCATTGGCAGGCGGCTATCTTCTGGCACAGGTGATGGAGGCCAATTATTCCGGTACAGTATTCAAGTTGGGTGTTATGGATTTGAATTTCAAATGGGTAATCGAACCTACCGAAGCGAATTATGATTTGCTGGCCGATGATGAAAATAGGCTACCTGATTTGGGCGCGTTGTCCTACAATCGATACTACAAAGAGTACCTCTATATCGAAGATTTAAACAAGTTTCTTTATCTCAAAAATTTTACATTACATGACACTTGGGAATACGATAATGTTCCGGAAACATGGAGATGGTTGAATAATAAATTTATGCCCTTATGTGCTGAGAGCGGGGAACAGCCTTGCTTGGATCTAAACGGTGTCAGCAATTTGGAGTATTGTTCTGAGTTTGTCGGTGAAAAGGCAGCGGTGCTTTTTAACAACCGCGATGCGAAGCAGGCGTATTTTACTATCATTGATGCGGAAGGTGAATTTGCTTTTGAGCCGGTTAAAGTCTGTGACGGTTCGGCTGTTCGAATTATTTACGACGGTAAACACGTTGCGATTACCGGAGAGCAATACATTTATATATTAGATGACCAAGGTAATGCTTTGGGGCAAATAAAAAAGACAACTAATTGGTCAATACCTCAGTTTGGGGACGAAACGATACTAATGAACCTTTCTTATTACAATTTGGATGGAACGCCTCTTTTTTGATGATGCAAAACCCGGCCTGTGGCGAGAGCCACAGGCCGGGTTTTTTGTTACATATACATTACTCCGTTCGCAGGGCCACCACGGGGTCCTTCTTCGCGGCGGAGCGGGAGGGGATGATGCCGGCAAACATGGTCAGCAGCACGCTGATGACGATCAGTGCCAAGGCTGTGACGGGATGCAGAACAGCATCCAAATTCGGAATGCCGGTGAGGTGATTGAGGATCAGGTTGATGGGGATGCACAGCAGATAGGTGACCAGCACGCCCAGCAGACCTGCCGAGAAGCCGATGATCACCGTTTCGGCGTTGAACATACTGGACACGTTGCGCTTGGAAGCACCGATGGAGCGGAGAATACCGATCTCCTTGGTGCGCTCCTGCACCGAAATGAGGGTGATGACACCGATCATAATGGAGGACACGATCAGCGAGATGGCCACAAAGGCAATCAGCACGTAGGTGATGGCATTGATGATGGTGGTCACGGAGGACATCATCAGGCCTACGTAATCGGTGTAGGTGATTTGATCCAGTTCGTCTTTGTCGTTGTTATATCCGGTAATTGCCGCCTCGATAATATCTTTGTTTTCAAAGGAGGAGGCGTAGATGTTGATGGTGGAGGGACTGTCCAGATCCAGGGAGCCCAGCGTCACCAACTTATCTTCATAGGTGGTCTCGGAGAAGGCCAGCACGTTGTCGTAATAGTTCACCAGCTGAGCGGCGGTGTAGCCGCGGATTTGGGCGGTCAGGGCAGCGGCCTTGGCGGCGGGGGTGGCAAGACCCATCTCTGCCAAATTCTTCTCGATTTCTACGCGGGCGGTGGCGGCGGTCTGCATCATATCGCTTTGAATCATCGCCTTGCAGTTGGCTTTCAGGGTTGCCTCGTCCTGTTCCAAAAGCTGGTTGATCATCTGCTGATAGTCGCCGGAGAGAGGCAAAGAGCCGGAGCTGACCATTTCTTCAATGAATGCGACCAGATCTTCGTGGGACATTCTGTCAATCTGCTCAGCCAGCGAGGCCATCCGATCCGCCACCAGAATATCCACGTAGGCGTTGGCCTTGCCCTGCTCATCCAATTTGTTGACATACAGGATGAATTCGGCGGTTTTATACAAATTCATACGCGCTTCATCGGTCAGGGCTGCCTGCTGTGCCATCAGCTCGGCGGCAACGTCCGCCACGGGCTTGACGGCGTATTCCGCCTGCTTGCTTACCGCGTGTTTGGCGGTCTCTTGCTGTTCCAAAATGGAGCGATAAAAGGTCGCGATGCCCTCGTCGTCCAAGGTGGCGATGTAGGCGGCGGTGTTCTCGTCCATCTGCTGGGACATACCTGCCAAGATGGCTTTCATTTGCTCAATGGTGGTTGCCTCCATCATGGGATCTACGATGGCTTTCAGCGCGTCATCAGAGATGGTGGAGATATAGGCGATCCACATCTGTGCCTTGGTGGTGTCGTCCAGCGTGGCAAGATAGGCGGTGAACTCCTCGGCGGTGAGACTGTTGGTGGTGGGCTTGAAGGGAAGGCCGGTGGTCACGTCAACGTCGGGATTGGCCATCTGCGCCTGGATGACGGGGGCGTTCTTGCCCTGATTGATGATGTGCTCGGTCAGGGCGGAGGTGTAGCAGATGTTGCCGGTCAGCATTCCGGCGGTGGCCTCCTCCTTGGGGCGGATGATGCCGGTCACTTTCAGGGGCAGACCGTTCTCGTACAAGTATTGCAGACCCAACGGATTCTCTTTGCCGTCGGCGGTGACCCGCACATCGGTGTACAGACCGGTGGTTTCATCATAAGTGTAGCAATCAAAGGGGAAAACGGTGCGGAATTCCATGGCGCGGATCTCTTCATAGCTCCAGCTTTGAATGACCACGTCGATGTTCTGCTTGCCTAAGGCGGCCTGTGCCAACGCGTCAATATCCTCTTCGGATTTCAGACCCAAGGCGTACAGGGTCATATCGTCGATCTCGTTGTTCTCATCCACTACCAGCACGATCTCGTTATAGGCGGCAGGCCAACGGCCGCCGTCGATGATCTCATACTGGCTGTGCAGCAAAGGATTGATCAGCTCGCCGTTGGTTCCGGGTAACAGCTCTTGCCACAGATTGGACGTGCCCATGGTCATCATATCGCCCATGCCGTAGGACTCGCTCATGCTCATCATGCCGGACATATCCACCGACATATATTCGATCAGCAGATCCATCAACAGCTTTTCCGTGTCGGAGCGCAGGATGGTGCCGTCCACGTTCTTGGTGTAGATGAGCATTTCCAAATCGTAGCCGTATTGGATGCCGCTGATGGCGTCTCGCAGCTCGTTGTTCTTGGAATCATCCTCCATTTTTTCTTCGAGGTAGGCCTTAAAGGCTTTCAGGTCGTTCTCTCGGCTGCTCATATTGTTGAGCGAGTTGACCAAATCGTAGAACATGGCCTTTTGATAGACAGCGTCTTTGTCGTGTTCGCCGTGAGAGGTGGCCTCGCCCATAAAGGTGGTCAGCAGACTGCCCACGTCGGTATGGGTGGCTTGCAACGTCAAGGGGTAAGAGGAGAGGGTTTCCTCCTGCACCGTGTCAATATAGGTGGTCATGCCGTTGGAAACGGCGCTGATGAGGGCGATGCCGATGATGCCGATACTGCCCGCAAAAGCCGTCAGGGTGGTACGGCCCTTTTTAGTGAACAGGTTTTTCAGCGACAGACCGAAGGCGGTGGCAAAGGACATGGAGGGCTTTTTCTCCTTGCGGCGCAATTTGCGGTCGGAGGGGGCGGCCTGCTCCGCTTCCAGCGCTTTTTCGGCAGCGATCTCCTCCTCGCTGAGGGGAGCACTGTCGTCGGTGATCTTGCCGTCCAGCATACGGATGATGCGGGTGGAGTATTGCTCCGCCAAGTCGGGGTTGTGGGTGACCATCACCACCAGGCGATCCTGTGCTACCTCTTTGAGCAGGTCCATGACCTGCACGCTGGTTTCGGTGTCCAGAGCGCCGGTGGGCTCATCCGCCAGGATGATGGCGGGGTCGTTGACCAGGGCGCGGGCAATGGCCACGCGCTGCATCTGACCGCCGGACATCTGGCTGGGCTTTTTGCGCAGCTGGTCGCCCAGACCCACCTGCTCCAAAGCCGCCTTGGCACGGCGGCGGCGCTCCGCCTTGGGAACGCCGGAAAGGGTCAGGGCCAGCTCTACGTTTTGCAGCACCGTCTGGTGGGGGATGAGGTTATAGCTCTGGAACACAAAGCCGATGGTGTGGTTGCGATAGGTGTCCCAGTCGCGGTCTTTGAACTGCTTGGTGGATTTGCCGTTGATGACCAGGTCGCCGTCGGTGTAGCGGTCCAGACCGCCCACGATGTTCAGCAGGGTGGTCTTGCCGCAGCCGGAAGGGCCGAGAATGGACACAAACTCGTTGTGACGGAAGTTTAGGCTGACCCCGTCCAAAGCTTGCACCGCATTGTCGCCGGCGGCGTACACTTTCGTAATATTTTTCAGTTGCAGCATAGAAGTTCCCCTTTTTGATTTGGATATTTTTTCATATTATACTATAACAAGAAGGATAGCGCAATATGTGAACACACTGTAAAAAACAAATCCCAAATAATTGCACATTGACAAGCCCCCTTTCACATATTATAATAAAATGGAACAAAATTAGTGGGGTTGCCCACAATGACAATAAAAGGAGCGTGCATCTGTTATGGAGAATAAAAAGAACAACGCAAAAGTTTTTTGGATCGTTATGGCGATTTTGGCGGCGGCGGCCATCGCTTTGGCCCTCATCATTCGCACTGAGAAGCGTTTGCTCCGCTTGCTGGGCAAGGTGGAAAAGGTTTTGCCCATTAAAAAGCAGAAGAATGACCCCATTACGGTGGAATTTTAAACACTTTTTCGATTTAAAGTGTTGACAAACCGAAAATCCTGTGCTATTATACCATCAAATTAGACAAAGGCTGTGACGAAGACGGTCGAAAGCGTATGATTTTCAGAGAGTCGATGGTTGGTGTGAATCGACAATCGTTGCTTTCAATGACCCATCCCTTCCGAGCCGGAGAGGCGAACCACCCCATTTTGGAGCTAATAGCCGATCCCGTGATGACTGCGTCAAGGTCGAGGAGTTGATAGACTCCGCAAAGTGGCGGCTTTTGGGCCGCAAGTTGAGTGGTACCGCGAGTGTATAACACCCGTCTCAATGTGAGACGGGTGTTATTTGTTTTTTGTAAAGGAGTTGAGCAATATGGTGAACGACAATCTGAAGCTGTTAGAGGTGGCGGTACGAATCCGCGAAATGCGGGAGATTTTGGAATGGTCCACCGCCGAGATGGCGCAGAAAACGGGGGTTACCGTGGCGGAGTACGAGACCTATGAGTCCGGCACGGTGGATTTTCCTTTTAGTTTCATTCACAAGTGTGCCTTGGCCTTCGATTTGGATATGACCGATCTGCTGGAGGGTCGCAGTGCTAACCTGTTGACCTCCTATACCGTCACCCGCAAGGGGCAGGGTCAGCAGACCGCCAAGGAGGACGGCATTGATATTGCCCACTTGGCGCCTAAATTCCGCAATAAGATTGCCGAGCCCTATTGGGTGCGGTACGAATACGACCCCGCCTTGGTCAACAAGCCCATCCACCTTGCCACCCATAGCGGTCAGGAGTTCGACCTGGTCATCAGCGGTAAGCTGAAGGTGCAGATCGGCGATCACATTGAGATTTTGGGCGAGGGAGACAGTATTTATTACAATTCCTCCACTCCCCACGGTATGATCGCCGTGGACGGTGAGGATTGCGTCTTCTGCGCCGTGGTGTTGCCCGGCGAGGAGACCGAGGAGAAGGAGGTGCGCCAAAGCATCGTCGCCGCCAAGACATCCGAGGAGCTGGTGTGCGAGCGCTTTGTGGACACCGTGGAGGACAAAAACGGTGCGTTGCAGTCCATTCAGTTTAAGAATACCGACACCTTCAACTTCGGCTTTGATATCGTGGACGGCATCGCGGAGAAATACCCCGACAAGCTGGCTATGCTCCATTTGGACGTCAACAAGACCGAGCGCCGCTTTACATTTAAGGATATTAAGCAGTATTCCAATCAGTGCGCCAACTATTTCACCTCTTTGGGCATCAAAAAGGGCGACCGCGTGATGTTGGTGCTCAAACGGCACTATCAATTCTGGTTTGCCATGGTGGCACTGCATAAGTTGGGTGCGGTGGCCATCCCCGCCACCAACCAGCTGAAAGAGCACGACTTTTCCTACCGCTATGAAGCGGCAGGCGTGTCCGCCATTGTCTGCACCGCCGACGGCGATACCGCCGATATCGCGGCGGCTGCCGCCGACAAGCTGGCGCGCCCCATCACCAAGATCTTGGTGGGTGGCAAGAAGGATGGGTGGCACGATTTTGATGCCGAGTTTGGGCTGTTCTCCCGTAAGTTTGTGCGGCCCGATGACGCCTCTTGCGGCGAGGATACCGCTCTGATGTTCTTCACCTCCGGCACCACCGGCAATCCCAAGATGGCGGCCCACAAGCACACCTATGCGCTGGGCCATTTCGTCACCGCCAAGTATTGGCATTGTTGCGAGCGGGACGGCCTGCATCTGACTATCTCCGACACGGGATGGGGCAAGAGTCTGTGGGGTAAACTCTACGGCCAGTGGCTGTGCGAGGGTGCGGTGTTCGTCTATGACTTTGATCGCTTTGACGAGAAGGACATTCTGCCCATGTTTGCCCAATACAACATCACTACCTTCTGTGCGCCGCCCACTATGCTGCGTATGCTGATTCGTGGCGACCTGTCCAAGTATGATCTGTCCTCCATCCATCACATGACCACCGCCGGCGAGGCCCTCAACCCCGAGGTGCACAAGCTGTTTAAGGCGGCGACGGGTCTGGAGATCATGGAAGGCTTCGGTCAGACCGAGACCACTCTGGCCATCGCCAATCTGGTGGGCACCACCCCCAAGATCGGCTCTATGGGTAAGGCGTCGCCCCAGTTTGACATCGACGTGGTGGACGCCGATGGTAACTCGGTGGCTACCGGTGAGACGGGTGAGATCGTCATCCGCACCGACAAGGCCGTTCCTTGCGGTCTGTTCAAGGAGTATTATCTGGATAGCGAGAAAACCTCTGCTGCTTGGCACGACGGCCTCTACCACACCGGCGACACCGCTTGGCGTGACGAGGACGGCTACTTCTTCTACGTCAGCCGCGTGGACGACGTCATCAAATCCTCCGGTTACCGCATTGGGCCTTTCGAGATCGAGAGTGTCATTATGGAACTGCCCTACGTGGTGGAGTGCGGCGTGTCCGCTGTTCCCGACGAGGTGCGTGGTCAGGTGGTCAAGGCCAGCATCGTGCTGACTAAGGGCACCGAGGGTACCGATGCGCTGAAAAAGGAGATTCAGAACTACGTCAAGGAGCACACCGCCCCCTACAAGTATCCTCGTGTGGTGGAATTCCGCGACAGCTTGCCCAAGACCATCAGCGGCAAGATTCAAAGAAACAAGCTGTAACATTTCCCATTTCCCAATTTAGGGTTGACAAACACGCTTTACCGTGCTAAAATACCACTAACAATTAAAGAATAAAGGCAATGACGAAGAGGGCAGAGGTCAGCGTCTCCCCAGAGAGACAGCGGTTGGTGCGAGCTGTCGTGACAAGGTTTCTGTTTGTAGCTTCTGAGCCGGAGGAAAGAAAGCCGAAAGGTGAGTAGAATCCTCCCGTGTATGCTGCGTAAAGGCATAGGGATTGTTCGATCCCGAAGAGGGGTGACCGAAAGGTCGCAATTTGAGTGGTACCGCGGGTGCTGTATTTGTTTACACACACTCGTCTCAAAGTCAACTAACTTTGGGACGAGTGTTTTTCTTTTACACGGCGGTCCCGGACAGGAGATTGGTATGGAACCCATTACTGCATTGGACTATAAAATTCAAGAAATGGCGGCACGTATCCGCGAACTGCGTGAGATCGTGGGCTATACCCCCGAGGATATGGCGCAGAAAACGGGTGTATCCGTAGAGGAATACTTGCAGTGTGAGACGGGCAAATGCGACCTGAACTTTGCCTTTATCTATCGCTGTGCCTCGGCGCTGAACGTCAACGTCACCGACATCATCGAGGGTTACAGCCCCCGACTGAAATCCTTTACCGTCACCCGCCGCGGTCAGGGGCAGCAGATTGCCCAGGCTCACGGCATGACCTACTATAACTTGGCCTACGCCTTTCAGAATCGTATTGCCGAGCCGCTGTACGTGCGCAGTGTCTATGACCCTGCCGCCCAGCAGCAGGACATCGAACTGACCTCCCACGACGGTCAGGAGCTGGATCTGGTGCTGGAAGGTCAGCTGATGGTGCAGATCGGTGAGCACCGCGAGGTTTTAGGCCCCGGTGACAGCATCTATTTCGATTCCGAGACCCCTCATGGTATGATCGCCGTCGGCGGTCAGGATTGCGTGTTCTACGCCATCGTGCTCAATCCCACCGGCGAGCCCATCCCCGAACTGGAGCCCACCAAGGAAATCGTCGATCTGCCTGCCGACAAGCGGGATGACAGCGGCCGTATTTACAAGAACTTCATCGATGTGGAGGAGAACGAAAACGGCACCCCCACCTCCATCACCTTCAAGAATACCGAGCATTTCAACTTTGCCTTTGACCTGGTGGACGAGCTGGCCGCCAAAGAGCCGGACAAACTGGCAATGCTCCACGTTTCCCGCGACCACACCGAGCGCCGTTTCACCTTTAAGGATATGAAAAAGGCCTCTAACCAGTGTGCCAACTACTTTAAGTCCTTGGGCATTAAGAAGGGCGACCGGGTGATGCTGATCCTCAAGCGGCACTACCAGTTCTGGTTTGCCATGCTGGGTCTTAACAAGCTGGGTGCCATCGCCATCCCCGCCCCCAATCAGCTTTTGGAGCACGATATCGAGTACCGCTTTAACGCCGCAGGCGTGAGCGCGGTGCTGTGCACCGCCGACGGCGACGTGGCGGCGCAGGTGGAGCTGGCGGCGGCAAAGTGCCCCACCGTGCAGCACAAACTGATAGTGAACGGCTCCCGCGAGGGCTGGCGCACCTTTGACGAGGAGTACACCCTGTACTCCACCCACTATAACCGCACCGCGGATGCCCCCGGCGGCGACGACCTGATGCTGATGTTTTTCACCTCCGGCACCACGGGCTATCCCAAGATTGCGGCACATAACTATAAATACGCGCTGGGTCATTTCCACACCGCTCGCTACTGGCACAACGTGGATCCCGATGGCCTGCACTTTACCATCTCCGACACGGGTTGGGCCAAGGCGATGTGGGGTAAACTCTACGGCCAATGGCTGTGTGAGGCGGCCACCTTCGTATACGACTTTGACCGCTTTGACGCGGCGGATATCTTGCCTATGTTTGCCAAATACGGCATCACCACCTTCTGCGCACCTCCCACGATGCTCAGAATGATGATCAAGCAGGATATTTCCAAATACGATTTCTCTTCCGTGAAACATATGACCACCGCCGGTGAGGCGCTCAACCCCGAGGTGTACCGCCAATTCGAAAAGGCCACCGGTCTGCAGATCATCGAGGGCTTCGGTCAGACTGAGTCCACTATGATTGTTGGTAATATGGTGGGTGCCTCCCACAAGATCGGCTCGATGGGCAAGCCCGCCCCCATCTACGACGTGTCCATCGTGGACCCCGACGGCAATCCCGTCGCCACCGGTGAGATCGGCGAGATCGTGGTCAACGTCAAAAACGGCGCACCCTGCGGTCTGTTCACCGGCTACTACGGTGCGCCCGACAAGACCGCCGAGGTGTGGCACGATGGCTACTATCATACCGGCGACACCGCCTGGATGGACGAGGACGGCTTCTACTGGTACGTGGGTCGTGTGGATGACGTGATTAAGTCCTCCGGCTACCGTATCGGACCTTTCGAGATCGAGAGTGTCATCATGGAGCTGCCCTACGTGCTGGAGTGCGGCGTTTCCGCCGCCCCCGACGAGGTCCGCGGACAGGTGGTCAAGGCGTCCATCGTGCTGGTGGACGGCACCGAGCCCACCGAGGAGCTGAAAAAGGAAATTCAGACCTACGTCAAGGAGCACACCGCCCCCTACAAGTATCCTCGTATCGTGGTGTTTAAGGACAGCCTGCCCAAGACGGTCAGCGGCAAGATCCAGAGAAATAAACTGTAAGAGGTGAGTTTCTATGCTGACCAATGACAAACGCATTACCATTCTCTGCGGTCACTACGGCACGGGTAAAACCAACGTCGCCGTCAACCTCGCCTTGGCGATGGCCAAGACGGGCGAAAACGTGACCGTGGCGGATTTGGATATCGTCAATCCCTATTTCCGCACCCTGGATTCCGCCACCGCATTTGACGAGGCGGGCATCCGCCTGATCTGCTCCCGCTTTGCCAACACCAACGTGGATATGCCCAGTCTGCCTCCCGACCTCTACGCCATCACCGACGATAAAACCCGTCGGGTGGTGATCGACGTGGGCGGTGACGACAGCGGTGCCATGGTGTTGGGCCGGTTGGCTCCCGCCATCCTCGCAGAGGGGAGTTACGAAATGTATCTGGTGGTCAACCGCTATCGCCCGCTGACCCCCGACGTCCCTTCCACCATTGAGGTGATGGGGGAGATCGAGGTAGCGTCGCGGCTTCGTTTCACCGGCATCGTGAACAACTCCAATCTGGGTGCCGAGACCACTGCCGCCGACGTGCTGGCATCTGTGGATTATGCCGCCAAGCTGGCGAAAGCGGCAGGACTGCCGTTGGTAGCCACCACGGTGGAGCAGAGCATTTATTCCGACTTAGAGGGACAAATTCCCGATTTGTTCCCTTTGACTTTGCAAAACAACAAACCCTTTTGAGAAAGAAGGAGATTCTATGGCAAAATTAACGTTTAAGACCGACCGTTGCAAGGGGTGTGGGCTGTGCGTGGACGCCTGCCCCAAGAACCTGCTTACGTTGGCCGCCGACAAGATCAACAAGAAGGGTCACCACCCCGCCGAGCTGACCGACGAGGCCGCTTGTGTGGGCTGCGCCGCTTGCGCGATGATGTGTCCCGACTGCGTCATTACTGTGGAAAGATGAGGTGAGTGATATGGCAGAAAAAGTATTGATGAAGGGTAACGAGGCCATCGCCGAGGCGGCGATCTGCGCCGGTTGCCGCCACTATTTCGGTTATCCCATCACTCCCCAGACGGAGATCGCCGCCTATATGGCTAAGAAGATGCCCAAGATCGGCGGTTGCTTCCTGCAGGCCGAGAGTGAGGTGGCCGCCATCAACATGGTGTACGGCGTGTCCGCCACCGGCAAGCGTGTGATGACCTCCTCCTCCAGCCCCGGAATCTCTTTGAAGGCTGAGGGTCTGTCCTACATGGCCGGCGCCGACCTGCCTGCGCTGGTGGTCAACGTTCAGCGCGGTGGTCCCGGTCTGGGTGGCATTCAGCCCAGCCAGTCGGACTACTTCCAGGCCACCCGTGGCGGCGGTCACGGCGACTATCGTATGATCGTGTTGGCTCCCGCCTCTGTGCAGGAGATGGCCTCTCTGACTGTAAAGGGCTTTGACTTGGCAGACAAATATCGCATGACCGCTATGATTTTGGCGGATGGTACCATGGGTCAGATGATGGAGCCGGTGTCTCTCGACTTCCCCGAGCCGGAGAAGGTGGAGAAGCCCTGGGCCACCAACGGCACCGATATGGCGCGTGAGCACAATATCGTCAACTCCCTGTTCCTGCAGCCCGACGCCTTGGAGCGCACCAATTTTGAGCGCTACGAGCGTTACGCTTATATCGAGCAGCACGAGGCGATGTGGGAGGAGTATCGGATGGAGGACGCCGAGATCTGCGTCACCGCTTTCGGCATCGCCTCCCGTGTGGCGAAGAACGCCATCAACGAGGCCCGTAAGCAGGGCATCAAGGTGGGTATGATCCGCCCCATCACCCTGTGGCCTTTCCCCGTGGCTCCCTTCAAGGCCGCCGCGGACAAAGTGAAGTCCTTTATTTCGGTGGAGCTGTCCATGGGTCAGATGATCGAGGACATCAAGCTGGCCACCGAGTGCAAGAAGCCCGTCTACCTGTGTAACCGTGCCGGCGGCATCATTCCCTCTCCCGACGAGGTGCTGGCCGCTATTGTGAAAGCCAATGAGAACGGAGGTGACCTCTAATGGCTGTTGTTTTTGAGAAACCCCATGCGCTGACCGACGTGCCTATGCACTATTGCCCCGGCTGTACCCACGGTATCATCCACCGCTTGGTGGCGGAGGTCATTGACGAACTGGGTATCGAGGGGCGCACCATCGGTATCGCTCCCGTGGGCTGTTCCGTTATGGCCTACGACTATTTCAACTGCGATATGATCGAGGCCGCCCACGGCCGTGCCCCCGCTGTCGCCACCGGCGTCAAGCGCGCCGACCCTGACAAGCACATCGTCTTTACATACCAGGGTGACGGCGATCTGGCCTCCATCGGTATGGCGGAGACGGTGCACGCCGCCGCCCGCAACGAGAATATCACCATCATTTTCGTCAACAATGCCATTTACGGTATGACCGGCGGTCAGATGGCTCCCACCTCTCTGCCCGGTCAGGTCACCCAGACCTCCCCCTACGGCCGTGACGTCAACCACTGCGGCTATCCCATCCGCGTGTGCGAGATGCTGTCCGAGCTGGAGGGCGCTACCTATCTGGAGCGTGTCACCGTCAACAACGTGGCCAACATCCGCAAGGCGAAAAAGGCCATCAAGAAAGCCTTCCAAAACCAGATCGACGGCAAGGGTTTCTCTCTTGTCGAGGTGGTTTCCACCTGCCCCACCAACTGGGGTTTGACGCCGAAGGACGCGTTGACTTGGCTGGAGGAGAATATGTTGCCCTACTACCCCTTGGGCGTGTATAAGGATAAAACGGCAGAGGAGGATGCGAAATGAGCCAGACCCAATTTTTGTTTTCCGGTTTCGGCGGTCAGGGCATCCTGTTCGCCGGTAAGTTCCTCGCCTACAAAGGAATGATGGAGGATCGTCAGGTCAGTTGGTTGCCCTCCTACGGCCCCGAGATGCGTGGCGGCACCGCCTCCTGCAGTGTCATCCTCAGCGACGAGCCGGTGGGCTCGCCCATCGTCACCCGTCCCGACGTGCTGGTGGCCATGAACCTGCCCTCTTTGGATAAGTTCGAGTCTGCCGTTGCTCCCGGTGGCATCATCTTTGTGGACTCCACCCTGGTGGAGCGCAAGGTGCAGCGCACCGACGTCACCACCTATTACATCCCCGCCACCAAGATGGCGGCGGACAACAATCTGGGCAACTTGGCCAATATGATCATCGTGGGCAAACTCCTGTCCGTCTTGGGTGAGTACGATGCCGACAGCATCGCCACCACCCTGGGCAAGGTGATCTCCGCCCGCAAGGCCAATCTGCTGGATGTCAACCGCACCGCCCTGCAACTGGGCGCTGATTTCGAGTAAGGAGATGTTCTGAATGGAGATTAGCAAGACTTTGACCACCACCCCCAAGGAGAAGCCGGCGGCGGAAACCTTGGGCTTCGGTAAATATTTCACCGACCACATGTTTATGATGGATTACGCCGAGGGCAAGGGCTGGCACAACGCCCGTATCGTGCCCTTTGGCCCCATCGCGCTCCATCCTGCCTCTACGGTGCTGCACTATGGCTCCGAAATCTTTGAGGGATTGAAAGCCTACCGTCGAGCCGACGGGAAAGTGCAGTTGTTCCGCCCCATCGAAAATATCCGCCGTATGAACAATTCCGCCGAGCGTATGTGCCTGCCGCCAATCCCCGAAGATATGGCATTGGAAGCGCTTACAGAGTTTGTGAAAACCGAGCAGGAGTGGACTCCCTCAGCTCCCGGCACCTCTCTGTATCTGCGCCCCTTTATGTTCGGTAACGACGAGAGTTTGGGTGTGCACGCGGTGCACAACGCCACCTACGTCATCATTGCTTCCCCCGTGGGCTCTTACTACAAAGAGGGTATCAACCCCGTCAAGATCATGATCGAGACCGAGGACGTCCGTGCCGTCCGTGGCGGTACCGGCGAGGCCAAGTGCGGCGGTAACTACGCCGCCTCCAACCGCGCCGGTAAGCGTGCGGAGGAGAAGGGCTATTCTCAGGTGCTGTGGCTGGACGGTGTCCACCGCAAGTACATTGAGGAAGTGGGCGCCATGAACGTGATGTTCAAGATCAAGGGTGAGATCATCACACCTGCCCTGTCCGGCTCCATCCTGCCCGGCATCACCCGTAAGTCCATCATTGAGGTGCTAAAGGGTAAGGGCTACACCGTATCTGAGCGTCTCTTGTCCATTGACGAGCTGACCGCCGCCATGGCGGACGGCACGCTGGAGGAGGCCTGGGGCTGCGGCACCGCCGCGGTGGTGTCTCCCATCGGCGAGCTGGCCTATAACGGCGAGAAGTATCCCGTCAACGGCGGCGAGATCGGTCCTGTGACCCAAATGCTGTACGATACCCTCACCGGTATCCAGTGGGGCAAGATCGACGACCCGTATGGTTGGACTGTTCAGTTGTAATTAGTGCGATAAGGCTCATAAGGCAGTTGCCTTGTGAGCCTTTTTTGCATAGTCGGATAGAACGAAGGCTTCCCCTTGAGGGGAAGCTGTCAGCCGATAGGCTGACTGATGAGGTGTAGCCGACGGTAGTCGGTGTTAATGAAGTCTGCGAAAACTTAAACACTTTGTGACCACCTCATCCGACCTCGCTGTCGCTCGGCCACCTTCCCCTCAAGGGGAAGGCTTTTTGAGGCAATCTGCCGCCCGAAATGTGGTTGAAATAGGGGAGAGTGTGTGGTACAATCAATTTAATGAATTTTAATTTTGGAGAATTAGTATGAAAATCGAAAAATGTATCAAATCCTCTTTTTCTGTCATTGGTAAAGAAGGCTCGACCTCGGACGGACAAGGCTTTATTCAACAATTATGGGAGGATGCCAACTCTCATTTTAGTGAAGTCCAGCCGCTCGCCAAGAAAGATGAAAACGGCAATTTGGTTGGTGTTTGGGGTGCGATGTCCGATTATTCCCGTTCTTTCAAACCGTGGGAAGATAACTTCAGCAAGGGATTATACCTTGCCGGTGTGGAATGTATGGACGATGCAGTGGCTCCCGATGGATGGACAAAGTGGACGATTCCGGGCTATGAGTATCTTTGTGCAGAGGTGGAAAGCGAAAGCACCTTTTCGGACGTGCTGGAATATATGAATGCAAACGGTATCGCTTTGGTGGGTGCCGTACATGACTTTACGTGTCCGTCAAGCGGAAAGAATTATATGTTTTTCCCTATAAGAAAGATTTGATGAAATTGGAATGCGGTGGAGGTAAGAAATGATTGAATTATACACTCCGACTATTGAGGATTTGTGGTTTAAGGCACAAATGATGAGCGATGAGCAGACGATGTCTTATAACTATGCCTACGGCGGTACAATCCTATTTCCCAAAGATCGTTGGGTAGAGTGGTACGATAGATGGATAACCAATCACAATGGCAAGCGCTTTTACAGATACATCAAAGAGAATGACACTTTTGTTGGTGAGGTAGCCTATCGTTTTGACGAAGCACGACAAATGAATATTGCTGATGTGATTATATATGCTCCGTATCGCGGAAAAGGATATGGTCACAAGGGGTTATTGCTTTTATGTGAAAGCGCAAAGAAAAACGGCGTTAAGGAGCTCTATGATGATATTGCCATCGACAATTCTTCTGTTGCACTGTTTTTGAAATGTGGGTTTGCAGAAGCGTTGAGAACCAGTGAGTACATTTTGGTGAAGAAAGAATTGTGAGTCTTTTTGCGTGGGCGGAATAGAGCGAAGGCTTCCCCTCGAGGGGAAGCTGTCAGCCGATAGGCTGACTGATGAGGTGGTCGCAGAGCGGCATTTCGATATTAGCTGTGTGCGAGTTTTGCGGCAACGCCGCAAAACTCGACGGACTTCGCCGTAGGCGAATGTCCACGTCCCGCAACACCTCATCCACCGCCGTTCGGCGGTCCCCCTTCCCCTCAAGGGGAAGGCTACGAGCGGCTATGCCAACCGATAATTATCTTTTCAAAAAATCTTGACAAACATTTTTTGCGGTGTTATAATTCTTTCATCGCTTTAATACACTAAATGCGTTGACGGAGGATTTTCCATTCATCCGATCGTTTCAGAGAGCCGCCGTTGCTGGGAGGGCGGTACGATTCGAATGGGATTCTGGCTCCTGAGCAGAGTACCGAAATCCGTGAGGAAAGTAGACTACTACGGCTTGCCCCGTTATCATGGCAGGAGGCTTGTTGGAGCCTTGCAGAGAGACCGCGTATGCGGTAATTAGGGTGGTACCACGGAATGACCATTTCGTCCCTGAGGCAGACTATACTGCTTCGGGGTTTTATTATTTTTTGGCGTGCCAACAGACGCCGCAGAAAGGAAGTTTTCAGTATGAAACACATCCGCATCGCCGACACCACGCTGTGTCAGGGCAACTACACCTTTAAGGAGAAGATCGAGATCGCACGCCAGTTGGAAAAGCTGGGCGTGGACGTCATCGAACTGCCCGCCATCACCGAGGTGCGCTCCGACACCCTGCTGGTGCGCACCATGGCCTCTTTTGTGAAGAACGCCACCCTGTCGGTGGCGGCAGGTGTCACCGCCGAGAGCATCGAGTTGGCCGCCGCTGCCCTGGAGGGGGCGGCGAAGCCCCAAATTCGCATCGAACTGCCCGTTTCCCCCGTGGGAATGGAGTACAGCTGTCATAAAAAGCCGGATAAAATGCTGGCTTGGATCGGCGAGGCGGTAGCCGCCGCCAAGTCCAAAGGCGTGGCGGTGGAATTTGCCGCCGTGGACGCCACCCGTGCCGACGACGGCTATCTGCAGGCGGCTATCGACGCCGCCATCGGTGCCGGTGCCGACTGCGTGGCGGTGTGCGACAACGCCGCCACTCGTCTGCCGGACGATTTTGCCGCCTTTATCGGTGGGGTAGAGGTCAATGTGCCCCTCGCTGTATCTTGCGACAACAAAAACGGTCTGGCTTGCGCTTCTGCCATCTTGGCTGTGGGTGCGGGCGCCAACAGCGTGAAAACCGCCATTGGCGGCGACGGTGTGGCGTTGGACACCTTTGCCAATATGGTCCAGAATTGCGGCGATACCTACGGCTTTGCCTGCGGCATCCGCTACACCGAGCTGGGGCGTATCGTGGGGCAGATCGGCTGGATCACCGATCCCACCCGCAACGAAAAACCTGCCTCTGTGGCTTCTGCGGCGGATGAGGGCATCCGCTTTGACCAAAAGGACGACCGCGACGCCGTGATGGGCGCGGTGGCGCAGTTGGGCTATGACCTCTCCGAAGAGGACACTGCCCGCGTCTACGAGGAATTCTGCCGTGTGGCGGAGAAAAAGACGGTCACCGCTAAGGAGCTGGACGCCATCGTGGCTAACGTGGCGCTGCAGGTGCCCGCCACCTATACGCTGGATAACTACGTCATTAACTCCGGCAACATCATCTCCGCCTCTGCTCAGATTACCCTGCAGCGGGACGGCAAGACGGTGCAGGGTGTCTGCATCGGTGACGGTCCTATCGACGCCGCCTTCCGCGCCATCGACCAGATTATCGGTCACCATTACGAACTGGACGATTTCCAGATTCAGGCGGTCACCGAGGGCAAAGAGGCGGTGGGTCAGGCGCTGGTGAAGCTCCGCGCCAATGGTCGCGTTTATGGTGGCAGCGGTATCTCCACCGATATTTTGGGTGCTTCTCTGCGCGCCTATCTTAATGCTGTCAATAAGATCATCTACGAGGAGGGTTAAGGAATGAAACTCTCTTTTTCAACGAAAGGTTGGCATACGCCGACTTTTGAGCAGTTCTGCGAGGCGGCAGAGGATCTCCGCTTTCAGGGCATCGAACTGCACAATATCTACAACCGTCTGTTTACCGATAAGGACGGTGCATTCCACGATTACGCCGCGGCGGCTACCCGTCGCCGCCTATTTGAAAAGGGGTTAGACATTCCCTGCATCGACACCGTTTGCAACGCCTCCGAGGGTGCCACCGACCGAGCGGTAGAGGAGATCATTCGTTGCTTGGAGATTGCCGCCAATTTGGGCATTCCCTGCGTGCGGCTGAAGGCGGCCGCCGCCGAGGACACCGCCGCCGCTGTGGCTCGTGTGAGCGAGCTGGTGGCGCGGATGTTGCCTGCCGCCGAGGAGCAGGGTGTGACGCTGATCATCGAGACGTCGGGTCTGTTTGCCGATACCGCCGTCCTGCGGGATCTGCTGGACTCCTTTGCCAGCGACCACGTGGCGGCGCTGTGGCACTGGTCTGCCGCCTATTTCGGCGGCGAGTCCCCCGAACAGGTGATTAAGAACCTGGGTGCCTACGTGCGCCACGTCCATATCAGCGATGCCAAGGCCGCCGATGGCGGGCTGGAATATTGTCTGTTGGGCGAGGGCGACCTGCCGGTCAAGGAGTTGATGCTGGCACTGCGCTCGGTCAACTACGATGGCTTCCTCTCGCTGGTGTGGGATCCCGCTTGGTGTCCCGAATTGGACGATATGGAGATCATCCTCACCCAGTTTGTTCACTATATGCGCCAGTTTGGCGATACCTCCCGCAACGAGAGCGCCCTCTATTGGAACCGTGCCCACACCGGCAAATTCGTGTGGGAGAAAAATCGCCTTATCGACTGCACCTTTTCTCAGGTGTTGGATCGGATGGTGGAGGAATTCCCCGACCAGTACGCCTTTAAGTACACCACCCTCGATTACACCCGCACTTACGCTCAGTTCCGCGACGACGTGGATGAGTGCGCCCGTGCGCTGATTGCCTGCGGCGTCAAGGCGGGTACCCACGTGGCGGTGTGGGCCTCCAATGTACCCCAATGGTACATCGCCTTTTGGGCGACGGTGAAGCTGGGTGCGGTGCTGGTGACGGTGAACACCGCCTACAAGATTCACGAGATCGAATATCTGCTCCGCCAGTCGGATAGCCACACCCTCATTATGACCGAGGGTGCTAAGGACTGCCACTACGGTGAGATTGTGGCCGAGCTGTGCCCCGAATTGGCGCAGACCAAGGAGGGCAATTCCCTCCACGCCAAGCGCCTGCCTTTCCTGCGCAACGTTATCACCGTGGGTTACAAGCAGAAGGGCTGTATGGAGTGGCGGGACTTTATCGCCCGCTCTACGCAGGTGCCCCTCTCCGAGGTGCACCGCCTGGCGGCTAAGGTGGATAAGGACGACGTGTGCAATATGCAGTACACCTCCGGCACCACCGGATTTCCCAAGGGCGTCATGCTGACCCACTACAACGTGGTGAACAACGGCAAATACATCGGCGACCGCATGGATCTTTCCACCGCCGACCGCATGATGATTCAGGTGCCTATGTTCCATTGCTTCGGTATGGTGCTGTCCATGACCGCCAGTATGACCCACGGCACCACCATGTTGCCCCTGCCGTATTTCTCTCCCAAGCCGGCGCTGGCTTGCGTCCACAACGAGCACATCACCGCCTTTAACGGCGTGCCGACGATGTTTATCGCCATGATGCAGCATCCCGATTTTGAAAAGACCGATTTCTCCCACATGCGCATCGGCATTATGGCGGGTTCCAACTGCCCTGCAGACCTGATGAAGGAGGCCGCCACCGGACGGATGGGTATGAAAGAGATCGTGTCGGTGTACGGCCAGACCGAGGCCGCACCCGGTTGCACCATGAGCACCTATTCCGATTCTTTGGAGGTGCGCACCGAGACGGTGGGCAGCGCCTTTGCCCACGTGGAGTGCAAGATCATCGACCCCGAGACCGGTGCGGATTGTCCCGACGGCGTCAACGGCGAGTTTGTGGCCCGTGGCTACAACATCATGAAGGGTTATTATAAGATGCCTGCCGCCACCGCCGAGGCCATCGACAAGGATGGCTGGTTGCATACCGGCGATTTGGCATGCCGCCGTCCCGATGGCAATTATCTCATCACCGGTCGTCTCAAGGATATGATCATCCGTGGCGGTGAGAACATTTACCCCAAGGAGATCGAGGAGTTTATCTACACCTGTCCCAAGGTGCGGGACGTGCAGGTCATCGGCGTGCCGGACGCGCGGTACGGCGAGGAGATCATGGCCTGCATCATCCTCAAGGACGGCGAGGAGATGACGGCACAGGAAATGACCGCCTATATCGCCGCCCACATGGCACGGCACAAGGTGCCGCGGTATATCCGCTTTGTGGCGAAGTTCCCCATGAACGCCGCCGGAAAAATCCTCAAATATAAGATGCGTGAGGAAGCGGAAGAATGGATCAAAGCAGGTGAGGGCAAATGATTGGACAATATAAGGTGATGGATGCCCACTGCCACGTCTATCCCGCCGCTATCGCCGCCAAGGCAGTGGGGGGGACCGACGCCTTTTACGGTGTCACCTCGGTGTATGACGGCACGGTGGAGACCCTGCTGGATAAGGAGATCGCCGCCGGTGTGGACCATTTTGTCATCCAGTCGGTGGCGACGACCCCCAAGCAGGTGAAGAGCATCAACGAGTTCATCGCCCGCACCGTAGGGGAGGGGGAGGGCCGTTTCACGGGCCTTGGCACCCTCCATCCCGATAGCGCCGACATCGCGGGGGATGTTCAGCATATCTTGGAGCTGGGACTCAAAGGCGTAAAAATGCATCCCGACATTCAGGCGTTTAAGATCGATGACTATCGTTGTCTGAAAATCTATGAACTGTGCGAGGAGCATCATTTGCCGGTGCTGCTCCACACGGGCGATGACCGCTACGACTATTCCAACCCCAACCGCCTATTGCCGGTGTTGGAGATCTACAAGGATTTGACCTTCATCGGCGCCCACTTGGCAGGCTACTCCATTTGGGAGGAGGCCTGTGACAAGCTGGGGCACGCCCCCAACCTGTATGTGGACTGCTCCTCCTCCTTCTTCCGCCTTTCCGCCGAAAAGGCGGAGGAGCTGATGCGCCGCTGGGGTGCGGATCGGGTGCTGTTTGGTACCGACTACCCCATGTGGGCGGCGGATAAGGAGCTGGCAACGCTCTTGTCGATGGGTTTCTCCGAGGAAGAATTCCGCAAGATTTTATGGGACAATGCGTACAATCTGTTCGTGAAATAAGCAAGAGCCGAGGTGTGAACCTCGGCTCTTTTATGTTCATTACAATCCCATATCCGCTCGGATGGCGGCTTCTGCCCGCTCACTCATGGCGGCGGTGTTGTTCTCGGCGACAAACGCCGTGTCCATTATGTCTACAATGTGAATCTGCACCCGCTTATTCCACGGCAGCAGTCCGTGCTTCTCATACCGCACGGTGGCCACCGCCACGGGGCAGGCGGCCAGCTTGGCAATCTTAAATGATCCTGCGTGGAAGGGGAGCAGGTCGGTGCCCTTGTTTCGCGTTCCCTCAGGATAAATGCCCACGGACAGGCCTACGTCTTTAATCAGCTCGGCGGCACGTTTGATGGTGGTGACGGCGTTGCGGGCATTTTCGCGGTCGATGGGGAGAAAATGCAGGTGCCGCAGGATGGTGCCGAGGATGGGGAGATTCATCACCCCAGGCTTTGCCACAAAGACGATGTCTTGCTTGGTCAGCACCGCCGCCGTGCACAATGGGTCAAAGGCAGAGCGGTGATTGCCCACCAGCAAAAAGGGAATCTGCGGCAACGTTTCCGCTCCGGTCAGGGTGATGCGCATACCCAGCAGGCTCAGGATCCAAGAAAGGGTCAGCTTAATAAAGCGGTGGCAGATATATCGTCCACGGGGGGGGGGATCCTTTTGGGGCATGATCAGCCAAACGCCGAAAACGACGACGATATACAAAAGTCCCACCGCCAGGTAAAAACCTAACCATAGGGGCAGCGCCCACCACAGCGACAGGGTCGCCGAGGAATAAACGAGGGCGGTGATCAGTCCGCTCAGGACGGTAAACAGCAGTGTGAGTATCACGGTATCTCTCCTTGTCTAGCGATTGCTCTTATTTTACCATATTTCACCGTTTCGTCAAGTGCCGGCAATGAAAAAGACCGTTCACCGGATGGTGAACGGTCTTAGTCAACTAATGTAAATTAGTTCTCGCCCTTCATGCTGGCGAAGCACTCGCTGCAATAGACGGGGCGATCCTCACGGGGCTGGAAGGGCACTTTGCACTCCTTGCCGCAGTTGGCGCACACGGCGTCATGCATCTCGCGGGCGGGACGGCCGGCATTCTTGCGGGCGTCACGGCAGGCCTTGCAGCGCTGGGGCTCGTTCACGAAACCCTTCTCAGCGTAGAACTCCTGCTCGCCGGCGGTGAAGATGAACTCGTTACCGCACTCTTTGCATACTAAAGTCTTGTCCTCGTACATGGTTTTACCTCGCTTTGATATGATAATACGGGGCTTTCCCGTATTGCAAACGGCTGCATGCCGTTATTGCCGTATGTTAGGCCATCTTGCGGCGAATGCGCTGGATGGCGTTGTCCACCGCTTTGACGGTGGTGCCCAGGCGGGCAGCGATCTCTGCGTAAGAGCAGTCGCCCAAGCGGAGCAGAAGCACCCGATATTCCCGATCGGTGAGCCGTGTTTGCAACCGCTTTAACAACCCTTTCAGCTCCTCCTGCTCCTGCAACCGCAGGGCGGGATCGGCGGCGGTGTCGGGCAGCTCAGGGCTGTCCTCCAGCGGGGTCTCGCGGTCGGCCAAAGGGCCGTAGCGACGGGCCAACGACAGCAGACGATTGCGGATGCAGGCGGTGGCGTAGGTGGTGAAGGCGGCGCCGCTGTCGTCACGGTAGGTGCGTACTGCGGCCAGCAGACCCATCAGCGCCTCTTGCGCCAAGTCGTCGTCCTCCACGCCGGCACAGCGAAAGCGGTGCACCTGAGCGTGGATGAGGGGCATCATACGATGCACCAGCAGGTCAAACGCCTCTTGGTCGCCTGCGGCGGCCTGTGCGATGGGTAATGTGCGGTTGTCCATCCATACCCCTCCCATTGGCCGCAAAGCGCAAAGATACAATATGCAGTATAAATGACTTTATTTCAATTGTCAACACCCAATTTGACAAAACATAAAAATTTGATGCTTATGTGCAAAAATGTTCGTGCTTTTTATACAAAAACACCCAAAAACACCCCTTTTTTGCCGTGTCTTAGGCGGCATCTCCGATGGAATGTGGTTGACTTTTTTTGATTTTTATACTAAAATAGACAAGTCTATTACCGAAGAAACCACTTCGGGGAATCAGAGGAGGCATATCAAATGAAAAACACCGAAAAAACCATGGAAAAGATCGTGACCTTATGCAAAGGTCGCGGCTATATCTTCCCCGGCTCCGAGATCTATGGCGGTCTCGCCAACACCTGGGACTACGGCCCCTTGGGTGTGGAGCTGAAGAACAACGTCAAAAAGGCGTGGTGGAAAAAGTTCGTGCAGGAGAACCCCTATAACGTGGGTCTGGACGCCGCCATCCTGATGAATCCCCAGACCTGGGTGGCTTCCGGTCACCTGGCGGGCTTCTCCGACCCCTTGATGGATTGCAAGGAGTGCAAAGAGCGCTTCCGTGCCGATAAGATCATTGAGGACTGGTGCCAGGAGAACAGTTACGAGCTGCCCAAGCCCATCGACGCCTTCTCACAGGCGGAGATGAAGGAGTTTGTGGAGGAGCACAACATCCCTTGCCCCACCTGCGGCAAGCACAACTTCACCGACATCCGTCAGTTTAACCTGATGTTCAAGACCTTCCAGGGTGTCACCGAGGATGCCAAGAACACCGTGTATCTGCGTCCCGAGACTGCCCAGGGCATTTTCACCAACTTTGTGAACGTCCAGCGTACCACCCGCCGCAAGCTGCCCTTCGGTATCGCTCAGATCGGTAAATCCTTCCGTAACGAGATCACCCCCGGCAACTTCATCTTCCGCGTGCGTGAGTTCGAGCAGATGGAGCTGGAGTTCTTCTGTATGCCCGGCACCGACTTAGAGTGGTTCGCCTACTGGCGTCAGTTCTGCCGTGATTGGTTGCTGGCCATCGGTCTGAAGGAGGAGAACATTCGCCTGCGCGATCACGACCCCGAGGAGCTGTGCTTCTATTCCAAGGCGACCACCGACTTCGAGTTCCTGTTCCCCTTCGGCTGGGGCGAGCTGTGGGGCGTGGCAGACCGCACCGACTACGACCTGACCCAGCACCAGAACACCTCGGGTAAGGATCTGACCTACTTCGATCAGGAGTCCGGTCAGCACATCATCCCCTACGTGGTCGAGCCCTCTCTGGGCGTGGAGCGCACCGTGCTGAGCGTGCTGTGCGACGCCTATGACGAAGAGGTGGTGGATGCCGAGAAGAACGACGTGCGCACCGTGCTGCGTTTGCATCCCGCTCTGGCTCCCTTCAAGTGCGCCGTTTTGCCTCTGTCTAAGAAGCTGGGCGATAAGGCTATGGAGATCCAGCAGGAGCTGTCCAAGTACTTTATGGTGGATTACGATGACGCCGGATCCATCGGCAAGCGTTACCGCCGTGAGGACGAGATCGGTACTCCCTATTGCATCACCGTGGACTTCCAGACTGTGGGCGACGACAACACCCCTGCCGACAACTGCGTCACCGTCCGTGACCGTGACACCATGGAGCAGGTGCGTATGCCTGTTTCCGAGTTGAAGGCCTATTTGGAGCAGAAGATCGCGTTCTAAGCAAATCCACACTATCGGCGGCACAGTTTCGGCTGTGCCGCCTTATTCTGCCCTTATAAAGCCTTCCCCTTGAGGGGAAGGTGCCGAGCATATGCGAGGCGGATGAGGTGGTCGCAGAGCGATTATAAGGTAACGCCGTCTGCGGACGGCTACACCTCATCAGTCACGGCTTGCGCCGTGCCAGCTTCCCCTCAAGGGGAAGCCAATATGAGTTCTACGTTGCAACAAGTTTGGAGGAGCTATGAAAAGAAAATCATTGAGCAAAGAGACGAAAATAGCCCGAAAGTTGGAAACCAGTCTTTATGTCTTTCTTTCATTAGAGTTAATCGTTGGGCTTGCCGCTGTGTTCGTATGGCCGCCGCTTTTCGTTGGTTGTGGTGTGTTGATCGTTGCTTATGGCGTTTTGCATCTGATTGCGGCGCATAAAGGGTGGGATCGCATTTATTCGTTTTATGTCGGCGGAATGGCGGACTCGTATAAGCAACGACACACGCATACTATCGTCAGTGGGATTCTTCTGGTCTTGTTGGGTGTAGCGGCTAGCGCAGCTATATTGTTGATAGGCTTGGGAGTGATACCGTTATGAAAAAGATAAAAGGGAGCCCTGCCCTCGGCGGCCTCTTGGTGATGATCGCCGGCTGTCTGTGGGGCTGTACGGGCCTGTTTGTGGGCGGCATTAACGCCGCCGGCATCGCCGCCATGGAGATCGTGGAATTGCGGGGTATCCTCACCGCCCTGCTGATGTTGCCGCTGATGCTGTGCATCGACCGTAAGCTACTCCGCATCCGATTCAAGGATTTGTGGTGCTTTATCGGCAGCGGCGTGTTCAGCGTATTATTCTTCAATTTCTGCTATTATAATACCATACAGAGTTCGGGTATGGCGGTTGCTGCGGTGCTGCTGTACACCTCGCCCATTTTCGTGATGCTGATGAGCCTGTGGCTGTTCCGTGAGCGGCTGACGGTGCGGGGCGTGGCGGCGCTGGTGCTGACGGTGGCGGGCTGTGTGCTGGTGTCCGGCATCCTCACCGAGGGCGGCACCTTTACCGCAGGCGGTCTGGCGCTGGGTATCGGCGCAGGCTTCGGCTATGCGTTGTACAGCATCTTCTCCCGCTATGCCATCCAGCGGGGCTATCATCCTATGACCATAACCTTCTACACCTTCCTGCTGTCGGCGGTTGGTGGCGTGTTTTTCACGGATTTTGAGTTGATCGCCACCGCCTCTGCCGCCAACGGCATGGGGCTGTGGTTGCCGCTGGTGGGTTACGTGGCGGTGGGCACCGTGGGCGCTTACTTGCTGTATACGGCAGGCCTGCGGCACATTGATAATTCCAAGGCAGCGGTGATGGCGGCGGTGGAGCCTGCCTGTGCTACCCTGCTTCAAATCGTGGTGCTGAGGGTGTTGCCTGATTCCTTTACTTTGGTGGGTATCCTGCTGGTGCTGGCGGCGATTGTGCTGCTGAATGTGGGGACAAAGAAAACCTAACCACTTGCATACCGCGATAAAATCGTGTATACTATCCTCGTGAGGAGGCGATACGCTATGGCAGTAAGACTGAACGAAGACAAAGAAGTGGTGGCTCGCATCAAGGAGGGTTTGAAGGCGAAAGGCGGCTATTGTCCCTGCCGTTTGCCCAAGAAAGAGGAGTATAAGTGCATTTGTCAGGAGTTCCGCGACCAGATCGCCGACCCCGATTTTGAAGGGTATTGCCACTGTATGCTGTATTACAAATCTAAGGACTAAGGAGGTTCTGTTATGTCTGTTTTGGAATTGACGATGGAGAATTTTGAACAGGAAGTGCTGAAAAGCGATAAACCTGTGCTGATCGATTTTTGGGCCACCTGGTGTGGGCCTTGCCGTATGATGGGGCCCGTGGTGGACGAGTTTGCCGAGGAGCATCCCGAAATCAAGGTGGGCAAGGTCAACGTGGATGACCAGCCTCAGTTAGCCGGCGCCTTTGGTATTGAGAGCATCCCCACCTTGGTGGCGATTAAGGATGGCAAAGGGATCGGTATGGTGGTAGGTGTGCGTCCCAAAGAGGATTTGCTGGCCCTTTTTGCTGAAAATTGATCTGTGAAGCGCAATCGCTTTACAGAGAAAAAGCACCGACGAGTATCGTCGGTGCTTTTTTATGTAGCTAAAATTCTTTAAGTCACTCTATAACAGGAGATTGTTGTTTTGGTACTATTGTTCGTATACTCCCACTCTTTTGAGGTAGGATTATAATAATAAAAATCAAACCACGTGATGTAAAATTCTCCGGAAAGAATGTCAAATGTACCTTCGGCCATATATGTTTTGCTATGATCAATATAGTACTCTGTTATTTGGACTTTAATTACATTCCCATTTATTTCAAAAATGTTCAATTTCCGCTTGCTAATGTAGTGTTCCATAAAATTACCTAGAGATTCGCTGTAATCGGCGGTGTAATCGTTGATGTTGAAATTTGGTCGATCATACTCCGGATATTCAACCAAACGCCATCCGGACACGTCTTGGAACTTTAAAGAGAAGAGACCTTTCACTTCTGTAAGTGAGGATTTAAAACTTACATTCAAACTTGCACTTCGAAAATCCGAAGAAACTTCGAGATCTTCAAATTTAAAATTTTGCAGATAATGACTAAAGCCTTCCACATTTGCAAAAAAGGCCAACCAATTATCCAAATGTTGGTATAACCATTGATCATCAGCATCGTACTCATTTCCATACGCCTCATACGCCTTCTTGATCCCTTCCACAACCAGATCCAAATCCGGTCCTCGTAAGGGCGCTACTTCTTTGTCGTGTATGGTTAAGTTGTCTAAAACCCAATCGCCGACATCGTAATGTATATAATGGAGCGTTGCTTGAGCCTTGACCGAAAAGTATTCATTGTTGGCGTAGATATAGCAATTGATGGTATCTTTTCCATCTTCGGTGTCAATTTTTCTCTTAATAATTTCGTACTTGTCGAATGTAAATTCGTTAGTTTTAACATAAGAGGAATAAAAGCACTTAACGACACTTGGGTGTTGTTTCAAATCAGCTGCGATTTGAGAAGAAGCAACTTGATTTTTTGTTATGCTTTTCTTTTTTTGGCACCCGGATGCGGTTAGCAGAACGGACACCACAACAAAAATGACAGTTAGTTTAAACCATATCCTTTTCATGTTCATTCCTCCAAAATAAAAAAGTGTGTGCAACCGAAGTCACACACACCGAAAAATGCATAACTCCTGATTGCTACCACACAAATCGTTTTGGCACATCACAAGGAATGCACAAATGGAGAATGCATTTTTGCCAAAAAGCAAAACACATTCCCTGAAATGTACCTTATTAGATTTGTGTGGTGGCATCATCATAGCACAACTTGAATGTTTTTGCAATAGTTCGTGGCGAAACAAACTTCTATTTGTTGGCAACAAGTGACTTTCTTGTTGAATTTTGTCGAATGAAAATACCATTTTTTGTCATTTTATCTATTGCCATTTTTTGGTAATTGTGATAGAATAACAGCAACGGTGACAAACCGAACCAAAAACAGAGGAGAATTGTGCGTTATGAGTAGAAAAATCCATGTCCTGTTGGCGGACAACAGCGAGTATTTTGCCGTACCCTGTGCCAACGTGATGAAGTCCCACGGATTGGACGTGACCTTGACAGAAAAGGATGGAAAAGCGGCTTTGGAAGCGCTTACAAGCCAGGAATTTGACGTGTTGCTGATGGATTTGTTCCTGCCGCGGTTGGATGCCTTGGGAGTGTTGGAGGGGCTGGCGCAGGCGGAGCATCGACCCTTAGTGATGGTGATGTCCGGCTTTGACAATCCCGCCTTGGAGCGGGAAGCGATGGCGGCAGGGGCGGACTATTATTTCCTCAAGCCTTTTGACGCCGCCGCCATTTCTCGCCGTATACTGTCGCTGTGCGGCGATCCTACGGACGTTCCTGTCCGCCGCAGCACATCCAATCACAATTTGGAAATGCAGGTCACCGAGATCATTCACCAGATCGGCGTGCCCGCGCACATCAAGGGCTATCAGTATCTCCGCGACGCCATCCTGATGGCTATCGAAGACGACAGCATCATCAACGCCATCACCAAGCGGCTGTATCCCGCCGTAGCGAAAAAGCACGGCACCACCTCCTCCCGGGTGGAGCGTGCCATCCGCCACGCCATTGAGGTGGCGTGGGATCGGGGCGACGTGGACACCCTCACCGCCTATTTCGGATACACCATCCATAATGAGAGAGGAAAGCCTACCAACTCGGAGTTCATCGCTATGATTTCCGACAAATTCCGTCTGCAACTGAAAATAGGTTGACAAAAGCATCGTCGTTCTGTAAAATAAGTGGGTACAGAAAAGGACGGTGTTATCTATGAGCAACAACAGACACGGCCACGGCCCGCGCCCTGCCCGCGAGTATTTCACCCTGGGTGAGCACACCATCGGCAGTCGCCATTTCCGCTTCCGCTACGATGGGCGCACCTATCTCATTTTGGAGCAGGAGCCGGAGCAGGAGGAAAAGACCCTGTTGGAGGAGGCTGACAGCCGCACCGCCTATGATGCGTGGAATCGCATCAAACGCCCTGAGCGATTCAAGAGCGAATGAGAAAGAGGATGTTCCGATGGAACATCCTCTTTTTTCTGCTTTTTTCTTGCACATCCCCTAAAAAGGGTGTACAATATATAAGTTAAGCCGATTCAAAAGGGGGACACCACCGTGGCATTACAGAAAAATTTGCTCATCCAGCTGACCGTCACCGCCGTCACCGGCGAGGGCAGCGGCGTGGCACGTTATATCGACGAGGATATCCCTGCCCCGGGTATGGTGGTGTTTATCCCCGGCACAGCAGTGGGGGACACCATCCTCTGCCGCATCGTTAAAGTGCTGAAAAGCCACGCCTTCGGTAAGGTGGAGGAGTTGATTGCTCCTTCCCCCGACCGTTGTGCGGATAACGGCTGTGCCGCTTATGGCAAATGCGGCGGCTGCAACTGGCGCCACGTCACCTACGAGGCAGAGTGCCGCTATAAGCAGGAGTGGGTGCATCAGACCATTCGCCGCGTAGGCGGCATTGAGGCGCCTGTGTTGCCCCTGATGGGCGGTGACAGCCCCGACCGCTACCGCAACAAGGCCCAATTCCCCGTGGCCCCCGGTGCCGATGGCCGTCCCATCATCGGCTTCTATGCCCCCCGCAGTCACCGCATCATCCCCTGCAAGGATTGCCGCTTGCAACCCGAGGGATATGCCGCCGTGCTGGACGCGGTGGAGCGCTGGATGGTGGAGTGTGACGTGCCTGCCTACGACGAGGAGCATCATTCGGGTTTGGTGCGGCATATCTATATCCGTCAGGCTGCCGTCACCGCCGAGATGATGGTGTGCCTTGTGTGCACCGAGCGCACCGTGCCCCACGAGGAGCGACTGGTGGAGCTGTTGGTGGAGGCGGCGCCCAACATGGTGTCCTTGTCGGTGAACGTCAACCCCGACCGCACCAACGTGATCTTGGGTAAGCGCAGCATCACCCTGTGGGGTGCGGATTCCATCGTGGATCGCCTGTGCGGCCTGCGTTTCCGCTTGTCCCCCCACTCCTTCTATCAGGTCAACCACGCCCAGACCGAGAAGCTGTACCGCTTGGCGGCGCAGGCCGCCGCCCTCACCGGTAAGGAGACCCTGTTGGATCTCTATTGCGGCACGGGCACCATCGGCCTGTCCATGGCGCACACCGCCGGTGCGGTGATCGGCGTGGAGGTGGTGGAAGCCGCCGTCCGTGACGCCAAAAAGAATGCCTCGGCGAACCGCATCCGCAACGCCCGCTTCATCTGCGCCGATGCGGCGCAGGCCGCCGCCCAGTTGGCGGCAGAGGGGACGCAGGTGGACGTGGTGGTGCTGGATCCGCCCCGCAAGGGTTGTTCTCCCGACCTCATCGACACGGTGGCGCAGATGGCGCCGGAGCGTGTGGTGTACGTGTCCTGCGACCCTGCCACGCTGGCTCGCGACCTGAAGTTGTTCGCGGAAAAGGGCTACCGCACCCAGTGGGTGCAGCCGGTGGATTTGTTCCCCCGCACCGCCCATTGTGAGAATGTGGCTTCGTTAGTAAAGGAAAATTAAACCATGAGTAAACAAGCGTCAAAATGTCCCCACGCGAAGAAGTGTGGCGGATGTCAGTTGCAAAATATGACCTACGACCGCCAGCTGAGCTTTAAGCAGGTGAAGGTCATCAAACTCCTCGGCAAATACCGCCACGTGGACGAGATCATCGGCATGGACTGCCCCTATCACTACCGCAACAAGGTGCAGGCCGCCTTTGGCGAGCGAAACGGGGAGCCGATCTCGGGTATCTACCAGTCCTCCACCCACAAGATCGTGCCGGTGGACAGTTGTCTCATCGAGGACGAAAAAGCCGACGAGATCATCGTCACCATCCGCAAACTGGTGAAGAGTTTTAAACTCCGTGCCTTTAACGATGTGACGATGAAAGGCTTTCTGCGCCACGTGCTGATTAAACGGGGCTTTTCCAGCGGCGAGATCATGGTGGTGCTGGTGACGGGGGTGATGGATTTCCCCAAAGAGGAGCAGTTTGTCAACGCGCTGCTTTCTCGTCATCCCGAGATCACCACCATCGTGCAGAATGTGAACAACAAGCGCACCAGCCTGCTGCTAGGCGAGGAGAGCCGCGTGTTGTTCGGTAGTGGCTATATCGAGGAGGATCTGTGTGGATTCCGCTTCCGCATTTCGCCGAGGGCGTTCTATCAGGTGAACCCCACCCAGACCGCCGTGCTGTACGGCAAGGCGCTGGAATTTGCCGAGCTGAGCGGCAAGGAGAGGGTGTTGGACGCCTATTGCGGCACCGGCACCATCGGCATCATCGCCTCACCCAAGGCACGGCAGGTGGTGGGCGTGGAGCTGAATGCCGACGCTGTGAAGGACGCGAAAGTGAACGCAGCCCTCAACGGCGTGGAGAATATCGCCTTTTTCGAGGACGATGCGGGACGGTTTATGGTGAAAGAGGCGCAGAAGGGCGCCAAACACGACGTGGTGATTATGGATCCGCCCCGTGCAGGTGCCATCCTGGATTTTCTCAAATGTTTGGTGGCGCTTTCGCCGAAAAAGGTGGTCTATATTTCCTGCAACCCCGAAACCCAAGCCCGTGACGTGGCCTTTTTGGTGAAAAACGGCTATCGGGTGAAGAAGATTCAGCCGGTGGATATGTTCCCCCACACCGAGCACGTGGAATGCATCGTTAGTTTGGTGAGAAAGTAAGGAGCACACTATGGCAGGACGAATCATCAGTTTTATCTGTTATTCTATGTGTGCGGCGATATTTTGGAGTATCGCCAAATTCGGTAAGGACGGCAAAGATCCCATTTCTTTTTGGTCGGGGGATACCTCGCTGAAAGGGAAGGTGAAGGACGTTGCCGCCTACAATCGGGAGATGGCGAAGGTATACACCATCTACGGCTGGGCGTATTTTGTCGCCGCCGTGGGCGGAGCGATCCATCCTATCGCCGGCGTGGTCATTATGGTGCTCGCTCTCGTGGGCATTATCTTTGTCTATCGTGCGTATAAGAAGATTTTGAGCAAGTATTCTTAATTGAGCGCAAAGGAGGTGCCCTGCGTGGAGCAAAACGAAAAATATATCCAAATGACCACCACTCCCGTGGGGCGGCTCATCGGCCGACTGGCGGTGCCCACCGTCATCACCATGCTGATCACTTCCATCTACAATATGGCGGATACCTATTTCGTCGGTCTGCTGGACAACACCTCCGCTACCGGTGCGGTGGGCGTGGTGTTTTCCTTCATGGCCATCATTCAGGCTTGCGGATTCTTGTTTGGGCAGGGCTCGGGCAACTACCTCTCCCGCGCCTTGGGTCAACAGCGCCGTGAGGACGCCGCCCACATGGCTTCTTTCGGCTTTTTCGCCTCGGTGTTGACGGGTTGCGCTATCACCGTGTTGGGGCTTGTTTTCCTCGATCCGCTGGCACGGCTGCTGGGGTCTACCGACACCATTTTGCCCTACGCCAAGGACTATCTGCGTATTATTCTGCTGGGTGCGCCGTGGATGACGGGTGCGCTGACGCTGAATAATCAGCTCCGTTTTCAGGGTGCGGCGTTTTACAGTATGATCGGCATCGGTTCGGGCGGCCTGCTGAATATCGCCCTCGATCCGATTTTTATCTTTGGTTTGGATATGGGTGTCACCGGTGCGGCTGTGGCGACGGTCATCAGCCAGGCGGTGAGTTTTCTCCTGCTCCTTTTCGGTACCACCCGTGGGGATAATTTGCGGCTGTCGGTGCGCCGTGCCCGTCCGCAAAAGGGTGATTTTCCCGAGCTGTTCCGCGGTGGCTTTCCCTCTCTCTGCCGTCAGGGTTTGTCCAGTGTGTCCACCATCTCGCTTAACTGGGTGGCAGGCACCTTTGGCGGGGATCCCGCCATTGCGGCAATGGGCATTTCTGCTCGCATTATGCACATGGCCTTTGCCGCCATTCTCGGCTTCGGTCAGGGGTTTCAGCCGGTGTGCGGATTTAACTACGGTGCCGGTTTGTATCGGCGGGTGAAAGAGGCGTTTTGGTTCTGTGTTAAGCTTGGCACGGCGCTGCTGCTCACGGCGGCGGTGGCGGGTTTTGTCTTTGCGCCCACCTTGGTGGGGCTGTTCAGCACCGACGCCGACGTCATCGCCATTGGCACGCTGGCTCTGCGTCTGCAATGCGTCAGCTTCCCGCTGATGGCCTGGACGGTGATGTGCACCATGCTTACCCAGACGATGGGCTTGGTGGTGCCCGCCAGCCTGCTGTCGCTGGCGCGTCAAGGTTTGTTCTTTATCCCCGTGGTGATCGGTCTTCCGTATCTGATTGCGTGGGCGATCCCTGCGGCAGCGCCGATTTTGGGTGTGCAGATGGCCCAGCCGATCGCGGATATTTGCACGGCGGCGGTGTCGGTGCCGGTTTGCGTCCGTGTGATGCGGCGTCATCTGCGCGAAAACCCGCCAAAAGATGAAAAAACCACTTGACAATGTGAAAATTTATGGTAGAATACTATTCGTGACTGACGGAGTCTACTAATTCGGGCCTTTAGCTCAGTTGGTTAGAGCGACCGGCTCATAACCGGTTGGTCCCGGGTTCAAGTCCCTGAAGGCCCACCAGTGCACACACGAGCCATTTGGCTCGGTTTACATAGCGGCACCGCATTTTGCGCGGCGCTCGCCCATACAGGGGTATAGCTCAGTTGGTAGAGCAGCGGTCTCCAAAACCGCGTGTCGTGAGTTCGAATCTTACTGCCCCTGCCACGGAAAGGCACCTGCGAGAGCAGGTGCCTTTTTCCGTGGCAGGAACAGCAAGCTTCTCCTCACAGACACGCCGAAATGTGCCACAGGCACATTTCTTAGGGTTTTGCGCTTGCAGAAACTACGACAAGCACAAACTTAGCGCAAAACCGCGTGTCGTGAGTTGCGCAAGCAGGTGCCTTTTTGCGTGGCAGGAACAGCAAGCTTCTTCTCACAGACACGCCGAAATGTGCCGCAGGCACATTTCTTAGGGTTTTGCGCTCGCAGGAACCACGACAAGCACAAACTCGGCGCAAAACCGCGTGTCGTGAGTTGCACAAGCAGGTGCCTTTTTGCTTGGCAGGGGAAATAAGTCTTAGCGCTCCGACACGCCGAAAAAGCTCCCGTCGGGAGCGTTTTCTCATGGGCGTGCGTTTGTACAATCTTACGATTAGCACTTACTACACGCACGCCCGCGTGTCGTGAGTTCAAGTCTTGACAGTGATATGACAATCCCTCCGTCACGGCTACGCCGTGCCACCTCCCTTTACACAAGGGAGGCTTTGTGGTGTTCTGCAAGTGTCGTGAAATCGAATCGCATTTCCACTCTCCGTTGATTTTTTATTTCTATTTTATCGGTGTACAACACTTCGTTCATCTGCTATGATATGGTTACGGTACCGGAAAAGATGAACGAGGTGATGAATGATGACAATCGGTCAAACTATAAAGCTATACAGAAAAGAGAAAAAACTGACGCAGGGTGAATTGGCTGAACTTATTGGTGTTTCAACGCAGGCAATCTCAAAATGGGAAACGGATGTAGGTATGCCGGATATTTCCCAAATTGTGCCGCTTGCCCGTGTCCTTGAAATATCCACTGATAAACTCCTCGGCCATACAGATGCCGCTTTCGAAAAAGAAGCCGCGGTCATTCGCAGTAAATTCGGCGGAATCAACCTCATCAGCGATCTGGATTACGCAGAAGAATTGTATGGCCTAGCATCTAAATTCTTTAATAAACATCCCGATGTTTCGGATATTGCAGTCGTAACCTTGGAGTGTTACATTGAGCTGTATTCAAAAGGAAGACTGCATACAAGCAAAACAGAATTCTTGGAGGAGTGCGAAAGATACGGTAACAGTATTTTTCGTTATGAAACGGTGTCTGACCGTATCTACAAAACGCACTATCTTATGTCAAGAGCATACGACCTGTGCGGCGAAAGAGAAAAGGCAGAGAGTTATTTGCAGAATCTGCCGTATGTTTTTGGATTCAGAGATTATTGGGAGGCGGAAATTGCCTTTGCGGATAACAAAAATGATATTGCACTCGAAAAGGTGAGAAAAAGTTTTGCACAACTGGCACGATTTACCGCCCGCTGTATCAGGCTCGCAGGTAGAATCGTCAGAGCCGAGGGAGGAGAAGATGCAGACCGAATCAGCCTTGAGCTCGACGAATATATGCTCAGGTTGATAAATGCGTTTTTGTCGGGCGGAGATTATTTGCCTTATCGCCAGATAGCGCAAAAAACGTGCTTGCTCTATGGTTTGGTTTCGCAAAATGTAAAAGCAGGTAACCTCGATCAGGCGAAAGAGCATATGGCCGAGCTGCTTGAAACGAGGGAAAAGCATTTTGAGTGTATGGATCATCCTGACGGTAAACAGTGTTTGATGTTCATTAAAGGCGACAGAGATGGCTCTTGGGGGGCTACCAAAGAGAAGGTGGATTATTGGGTGGACGTGGCGGAAAAGGCACTGTGTGAAACATAACAAGCCGTACATAGAACAGACTTAATTGTTCGGCTCTTTAACACACATCATTTATCCATATACATTCCCCACCGAAGGCGTTGCTTTCGGTGGGGAGTTTCCTTTCTTTTTCCTGTTTTCAGTGGGTTTTGCCGAAAAACAAAACGACCTAAAACCATAGCATTGTAACCGCTTACAGCTCTATTTTGCAAACAAAGAGCGCCTCTCTCGCCGTGCGAGAGAGGCGCTCTGTTTACTTGTGTTCAAGCCGATGCAAAATGCAACATTATTCCAGCCCTTCGCGGTAGAGGTGGGCGGTGCCGGAATGGCAGGTGATCTGGGGCACAACCATGCCGTCGCCGTGGTGGTGAAAATGAATCTCCGTGACGCCGGTCAAGGCAAAATTGAACCGCGGACAGAATACATTATAGGGGATGTCCATAATGCTGCTGAGGATGGCCAGGCCGGCGCCGTAGTGGGCGAACAGCGCCACCCGCTTGGGGGTATCGCCGATGATGTGATAGCAGTGATTCTCCCGGTCGTGGCGCAGACCCATTTCCTCCAACCAAGCGTCCACGGCGGCGTTGACCCGATGCACACCTGCCTCATAGCCGGTGTCGGCGAAATAGGGGTGGGTATACCATTTGTCGCCCAGGGCGGTCACCTCGGGGGAGATGAACTGGCGGATGGTGGTGGGCACCTCCAAAATCCACTGCTTGTTGCCCTCGGCGTCCAGTGCGTGAAAATCCTCAAAGGCGTGCATCTCGTGGGCCCAATCGCAGAGGATCGGCTCCTTGCCCAGCAGCTTGCAGGTGGGCATAGCGGTCTGCACGGCGCGGTTGGAGGAGGAGGCGTAAATCTTGTCGGGAGCACGGTGCAGGAACCACTTGGACAGTGCCTCGGCCTGAGCATGACCCAACGGTGTGAGGCTGTCGGGGTCATAGATAGGTTGACCGTGGCGGATGAAATACAGTTTCATTTTGAGCACTCCTTTGCGGCGTTTTTTTCATTGTAGCAAGGTTTGCCGCATTTTGCAACCGCCTTTTGCTTTGTTGTGCCTGAAACACCGTTTTTTTTGGGCAATTTCAACAGATTTTGCGCTCCAAGTCTGTGCGAGCATAAAAGCGCTTCATCTTTCGTTCTTTTTATCACTTTTGACGGATAAAGAGCACGAAAAGCGGGCAAATATTCCAAATAAATCGTGATTTCCGCTAAAAAAATCGAACATAAACGGCAGATGTCATTAAATTTTTATATCAAAAACGGAGATATGCCCTTGTCATATTTAGTGAATATTAGTAAAATAATGTTAATCATGAAAAAGTGTGGGGAGATCTACCCAAAGAGAAGGTGAGTTGCTTATGCGTTTTTATGAAAATTTGGCGAGAACCTCCGCCGGTCGGATGGCACCTCGCAGTTACTACATCCCGGAAGGGGCAGCAACCTACACCCTGCTCAACGGGCAATGGCAGTTCGCGTATTTCGAGAATGGCGACGCCGCCACCGAGCCAACCCGATGGGACACCACCCCGGTGCCCTCCTGTTGGCAGATGCAGGGCTACGGCAACCCCAACTACACCAACGTGTGTTACCCCTTCCCGTTCGATCCTCCTTACGTGCCGGATATCAACCCCTGCGGTTGGTATCGCCGCACCTTCCACATCTCGGACACCACCCAGCGCCACTATTTGGTGCTGGAAGGGGTTTCCTCCTGTGCGGCGGTGCTGGTCAACGGTCACGGGGTGGGCTTCACCCAGGGCAGCCGCCTGCAAGCGGAGTTTGACCTGACGCCTTACATACAAGCGGGGGAGAACACCCTGCTCATCAAGGTGTGGAAATGGTGCGTCGGCAGCTATCTGGAAGATCAAGACCAGTTCCGCTGCAACGGCATCTTCCGCGACGTCTATCTGCTGTCCCGCCCCGAGGGGCACCTCCACGACGTGAGCATCGCCTCGGTGGACAACGCGGCCTTCCGTGTGACGGCCGATCGGCCGATGACCGTCCGCCTGTTTGACGGCGACCGTCTCATCGGCGGGGGAGAGGGCACCGAGGTGCTGATGCCGGTGGCTGACCCCATTCTCTGGAACGCCGAGAAGCCTCACCTCTACGATATCGAGATTTCCTGTGCCGGCGAAGTGATCCGCCGCAAAGCCGGCTTACGCAGCATCGCCGTCAGCGATAAGCGGGAGGTGCTGATTAACGGTCAGCCGGTCAAGTTCCGTGGCGTCAACCACCACGACACCTCGCCTACCGGCGGCTGGACCATGACGGATGAGGAGCTGTATCGCGACCTCACCCTGATGAAATCGCTGAATATGAACACCGTCCGCACCTCTCATTATCCGCCGCACCCCAAGTTCCTTGACTGGTGTGACGAGCTGGGCTTCTACGTGGTGCTGGAAACGGACATCGAAGCGCACGGAACGATCCACCGCTTCCCCTGGCAACAGGGCGGCTTCTTCGAGCATCGGGAGGGGTCGCTGACCAACCTGCCTGAGTGGAAAGACGCCTTTGTGGAGCGTATGGTCCGTGCGGTGGAGAGGGATAAAAACCATCCCTCCATCGTGATGTGGTCGCTGGGTAACGAGAGCGACTATGGCGACAACCATCGCGCCATGCTGAAATGGTTGAAGAGCCGTGAGGACGACCGCCTGACCCACTATGAGGGAGCTTCCGCCGCCAACATCTTCGAGTTGGACGTGTATTCGCGGATGTACCCCTCCGTTCAAGAGATGGATCGGCTGGCGGCCGAAGGCACCCACGGCGAGCCCATCTTCCTGTGCGAATATTCCCACTCCATGGGCAACAGCCCCGGTGACGTGTGGCAATACTGGGAGCACATCCTGGAGAATCCCTCCATGGTGGGCGGCTGTATCTGGGAATGGACCGATCACACCGTGCTGGTGGACGGGGTGCCCAAATACGGCGGCGACTTTGAGGGCGAGCTGACCCACTCCGGCAACTTCTGCTGTGACGGTATGACCTTCTACGATCGGTCGTTCAAGGCGGGCACCCGCGAGATCGCGGCGACGTATTCGCCCTTCCGCTTCACCTATGCGGATGGCAAGATCACCATCAAAAACTGGTACGCCTTCACCGATCTGAGCGAAAAGCTGGTGCGTTATACGTTGCGGGCTGACGGCGAGGTGATCGAGGAAAAGACGCTGACGGTGCCCTGCGCCCCCTATGCGACGGCGGTCATCGTTCCCGATGCCGCGTTCCCCTTTTTCTGCCGTATGGGTTGCACCGTGACGGTAGCCCTGTGCGAGGAGGACGGCACTCCTTTTGCTCAGTTGGAGCAGGAGGTGGAGGTGCCGGTGGTGCCGCAGACACAGACGACGGCGGCGGCCTCCTTCACCGAAGACGACCATCACATTTACGCACAGGGTGACCGCTTCACCTATGCGTTCTCCAAACAGCATGGTATGTTTGACAGTCTCGTGATCGACGGGCAGGAAAAGCTGGCAGGCCCCGTGACCTTGTCCGCTTATCGTGCCATCATCGACAACGAAATGTACGTTTATGAGAACTGGAAGTACACCGACCAGTTCAAAGCGGAGAATATGGACAGAGCGTTCACGAAAGTGTACGAGACCTCTGTGGCGGATGGCCGCATCACGGCCAAATGCAGTTTGGCGGGTGTCTCCCGCGTGCCGATGATCCGATACACACTGCACATCGACGTGTTTGCCGATGGCAGTATGGATTGGTCGGTGCAGGCTGACGTCCGCGATTGGGCCAGCTGGATTCCACGGTTCGGCTTCGTCTTCCCCCTCAAAGAGAAAGACGCCGCCTTCCGTTATTTCGGTCGCGGCCCGTGGGAGAATTATTGCGATATGAGCCACCACGTCACGCTGGATTGGTTCGACAGCACCGCCTCCCAAGAGTACGTCCCCTATATTATGCCTCAGGAGCACGGCAACCATGCCGGCGTGAGAACCCTGTCTATCGACGGGCTCACCTTTGAGGCTGATCGCCCCTTCGAGGCGAATGTATCTCTTTATTCCATCCGTCAGCTGGATACGGCACGACACATCGACGAGATCGGTGAGTCGGAGGCCACCTATCTGCGGATCGACTATCGCAATGCCGGCGTAGGCTCTCAATCCTGCGGGCCTGAGCTGGATCCCCAATTCCGCATTACGGAAAAGCAGATCGGTTTTGCTTTCCGTGTCCGCATTTGATTTCCCATAGACATACGCACTCCGCTGTGAGCGGAAATCTTTCAAGAAAGCGAGTTGTAGACCATGAGACGTTTTGGAATGGCCTTGTGTGCATTGGCGCTTCTGTGTCAGATGCTGGCTCTGCCGATTATGGCGGCCCCGGCTGACGCGTCTGCCGATGCCAACGACATTGCCTCCGGCTCCGTCGATGCGTCCAAGCTGATCGGTTACGAGGAATACGTAGCCTCCAAGCCCGGCGACATCGCGAAGGAGCCCATCGACTTAAAGGGTACGGATGGTGTGGACACCACCCCGACGGCTGAGGAACCCGAAGTCGAAGAGCCTGAGGCAGAGGAGCCTGAGACGGAGGATCCCGAGGCTGTGCTGCCCGAGGGCGAAGAGCCTGAGGTGGAAGAGCCCGAAGAGGAGACTCCCGGAGACGAGAATCTCGCAGTAGCTGCCGAAGAGGAAAAGTCCGAGGAGGCAGAACAGCAGGAGGCTCCCGTCACCTATACGGAGGATGCTCTGATTTTCAACGCCATGGGTGCCCAGGCCACCTGGAAGGTGACGGTGCCCCAGAGCGGTTGGTATAAGGTGAGCTTCACCTATGCCGGCAAGGCAGGTCAGGGCAGCAGCGCCGATATGGAGCTGGGCCTGATGATCAACGGCCTGCATCCTTACAGCGAGGCTCAGCACTTTGTGTTGCCCCGCACCTGGAAGGATGCCGGTCCCATCCGTGAGTCCAACGGCAACCAGTTCGCTCCCGAGCAGGAGGAGAGCTTCGCCTACAACGAGAAGGTCGCCATGCGTGATGTCAACGGTTTTGTGACCGAGGATCTGCGCATCTATTTGGAGGCCGGTGAGCAGGAGCTGACCTTGGCTTCTTACGGCGAGCCCATTCAGATCAAGACCATCCACCTGGAGATCCCCACCACGCTGCTGTCTTATGACGAGCAGGTGAAGGCGTGGGAGGCTGCCGGCGTGAAGAACTACACCGGCAAGGAAATCGAGGTGGAGGCTGAAAAGTCTACCAGCAAGAGCGATCGTACCGTCATCGGCTTGTCTGACAACAGTAACCCTGCGGTGCAGCCCTCTGATGCTTTCCATCAGAAGGTCAACTACATAGGCGGTGCAAACTGGTCCATGCCGGATGAAGAGATCGTCTGGACGGTGAAGGCGCCTGCCGCCGGTCTGTATAAGGTAGGCTTCCATTATCGCCAAAACTATCTGGTCAACGCCACCTCTTTCCGCAGCATGAAGATCAACGGTCAGCACCAGTATGCGGAGATGGCGGCCATCGGCTTCGAGTACAAGAACAGCTGGAAGTTTATGGAGTCGTTCGCTAACGGCGATCCCATTTTGGTGTATTTGAACGAAGGCGAAAACGAGATCTCTCTGGCGGTCACCTTGGGTGATATGAGCGTGTTCAGCGCTCAGATGGAGCAGTTGTCCGCCGATTTGGCCGAGATGTATCGTGACATCGTGGCCATCATCAGCGAAACCCCCGATAAGAACACCGACTACGACCTGTTCATCCGCGTTCCCGATTTGGAGGAGCGGATGGAGGAGCTGCGTGACCGCATTGCGGATATGATCGCCTCCCGTCGTGAGGGCGGCAAGGATCTGGACGACAACGCCGCCATGTTGCAGAAAATGGACGTGGTTTTGGAGCGTATGCTGAAAAAGCAGTATGAGGCTCAAAACTACAAATCCAACTTCTACGATTGCTATTCTTCCTTGACTGCTCAGCTGCAGGATATGAAGAACATGGCGTTGGATCTGGACGTGATCGTGTTTGCCAGCCCCGAGGCCGAGAGCTTTGAGCGTAGCGAGGCCGGCTTCTTCCAGAAGCTGTGGTTCGCCATCCAGCGCTTTATCGCCTCCTTTATGCTGGACTATAACACCTCCAGCGGCACCAGCGGCAGCGTGGATCTGACCATCTGGGTCAACTGGTCCCGTGACCAAACGCTGGTTCTGAACTCTTTGATCAACAGCCGCTTTAAGGAGCAGCACCCCGACATCAACGTGACCGTGCGTATGACCAACGCCTCTCTGTTGCAGGGTATTATGTCGGGTAACGGACCGGATTGCTGTCTGTCCGACTCCCGAACGTCACCGGTCAACCTCGCCATGCGTGGTGCTCTGGTGGACCTGTCGCAGTTTGAGGATTACGATTCGCTGTTCTACGGCAAGGGCGAGAAATACGACATTTACAACCCCGATAACACCAAGTGCTTCGCCTATGGTGCCGACGAGCCCTACAAGTATGGCGACGGCATCTACGGTCTGCCCGCCACCCAGCAGTTCTATATGCTGTTCTACCGTACCGACATTTTGGAGGAATACGGTCTGGAAGTGCCTAAGACCTGGGATGAGTTCCTCAACGCGGCCAGCATTTTGATGTTGAACAACATGCAGGTTGGCTTGCCCTACGTTGCCTTGACCGATATCTGGCAGACCAACGGCGGTGTGGCCTCTCTGAATATCTTCCCCACGCTGCTGCAACAGCAGGGTCTGTCCATTTATAATGAGGATCAGACCGGTACCTCCTTCTCCGAGCCCGATACCATGCGGGTGTTTGAGGAGTGGACCGACTTCTATACCAAATATAATCTACCTAAGGAATACAGCTTCTTCAACCGTTTCCGCGTCGGTCTGGTGCCTATGGCCATTCAGACCTACGGTCAGTACAGCGCCTTGTCCGCTGCCGCACCCGAAATCAAGGGCAAGTGGGCGATGGCTGAGATTCCCGGCTATCCCGTGCTGGACGAGAACGGCAACTACACCTATAACGAGGACGGCAGCTTGAAGATCAACAATTCGCAGGCCGGTTTCGGTAGCGCTTGTATGATCCTGAAGCTGGCAGAGGAGAGAGGCACCGATAAGGCGGCTTGGGAACTGCTGAAATGGTGGATGAGCACCGATACCCAGTACCGTTACGCATTGGATATCGAGTCCATCCTGGGTGTTGCCGGCCGTTATACCTCCGCCAACGTCAACGCCACCCTGCGCCTGGATTGGGGCAAGGGTGCCGAAAACATCATTGCCAGCCAGTGGCAGAAGGTGTATGAATTGGCCGAGATTCCCGGCGGTTACTATGTATCCCGCGCCATTGACCAGGCTTTCTGGAACGTCCTGTCTATGAACGAGAACCCCAAGGATATGATGAGAAAATGGGGCGAAATCGCAGACGTGGAGATCACGACCAAGATCAATCAATACAAGAAGGAGGGTAAGCGCTAATGAGTACGTTACAGGCAGAAAGAGCTAAAACCTTTGGCAAGAAAAGAATCAGCTTTGCTCAGGATGCGCTGCGTGCCCCCTTTGTGGTGATGCTGCTCCCGTTCTTGCTGTTGTTCGTTGTTTTCACCTTGATTCCCATCGGCGCTTCCGTGGTGCTCAGCTTCTTCGACTACGACGTGGTGAACACCCCCCAGTGGGTGGGCTTGGGCAACTACCTCAAAATGTTCGTCAACGACTATGAGTTTGGTCCCGCCGTGGGTAATACGCTGAAATTTGCGTTGGTCACCGGCCCCATCAGCTTTGCGTTGGCCTTCCTGTTGGCTTGGATGATCAACGAGTTCGGCCCCAAGACTCGTAGTTTGCTGTCGTTCCTGTTCTATTCCCCCGCTCTGGTGGGTAACGGCTATTTCATCTGGCAGATCATGTTCTCCGGTGATAGCTACGGTTATGTCAACAGTTTGTTGATTTCCATGGGTATCATTACCGATCCCATCGTGTGGTTCCGCGATCCCAACTACGCCTTCACCATCGTTATGATCGTGCAGTTGTGGATGAGTATGGGTATTTCCTTCTTGGCCAACATCGCCGGTCTGAACAACGTGGACGAGGCGATGTACGAGGCGGGTGCCATCGACGGCATTCGCAACCGTTGGGCTGAGCTGTGGTACATCACCGTCCCCTCGATGAAGAGCATTCTGCTGTTCTCTGCGGTTATGCAGGTGCAGTCCACCTTCTCCATCAGCGCGGTGGCTACCACCCTGACCGGTTTCCCCAGCGTCAACCACTCCACCGAAACCATCCTGACTCACATCACCGACGTGGGTACGGTTCGTTTCGATATGGGTTACGCGTCGGCCTTGTCCGTGTTCCTGTTCGCACTGATGATGATTGTGCGTCTGGTCCTTGGCCGATTGCTGATCACGAAGGATTAAGGGGGTGAGCGTTGTATGAAAGAGAAACAGAAAAAGGTAAAACTCGTTGCTCATAAGAAAAAGCAGTACAAACGCTTCACCCGATCCAAAGCAGCCAACTTTATGTTTGTTACCATTCTGTTGGTGTTCGGCTTGTTTATGGTGTTGCCGTTGATTTACTCTGTCGTCACCTCCTTCAAGCCTTTGGATGAGTTGTTGGCGTTCCCGCCTAAGTTCTTCGTAACCCGTCCCACGCTGTATAACTACACGGTGTTGCCCAGTCTGTTGGATAATCTGCAGGTGCCTTTCTCCCGCTATGCTTTCAACAGCATCTTCATCTCCGTGGCGATCACCGTGGGTCACGTGATCGTGGCCGGTATGGCCGCCTTCACCCTTTCCAACTGTAAACATAAGTTTATTTCTACCGTGTTTTGGGCTGTTCAGGTGGCTCTGTTGTTTAACGGCTACACGCTGGGTATTCCCCAGTACCTGATCTTCTCCAAGCTGGGCATTATCGATACGTATTGGGTATATATTCTGCCCGCTTTGCAGTCCACCACCGGTGTCTTCTTGATGAAGCAGTATATGGACGTCAGTGTGCCCAAGGCTTTGATGGAGGCTGCTCTGCTGGATGGTGCGGGATACTACCGCATCTTCTGGACCTTGGTGATGCCTCTGGTGAAGCCTGCGTGGCTGACCCTGTCTTTGTTTGCTTTCCGTGACGCTTGGGCCATCCAGCCCAGCGGCACCATCTTCAGCGAAAACCTGAAGACCTTGCCTGTGGCTATGAACCAGATCGCCGCCAGCGGTATTGCCCGTTCCGGTAGCGTGATGGCCGCCACGGTGATTCTGATGATTCCCCCGATCCTCGTATATCTGGTTTCCCAGTCCAACGTTATGGAAACCATGAGCTCGGCGGGTATGAAGGATTAATGTATGAATAAGAATTGTGCAAATAAAGAAAGGGGGACCGCAGGATGATACGACACAAGAAGTCAGCCAAGATGTGGCTGCGTGTGGGTGCGTTGGTGATGGCGCTGTGGCTGCTGTGCAGCGGCACGGTGCTGGCCGCGGACCTGGACGACGTTCCGTATTATTCCTATACTTATTGGGAAGGCCCCAGCCGTAATGTGGCTGTTCCCATGCGTGCTATGTATGAGGCCACCGAGCAGATCAGCACCGATTCGCTGGATCTGTATCAGTTGCGTCTAAACGGCGAGTTTGGCTTTGGCGATGAAGAGAAGATCACGATGGATCTGAAACACGCCACCTTGTCGCCGGATCAGAAAGAGCTGTATATCTTGGATAGCGGCAACAGCCGTATCTTTGTGGTGAGTACAGACACTCTGCAGTTGGAGCGTGTGATTCGCAGTGTGCCCTTGATCGGCGATGAGTATGGCATTGCCGCCCAGCGCACCGTGAAGCTGGAGCCCAACACCGATTATCAGTTTACTTGGTACACCTTGCGCAATGGTGAGGTGAGCTCGCCCAACACCGACAGCGTGTTTAGCCTGAGCTTGTGGAACGGCGATCAGTTGATCCCCGCCTACGATGCGTGGGGCTCTTCCAACGCGTATCCGCACGAGGCGCCGGTGGAAGGTGTCTACTATTTCAACCACAACTACGATAACTCCATCGACAACGGTTGGGTCACTCACGTGATCACCTTCAATACCGGTGATGCTACCGACGTGAACGTGCAGTTTGCTGCTGTTTCCGCTGAGATTGCCGGCTATTGTGTGGACGCGCTTTCCCTCAAAAAGATGGAGAACGGTGAGGTCGTCGGCGACGAGCTGATGGGCAACCGCCACTTCGATAATGGGTTGGATGGCTGGCAGGCCAATTTGGGCGCCAGCTTGAGCGGCCAAGAAAAATATCCCCAGAATATGGATGAAAACAACATTCCCACCGGCAACACCGGAATGAGTTGTATGCAGCTGGCTAACGCCTTGTTCTATGCTAAGGCGGAAGGTCTGCATGTGGGCAATGTGGAAGACGAGAACGGCAACCAAACCTTAGAAATGATCATTGCCGACACCGTCAATCGTCGCATTCTGATTCTGGATGAGGACGGTCTGCTCAAACGCATCATTGAAAAGCCCGACATTTCCAAGTATCCCGAAATTCCCGAAGAGTTGGATTTCACCCCCAAGAGAGTGGTGAAGGACACCAAGGGATATATGTACGTGGTCTGTAACTCCTGCTACTACGGTATGCTGGTGTACGATGACCAGTATAATTTCAAAGGCTTCCACGGTGCGTATAAGGCTTCTACCACCGTGCTGGAAAACCTGAAGGGTTGGATCACCGGCCTGTTTATGACCAACGAAAAGAGCGAGAATTCCCGCAAGGAGTATTCTACCGACATTCTGGACGTGGCCATCGACGGCGAGGGCATGCTCTATACGCTGTCCGACCCCAAGAACAATTTGGGCCAGATCAAGCGTTTGGGCCTCAGCGGCATCCAGACCTTGAATTACAAATCCGGCTTTATCACCCAGACCGGTGATAACATCAACTTCGTGGAGCAGCCCAAGCAGTATTATGCGAAAGGTGAATCCTTCGTTATCAGCGCCAACCTGAACAGCTTGGCGGTGGATCCCCGCGGCTTCATCTACGCGGCTGACTCCAATCGTGGTCGTATTTACGTATATGACGAGGAGTGCCGTATGCTGTGCGGCTTCTCCCTGAGTAAGGATGGCGCCGGTGACCAGGTGGGTACCTTCCACACGCCTTGCGCCCTCACCGTCAGCGATGACAAGCTGTTTGTGGTGGACTCCGGTACCGGTAACGTCACTGTGTTCGAGCTGACCGCGTACGGCAAAATGTATAAGGACGCGGATTATCTCACCATCAACGGCGAGTATCAGGAGGCTATGCCCCTTTGGGAGCAGGTGTTGCAGCTGGATGCCAACAACCAGCGTGCATACGAGGGCTTGGCTAAGGCACATCTGGCTCTGGGTAATTACGACAAGGCCATGTATTATGCCGAGATGGGCCATGACCAGCAGACCTACTCCTTGGCCTTCACCGAGGTTCAGAAGGAGTGGCTGTCCAAAAACTTCTGGTGGCTCTTCCTCCTCTGCCTGGTGGCGGTTGGCGGCATTGCCGCACTGTTGGTCATTTCCAAGAAGCGCAAGATCTTCCACATTAAGAACGACAACCTGCGTACCGCTCTGTCGGTGCCCTTCCATCCCTTCCAGGCCTTCCAGGCCATGAAGACGCAGAAGTTCCTTTCTGTGGGGTTGGCGTGCATCTTTGTTGTGGTGTTCTATTTGGCCAGAGTTTCTCAGGATCTGTATGGCGGCTTTATGTACGTCATTGTGGATAAGGCCAATTACAACGCACTGTTTACTCTGATCGGATCGGTTGGTCTCCTGCTGCTGTGGGTGATCACCAACTGGGGTATTTGTATGCTGAATGACGGTAAGGGCTCGCTCAAAGAAGTGTTTGCCATGTCCGCTTACAGCATGACCCCCATGATTATTTATTCCGTTATTTTCACGGTCGGTTCTCACGTGATCCCCGCGACCAGCACCAACTCTTTCGGCATTATCAGCACGATTTTGACGATTTATATGGTGTTGTTGCTGCTCATCGGTATGACGGTGGTTCACGAGTATTCCTTCTTCAAGGCCATGGGCATGGCGATCGTGACTGTGTTGTGTATGGTGTTGGCTGCCTTCGTGCTGTGCTCGGTGGTTCTGTTGTCTCAGCAGTTCATCGTGTTCATCGTGGGTATCGTCAACGAAATTCGTTTGAGATAAGCCGTCGGCAGAAAGGAAGAGTGACATGACAAAAAGAAGAATAACTTGTCTGTGCTTAGCTGTGCTGCTCTTATTGCCGATGCTGGTGACCGGTTGCGGGAAGAAGACCGAAAAGGTGCTCGCTTCCTATACCGAAAGCAGCGGCGTTCTCTGCGAGACGGCAACAGTTAAGATGGAAGGCTCCAAGTATGAGCTGACCTGGGTGAAGGAAAATGAGCGCTTTGTGTTGAAAGACACGGAGAGCGGCAATGAATTTTACAGCACCCCCGAATGGAAAGAAGAACGTGAAACCTGTACGCCATTGATTGTGGACTATTTCAAGCCCAACGCACAGAATTTGTCCACCTTGGATGGCTTGACGGATTGCGTCGACTATTATGGTTCCAAGATCAAGACTGCACAGAGCAAGGTCGAAACGGCACAAAAGCAGTTAGAAGAGGCCGTTGGCGACGAAGCTAAGAAAAAAGCCGAAGAAGAGCTGAACAAGGCTTTGGAAGAGCTGAAGACGGCTGAAGAGGAATCCAACAAGAAAGTGTATTCCGTGGAACAGATCGAAAACGGCTTCCGTGCTACCTATTCCTTCCCCGAGGCGAAAATCGCCGTTCCGGTGGAGTATTTGCTGACCACCGACGGCATGATCGTCCGCGTGCCCATGGATCGGCTGCAGGAGAGCGAAAATAAGATCTATGAGATCAAACTGGCTCCCTATTTTGTTTCTGCCGTCAATGACTGCACAGTCATTGACGAAGCAGGAGAAGAGGTGCCGACGGATTCGTATTTGATGGTTCCCTCCGGCGGCGGCGCTTTGATCCATGCGAAGCGCAGCGGCACGGTGAAAGAGTATTACGAGTGCGTGTACGGCGAGGACCAGATGGAACCCGTCACCTTGCAGAGCCGCATTCAGAGCCAGATCTACCTGCCTGTGTTCGGCGCCACCACCGTGACCACCCGTGACGAGGGGGACGACTTCAACGGCGATGCGAGCGATAGCGGTCGTCAAAAGATCGGTATGCTGGGCATCATCGAAGAGGGCGCCGATTGCGCCATGGTGTATGCCAAAACCGGTGGCGAGGATGAGATGGTCAACCAGTTCTCTTGCGCGTATGCTTCCTTCTGCATCCGCTCCAAGGAGAAGGTGGTTTACAACTCTCAAGGTGCTCAGAAGTCCACCGGTACCCGTTACAGTGACACCGTGACCTCCGCCAAGAATTTGGCGGTGCGTTACATTCCCATGAGCGAGGCCAACGGTGAGGATACCACCTACATCGGTATGGCTAAGCGCTATCGCCAGTATTTGCAGGAGCGTGGCTATCTGAAGAATACGATTCAGTCTGCTCCGGCTTTGTCGGTGAATGTGCTGGGTGCCACCCAGATCACCGAGTCCCTGTTCGGCGTTCCCTATCAGTCTGACGTGTCTGTCACCACGCTGGCACAGGCACAGGACATTGTCGAGGAACTGAAAAAGCTGGTGGGGGACCGAGAGATGCTGGTTTCGCTGGAAGGCTTTGGCCAAGGCGGTTTGGCTCACACCGAGGTAGGCGGCGGCTTTAAGCTGTCTGCTCAGGTCGGCAAGCAGAGCGATCTGGACGCCTTGATCGCCTTTGCGAAGAAGAATAACATCACCCTGTCTATGGATTACGAGCTGGCTCAGTTCCAGAATGCCGGTAACGGCGTGCAGCTTGGCCAGGATACGGCGATGTGCATCTCTACCTTGAAGGCTAAGATCAGCACGTATCAGATGAATACGGGCTTGGAGAACGACAAGGGCCTATCCTGGTACTTGTTGACCCGCGGTCAGTTATCCACCATGGTGGATAAGGCGATCGCCGCCGTCAACAAGCACAATGTGGGTGCCATCTCCATTGGCTCTTTGAGCAGTATGGTCTATTCCGATTTCCGCACCGAGGGCTATGCGGCGAAGTATGGCTTCTCCGACGATGTGTCTGCCATGCTGAATCAGTGCTCCGATGCGGATCTGAAGGTGATCGCAAGCAACGCCAATGGTTATGCGGCGCTGAATGCGGATTACGTGACCGAGGTGCCCATGAAGTCCACCCGATTCAACATACTGAATCAGGATATTCCCTTCTACACCTTGGTGTTCCAGGGCTACAAGCCCTTGACCGCGTCTTCCATCAATCTGGCGGTGAACATCGAGAAGACCTATTTGCAGGCTGTGTCCACCGGTATGGCCCTGCAGTTCACCCTGTGTGACACGCTGCACGAGTCCATCCAGTTTGATGAGGACACTGCGTTTGTGTCCAGCCGCTATGCGGATTGGAAGGATCGCATTGCCGAAATGGCCAATGAGAGCGCGGATCTGCTGGCGAAGGTCGGCAATCAGCCCATCAAAAACTACACCGTTGACGGCGATCTGACCATCACCGAGTTTGAGAACGGCGTTGTCGTTTACGCCAACTACTCCGATGCAGCTATGACTGTGGAAGGCGTGGAGATTCCCTCCATGGGCTTCCACTACGTTGAAGGTTAAGGGAGGTGATTGTAACAATGAAGAAATCTTTGAAGGATTTTACCCGGAAGAAGCAGATGTACGGCCGTATGTTCATTCTTCCCTGGGAGATCGGTTTTGTTCTGTTCTTCCTGCAACCGTTGGTACAATCGCTGGTGTTTGTGTTCTCTAACGTTACCGTTAACTTTGACGAGGGCGTTTTTGAGACCAAATGGGTTGGTTTGAGCAACATCCGGCACTTCTTCTACGAAGATACCGTGTATGTGGACAATTTGGTTGACTCTCTGACCTCCTTTATTTACACCATCCCTCTGATCGTGGCCTTGAGCCTGATCGTGGGCGTCCTGCTGAACCAGAAGTTTAAGGGCCGTATTGTGTTCCGTTCCATCTTCTTCCTGCCTGTTATCATTGCCACCGGTGTGGTTATGACCTATTTGCAGGGCGATGCCACGGCACAAGCGATGCGTAGCGGCAGCTCCTCCGGTAACGGCATTGACATCTCGAACATTCTGATGAGCATGAATCTCAGCGAGAATGTGTCCAGCACGCTGTTGGGCTTTGTCAACCAGATCTTCGACCTGTTCTGGGATTGCGGTGTGCAGATCGTGTTGTTTATCTCCGGTTTGCAATCCATCCCCGAGCAGCTGTATGAGGTGTGCCGTGTGGAGGGCGCTAACAAATGGGAAGAGTTCTGGTATGTCACCTTCCCCATGCTGAGCGGTACCACCCTGCTGGTTATCGTGTTTACCGCCATTGAGATCTTTACCGATTCCGGCAACAAGGTTATGACCTACGGCTTCAACGCCATGCGTCAGAACATGTGGTGGGAAGGCCCCACCATGCTGTGGGTTTACTTTGCTCTGGTCGGCGCCATTCTGGGTCTGGCTGTGCTGCTGATTCAGAAGAAGATCTTCGCCAAGTGGGCGAATTAATCGAGTGGAGGTGTAACGAATATGTTTAAGAATAAAAACAAATCGAATACCTTCACGCCGGAGCGTAAGTTGCTGTACAAAAAGCGTACTCTCAGCGTTGTTGTCAACGTGGTGCGTTATTTCTTCCTGCTGGCTCTGAGCTACGTGGTGCTGTTCCAGCTGTTCTTTATGATCAGCTACGCGATCCGACCCAAGGCAGATATCTACAACCCCAGCATCGTTTGGATCCCCTCGGATATCACTATGGACAACTTTAAGATGGCCTTCGAGGAACTGGATTATCTGAAAACCGGTTTTGTGTCGCTGTGGCTGATGGAGGTCAGCGCCTTCATCGAGGTGATGGTGTGTGCGGTCATCGCTTACGGCTTTGCCCGTTTCGAATTCAAAGAGAAGAACCTGATCTTCTTCTTGGTCTTGCTCACCATCATCGTGCCTACCCAAATGTTGATTATCCCCATGTATTTGAATTATGCCCATTTTGACATTCTGGGTATCGGCAAATTCTTCATCGACACCTTCCATCTGCCGGACTTCCGTCCTCAGTTGCTGAACACGGGACTTACCTTCTGGTTGCCCTCGTTGTTCGGTGTCGGTGTGCGCTCCGGTCTGTTCATCTTCATTTACCGCAAGTTCTTCGAGGGCTTGCCCCGCGAGCTGGAAGAGGCGGCCTATGTGGATGGCGCCGGTCCCCTGCGCACCTTCGTGTCGGTCATCCTGCCTTCCTCCGGTGTGGTGTTCCTGACGGTTACCATCTTCTCTACCATCTGGCACTGGAACGAGAGTTACTTGTCGGATATGTACAACAAGGGTAATCCCCCCCTGGCGGTTAAGATGGATTATGTCAAAACCGACCTGTTGAAGGATTCCCGTGCAGCCGGTATGGCCGCTTGCTTGCTGTTTATCGCACCTATGTTGATTATGTATATGTTCCTGCAACGCAAATTCGTGCAGAGCATCGACCGCGTCGGTATCGTTGGTTAACGCTGCCGGATAGAATTTCGTGACAAAAAAGGAGAAATGATTATGGCTAAGATTATCAATGGTACCTCGCTGCCCAACATCCCTTGGCAGGACCGTCCCGAAGGCTGTGAGAACGTGGTATGGCGTTACAGCCAGAACCCCATCATCAAGCGCAACCCCGCCAAGAATTGCCAGCGTGTGTTCAACAGCGCTGTTGTGCCGTGGGGCGATGAGTTCATCGGCGTGTTCCGTGCCGACACCACCATCACCACCCCCAATCTGCACGTTGGTCATTCCAAGGATGGCATCAACTGGGAGATCGAGCCTGAGGCCATCGACTGGCGCGATGAGAACGGTGAGCCTTTCACCTCCCTCTACTACTACGATCCTCGTGTAACTTGGATTGAAGACGCTTACTACATTATGTGGTGCACCGAGCAGGGTGGCCCCGTGCTGGGTCTGGGCAAGACCAACGATTTCAAGAACTTCACCCGTCTGCCCAACTGCACTCTGCCCTTTAACCGCAACGGCGTTCCCTTCCCCCGTAAGGTGAACGGCAAGTACCTGATGTTCAACCGTCCCTCTGATGACGGCCACACCCCCTTTGGTGACATTTGGCTGTCCGAGTCTCCCGACTTGGTCTACTGGGGCAATCACAAGCACGTGATGGCCCGCGGCACCAACGTGTGGTGGGAGTCCACCAAGATCGGCGCCGGTAACGTTCCCATCGAGACCGATGAGGGCTGGCTGGTGTTCTATCACGGTGTTATCAACACCTGTAATGGTTTTGTGTACTCCTTCGGCGCTATGCTGTGCGATCTGGACGACCCCTCCAAGGTCATCTATCGCGGCCGCGAGTATCTGATCACTCCCGAGGAGGATTACGAGACCACCGGTTTCGTGCCCAACGTCTGCTTCCCCTGCGCTTGCCTGGTGGATGCCGATACCGGTCGTATCGCTATCTACTATGGTGCTGCCGATACCTACGTGGCGTTGGCTTTCACCACGGTGGATGAGGTGCTGGACTATCTGAAGAACAACCATCAGTAATCGCAAAAAGCCCCTGCTTTGGCAGGGGCTTTTTGTAATTGGCGCCTTAAGGCGTGGAAATAAACTCCCGGTTCTACCGGGGGAAGATAAAAGAGCGGAGCGATCCCTTGCCTCCCCTTGTCAGGGGAGGTGGATTTTTGCCGTAGGCAAAAAGACGGAGGGGTAGTTTCGTTATCTCTCCCTCAGTCCGCGCTGGCGCGCGGACAGCACCCTCGTCAGAGGGAGCCGAACAAGGTGCTGCGCTTATAACCCGTTTACGGGTGGCAGTGCGATTGATGCGATAATAAAGTTCAGTGGCCTCTTTTAGGGGCTGAGCCGGCAATAACCCCTTTTAGGGGTTAGTCAAATCACCGGTTGAACCGGTGGTTTGTGGTTGGCAGAAAAAATCATGAAATTTTGATATAAGAATAAGAACATTTTATAGTGCCGTTCATTCAAAAACGCGGTATACTGGTGGCAATGATCTTGCGGAAAGGAAAAGGAGGAATACAGTATGATTTTTTTCTATGTTCGACATGGCGATCCGATCTACAATCCTGACAGCTTGACCCCTCTGGGTGAGCGGCAGGCGGAGGCGTTAGCCAAGCGCCTGTGTATGTTCGGCGTAAAAAAAGTGTACGCCTCCACCTCCAACCGGGCCATTCTGACCGGCAAGCCGACCGCCGATATATTGGGAAAGGAAATCCAACAGTTGGAGTTCTGTAACGAGGCGAATATCGCCAAGGATTTTATGATCGGCGAGTGGCCTCACCCCGATCAGGACTGGGCTTGGCGGCATAAGGACGTCCGTCCTCTGTTCCTCGATCCCGAGGTGATCGCCATGGGCCACGAGTGGTACAAGCACCCCAAATTGGCACAGTACACCTTTGAGCACGGCATCGCCGAGATGTACGAGGGCGTGGATGCGCTGTTTGCGGAATTGGGCTATGAGCACGACCGCTATACCGGCACCTACAAGCCGTTGCGGGACAATGACGATCGGGTGGCACTGTTTGCTCATCAAGGCTGTTCCACCGTGTTTTTGAGCTGTTTATTGGACATTCCGTATCCCATTTTTTCCACCCGCTTTGATATGTGCCACAGCGGCTTCACCGCCATTGATTTCCACCCCGATAAAAATGGCGTGGTGGTGCCTCGCGTAATGACCCTCTCCAACGATTCCCATCTGTATCGTGAGGGCTTGCCCCTGCGGTATAATCACGACGATCGTTGCCGCTTTTGATGGGGGAGAGGATATGGATACGTTAACGATTACCCGCTATGACATTCCTGTTAAAGGGGTAAAAAAGAAGACGATTTGCCACTTTTCCGACGTTCATTTGACCGCCTATGACGACCTTTCCACTCCCGAAGAACGGGAAAAGGCGATAGGGGACACCCAAGGCTGGATGGACACCCGCCGCTTCTTTGCCGAGAAATACGGATGCCCCACGGGAGAGGCCCAAATGGCGGACAGTCGCCTGCAATTTTCTCGGTTGTTGGCGTTGGCGAACACAGCCGATGGTGCGGTGATCACCGGCGACATTATGAATAATGTCACCCCCGCCGACATCCGTGCTACCGAGGCGGGTTTGGCCACCCTTCGGGTGCCTTTTGTGGCGGTGTGCGGCAATCACGAGCAGGCGAAAAAACTCCCCGACGGATTGCTTCTATCGATGATGAAACAGCCGATTTCGGTGGTGGATCTGGGGGATTTGCAACTGGTGGGTGTGGACAACTCCGATCGCATCATCACCCCCACTCAATTGGCGCAGGTGGAGGCTCTTTTGGCAGGGGGAAAGCCCACCGTTGTCGCCCTTCACGTGCCGATGCTCACCCCCGATAACTACGCCGCCGTCTATGGTTGCGGCGAGTATTTCCGCATGAACGATTTTGACGGTTGCCCCCCCGAAAATGACCGCTTTCGCGAGCTGGTTTCCGCCGCTCCCGTGGTGGCGGTGTTGTCGGGACATCTGCATTTTCAGTGCGTTACCGAGATTGCCGGCGGCGTGTTCCAATACGGTGTTTCCCAAGGCATCACCGGCAACGTTCACCTCTACACAATCGGAGAATAAAGAGAAAACCGATGCACCCTTGTGCATCGGTTTCTCTTATATTTCTATGGTTTCACCCGTTGCCAAATAGCGCAGACGAGGGAGGCTTTTTTGCATCCATTCGTACTGCTCCACCCCAGTGCAATGGCAGGTGATGTAGTCCGTGTGATGCGTCGCCAACTGCCGCGCAATGGCCGTCAAATCCGCATTGCAAGGGTGTTTGAAGAGGTGAAATCCCCCCACCAGCACATCGGGCTTGAACCACTCTGCTACATTGAGAATGCCCTTGTGAGAGCAGCCACTGATGAGCACCTTTTTGGCCCCTTCTTCTATGAGGAGATACTGCTCGTGACGAAAGTCCTCCGCCTCACCCTCGGCGGTCATTCCGCCGTCGTCGGTGGGGTGGTGTCGGCTTTGCTTGTTGCAGGAACACAGCGCGATCCCCCCGGCGATTTCATAAGCTTCATCGGTGAAAACGAGCCGTTCACAGCCGGATAGGGCAGGGGAGAGGCCGATGTCCTTGCCCGCTTGGTTGCGGTGCTCTTCAAAGGCATAACGGCTGATGTATACAGGCGCCGTTTCGTTGCCGTTTAAGAAGGTTGCCAGCCCGCCGCCGTGGTCGTAATGACCGTGGGAAACCACGGCGATATCCACGCGGCTCAGGTCGATGCCCAACACCTCTGCATTGCGCCAAAAGAGATTGCTTTGTCCCATGTCGAAGAGAATGCGCTTTCCTGCCGTTTCGATGTATAGCGATAGGCCGTGTTCAGCGGTGACATGGGGGTGATTTGCGGTGTTTTCTACCAGTGCGGTGATGCGCATGGGCAACGCTCCCTCCCTTCGTGGTTTTCCTCATTATACCCTCGCCGTTCCAACCTGTATATTGGTCATTTTGCCAAAAATTACTCTCAAAACTTGTGACATCATACAATTTGAACAAAATGCTCTCTGTATTATATAAAAAATGGTTGCATTTTCCCAACCTTTTTGGTATAGTAAATATGTGTGAATGTTGGAATGGCATACCTATGCCCTTTTGACACCATATTCATTAATTTTACAGAGCGGATGCTCTGTATTTGCGAGAGGAAGAGTGAAACACATGCGTAAGTTTACTAAGATTCTGCTTCCCATGCTGTGCGTCGTGGCTTTGATGGTCACCCCCTTCGGTGGCGTGGTGTCCGTTTCCGCTAACGGCTCTGCTGACAACGGCATCCTGGCGAAGTACGACGTCGACTCCTACAACGGTATGATCCAGACCGGCGTGGCAAACGACGGCATCGTCACCGCCTGGGATATCCTGGAGGTAGACGGCTATATCGAGGGTGTTTGGATCCCCTGGCTGACCCACTCCTGGCTGGGTTCCAGCTTGGCTGCCAACGACCTGGAGAATTACGACAGCTACTTGGGTTCCGACGGCACCACCAAGGATTATTGGCAGGCCATGAACCAGGTCGGTATCGACCAATACGACAACACCCAGCTGGAGATGGAGATCTTCAACCTGAAGGCGTTGGGCTACAACGCTATGGCCTATGCCGGCTCCCCTTGGGGCGAAGGCCGTCAGAACGATCTGAACACCTGGGAGTGCACCGGTGTTAAGAGTGAGTATCTGACGAATATCCGCAAGTTCCTGGAGATCTGCCGCCGTGCCCAGATGCCGGTGGTGTGGTATATCCATTTCCACTCCTCCGCTGTGCCCAACTACATCAATCTGGATATGCACTACAAGATTGATCAGGTCAAGGCTTGCAAGGAATACGCCGACGCCTATGCCGAGAATTTCGTCAAGCCCGTCTGCCAGGTGCTGTCTGAGTACCGCGACGTGGTGGTGATGTGCGGCATCGCCGACGAGACCTTCAACGAGATCAACGACCCCGAACTGGGCGATAAGTTTGCCGAGGGCGACCGCGAGCAGTACGGCGTTACTATGGAAGACTCCATGTATTTCCATTCCCAGATCGGTAAGATGGTCAAGCAGGTGATGCCCGATATGCCCACCACCTGCGCCGACAACGCCGATCAGTACGCCATGTTCGGCGATGCTATTCTGGATATGCCCGGCCGTAACCAGTATTCCTCCGGCTCCACCGCCTCCACCAACGTGACCAACGCTTGGGCCACCGGTCCCTTGATGGCGGGCGAGTACGGTATGGGCGGTTCTTCCGGTGCCTACACCGATGACACCTGGTCCTCCACCATGATCGCTAAGCGCGAGGCGTATCTGGACGCCGGCTACAGCGGCTTCTTCCAGTGGGCTTACGAGCCGGTCTTTTCGTCGACGGGTGCCTCCGCCCCCAACGGCAACCAGATGATCCGCGAGGGCGGCACCAACCCCTACGACCTGCGTCTGGGTTGCTATAAGGCGTATTACTGGGCGATGGCACAACAGGGCAAATCTGCCAACGCTCCCTCCGCTATGTACTATTGCGGCACCTCCATCTCGATGGTCGGCGGCAAGGGTACTTATTCCGGCAACGGTAAGATCTATTACATCCGTCCCGAGAACAACGCCACCGTCACGGTGGAGCGTTCTATCGACGGCGGTGTCACCTGGACCACCGTCAGCGGCACCACCAGCTACGACACCAACGCCGGCAGCCATCGCGCCTGCCTCACCGATCCCAGCCCCGTTTCCAGCGGTTCCGTGCAGTATCGCGTTACCGCCAACGGCTATACGTCCTACACCAACGTGTGGACTTATTAATCGAAAGGAGGACATTTGATTATGAAACATTTTAGAAAAGTTAGCGCCGTCCTCCTGGCTATCCTGATGGTAGCGGTGACGTTGCCCTCTTTCCTGTCTTTTGAGTCGGCTCCCGTAGAGGCGGCCGAGGCCGGTGTGGTCACCAACGGCGGTTTCGAGACCGGTGACGCTTCCAACTGGGATCCGTCTGCCTACGGTGTTACCATCACCAACTCCTCGTCTTACAAGCGTTCCGGTTCTTACGGTTGCCGTCTGTCCAAGGATAGCAGCCATAACGGCAACAACTTCCTGACTCAGGTGGTTCCCGTTAACACCAACGCTCAGTATACCTTCTCTTTCTACGTTAAGTCTGTCAAGACCGACTGCGACTACGTGGCTTGCTTCACCTACTCTCTGGATCTGGGCACCACTGCTGCGGCGGATACCACCTCTCTGGTGTCTAAGGCGACGGTCAACCCCGGTGGCACCAGCTGGACGCAGGTCTCCTACACGGTCAATACCGGCTCCAACAAATATCTGAAGATCCGCTTCTTCGGTACCGGCGTTGGCGATGGTGACTGTGGTCTGGACGATATTGCTCTGACCGTGGTGAACGCCGGCGATACCGGCACCCATGCCGCCCCCTCTTTGGTTTCTTTTGCCACCGACAAGAACCGTCCCAACAGCGATGCCAACAATATCATCGTGCAGCCCGGCTTCGAGTCCACCACCAACGCCCAGTGGAACACCACCGCTTTCTTGGCCAACGGCGTGCAGGTGAAGGAGGATGCCTCCATCGCTCACTCCGGCAGCAAGTATCTGTATTATTATCGCGGTAACGTGGCTCCCACCACTTGGTCTATGTTTGAGATCACCTGTCCCACCGCCGGTGAGTACGTCTTCTCCGCTTGGGTGCGTACGCCCCATCTGTCTTCCACCAATAAGGGTAAGGCCAGTATCGGTGTCATCGACCGCGATACCGGCAAGTTCCTGACTTATAGTGATACGGATTACTACGGTCACTATTCCACCGATGAGATTCAGATTCGTTCCACTGCTACGGACGATAACTGGCACCTGCGCTCCGTCACTTTCTATGTGGGCGCCGCCAACTCCAACGTCAACATCGGTATGTACGGTTTGGAGTCCACCATGTACGTGGACGATATCTCCGTCCACCTGCTGACCAACGGCGTCAAGTACGAGGGTAACCAGAAGGGCACCCTGTCCGTCAGCAGCACCTCTGTGACCAACAAATACTGCGAGTCCGAGAACAACCTGATCGCTGACTGCAATATGTCCGGTCAGAACGCCGTGGATTTCTGGTCTCAGACCTCCGGCTGGAACAACGGTTTCCTGAACTTCCAGCAGGATCCTCAGAGCTCCGTCCACGGCAATGCCCTGCATTTCAAGGGCACCAACCCCGGCTCCGACAAGCTGTATAACTACATCAAGTGGGTATATGTGGAGCCCAACACCTCCTACACCGTTTCCTTCGACTATCGTGTGGCGGCGGCGGGCAACCAGTTGATGTTCATTGACAACAACATCGAGTCTCCTCAGGTGTTCCATACCCCCAGCCTCGGCTCTGCCAGCAACAACTGGAACACCTATGCCTTCACCTTCTCCACCGGTAACTACAACCGCATCGGTATCGTCCTGCGTGACCACGCTTCTGCGGAGCTGTATCTGGACGACATCCGCTTCTTCAAGACCTCCGACGGTATCTCCACCGAGCCGGATGAGGAAGTGTTCCCCACCCTCCGTCACGAGGAAGAGGTGAAGGAGAGCCGCATGGAGACTCAGAACGGTCTGTACGGTCTGGCTTTCCTGTTCGAGCTGGAGAGCAAAGGCGTCACCCGTCAGGATGATTATACGGCTTCCAACAAGTTCTATGCCGACTATACCAATGGTACCGTTTATGCCTTTGAGGACGGCGTGGAGTATAAGCTGATCAAGGCCGGCGCTGTGATGACCAACGATGAGACGGTGGGCGAGAACGCCTCCATCTTCACACTGGACAACGTCCAGTCGGATTTGACCGTCATCGACGTTGTGGCCGAGAAGTTGTTCTATAACACCGATGCCATTGAGCTGAACGGTGTCATCAGCTACGCCGTGCGTATCACCAACATCCCCGAGAGCCACACCGGCACGCTGATCTACGCCCGTCCCTACTACATCTTCGAGTACAACGATCGTCAGATCACCGTTTACAGCGATATCGTCTGCGACTCTTACGAGGCACAGAAGGATATCAATGACGGCTCCTTCAGCGACTGGGAGTGATCCCCTCGTTGACCGCATAATGCGTTAAAAATATCCCGCGTGCGCCTGCACGCGGGATATTTTATGAACATTCGGTCGCCCCCTATCTATCAGAAAGAGGAATATTCTATGAATTTTATCAACGATTTTTTGCACTCCATATCGCCGAATCGCGGCAACGAACTGTATAATTTTACCGGCACGGTTGCTATGGTGATCGCGGTGTTGGCGGTGGTGTTTTACCTCGTTCGGATGAAAACAAAGCCTTTGGAGGCTCTCAAAGGCGTGGCCATTGCCGCTATTGCGTACTATTGCACCGGATTCGCTCAATATTTAACGGTATGGTATCGGGTGGGCTTCTCCTTCGAACGGTATGAGCAGGTTTCCAATTTTGCGTTGGGCTTTATTCTGCTCCCGCTGGTGGTGTGGCTGTGCGCCAAGACCTTTAACACATCCGTGGGCTTTGCCGGGGACCTGACGGCTCTGGCTCTGCTGGGCTACCACGTCATCGGTCGTTCCGGCTGTGTGTTCAGCGGGTGTTGCTACGGCTTTGCCTGCGATTGGGGTGTATACAGCTTTCATACCGGCGCCAATCAGTTCCCCGTCTGTATCGTAGAGAGCTTGTTCACCCTCGCCATTCTTATTTTCATCATTGTGCGCATTTGCCGCAAGGGATACGTCCCCGACGGCAAGAATTTGCCCTATTTCCTGCTGCTCTATGGCGTCTGTCGTTTCTTCTCCGAGATGACCCGCGAGAGCACCTATGCGGATTGGCTGTTCTGGCGCATTTCCGACATTCATTTCCATATGCTGGCGATGGCCGCCGTGGGCGGCCTGCTGCTGTGGCGCGTTCACAAAAAGGAGAGTGCCGCGGCGGTGGGGGAGGAGCCCTCGTTGCCCGCATTAAAAGGAATTCGCAAATGATTTGAATACCGGTATTTACTAAAAAAGCCGTGGCGGTTTTGCCACGGCTTTTTTTTTAGCGAAATGAACAGGAAAGACAATGAAAAATTGGCATTAAATACATATATATTGTATTGCCAATTTTTGTGCTTTGTGATACAATGATTATGCAGAATAGCGTAACTGTGGGTACGTGTGCCCTACGCAGGCTGCGATGCCGCCGCGAGTGACAGCGCGGCCTGTCGAAACGGTCCCATTCGACCGATTTCTACGCCTACATAAATTCTTGTTTTCGGAGGTGAAATTCGGGCAATCAGGGGGTGGCCGTCCCACGCGTAAACCCTATCACTTTGTCACTAAATTTTTTAGGAGGAATAAATCATGAAACACGCAAAAACCAGCCGCATCTTCAGTTTGCTGGCGTTGGTGTTGGCAGTCACCATGCTGCTGACTCTGGTTGGCTGTGGTAATGATTCGGGCAAGAAGGACGACAAGAAGCCCGACACCAAGACCACCGTCTCCACCAAGGCTAGCGAAACTGAAGACACCGAGGGCACCAAAGAACCCGATGGCACTGACGCCACCGGCTCGGATGCCACCGGCACCGACGCTTCCGGTTCTGAGACGGATGCTTCCGGCTCCGAGACGGACGCTTCCGGCACTGAGGGTAGCGCCACGGAGGGCACCAAGCCCACCGGCACCAAGCCTACTCCCAGCAAGTCTTCTGCCAGCCAGACCAGACCCACCGGCGATGAAAACATCCTGGAGAAGGTGCCCAGCAATCTGAGCGGCACCAAGATCAAGATGCTGATCTGGTGGAACGTCGCGACCGACGACACGAACGAGGCCGCCGAGTTCAAGAAGGCCACCGGCATTTCGGTTGCCTATGAGACCGCCACCATGGATAAGTATCAGTCCAACCTGTCCGGTAAGATCATGGCCGGTAACCCCCCCGCTTTGGCCGCCATCATCAACGAGTGGTATCCCCAGCCCATCACCCGTGGCCTGATGCAGCCCATCAAGAACACCGGTTGGGACTACACCGATCCCATCTATGCCACCGCTATGATGGATCAGTTCTCCTACAAGGGTGAGCACTACGGTATCGCCCTGAAGGGCTCCAACATGACCACCTTTGAGGTTATGTTCTTCAACAAGAAGGTTCTGAAGGCCAACGGCGTTTCCAAGGATCCCTATCAGCTGTGGAAAGCCGGTCAGTGGAACTGGGAGACCTGCTTGGACATCGCCAAGAAGTGCACCAATGCCAAGAAGGATAAGTACGGTCTGACTCTGATTTATCAGAACTACTGGATGCTGTCCAAGGGCCAGGATTTCGTTCTGTCCGACAAGAATGGCTTGAAGAACAACATCAAGTCCGCCGATCTGTTGGAGGCTTGGTATCACGCTTGGGATATGATCCACACCCACAAGGTTATCCCCACCATGTTTAGCCAGCAGCAGCAGCTGTTCTTCAACGGCTCTGTGGCTATGTTGGGCGGCGGTTCCTACTTCATGCAGGCTGAGGCCAGCCACTCCAACTACGTTCCTCAGAACGTGACCGACGATTGGGATGTCGTTCCCTTCCCCTCTCCCAAGGGCCAGGCTGCTGTGGCCGGCTGTAAGGGTACCGTTTGGGGCTTCCCCACCAAGGTGAAGGGCAACCAGCTGCAGGCCGCTATGTGGTTCCTGCGTTACTTCCTGGACGACGCTACCTATTCTGCTCGTGACTTCTATCCCGATGACAAGCTCGGCACTCACTGCTGGGAGGTCATGGGCTGGATGTGGAACCAGAAGATTCAGTCCTACAACTCCGTCGGTGTTATCACCTACGGCGGTAAGCATAATGCCGCTTCCGTTCAGTACGATCTGATCGACGCGGCCACCACCAAGTCTCAGCTGAAGTCCAACCTGGACGGCTGGTATGCTGAGATTCAGGCCAACATCGAGGCTATCAACACGGAGATGGACTAATATCCTCTCGGAATACAGATGTGACCTAATTGAAACGGGGTCACAGATCTCACGGTTTGTGACCCCGTTTTGCTTGATTCGAAGAACGTGTACCATCTGCGGATGGTATTGACAGAAAGGATACGTGCCGATGAAATTACTGAATTGTAAGGTGCTGTTATCCGTTCTGTGCTCGCTGGCTCTGTTGTTCAGCGTGTTCAGTGCGGTAATGGTATCCGGCAGCGAGACGATGCCTTGGCGAGATGACGAGCAGCCCACAGAGCTGGATAAGATTCTGGAGCGCGACGGCTATCTCGAGGGCATTATGTTCCCTTGGTTCACTCACTCTTCTCTGGGCCACGGCTTCACCAGCAATGAGGTGATGACCCAGTACGTTGGCAACTCTTGGGCTGACGTTGGTATGGAGCAGTGGGGTGTGGCTAAGATCTATCGTGAAGTTTACAACCTGAAGGCCCTGGGCTTCAACATCATGGGCTATGAGGGTTCCCCCTATGGCGAAGGTGTGGTTTACGACGCCAACGGCGACGTGACCGGCATCAAGCAGGAGTATCTGGACAACATTCGCGTTTTCCTGGATATCTGCCGTGAGGTGGGTATGCCTGTGGCGTGGACCGTTTGCTTCCACTCCACCACCCTGAACGACTACTACGAGGATGGTAAGCTGGCTTGGGATATCGTTTCTCAGGCTTACGCCAATCCCGTTGTGGCCGATCACTATGCCGAGAATTTCGTTAAGCCTCTGTGCGATGTGCTCAACGAGTATCCCGACGTGGTCGTTTTGATGGTTTCCACCGTTGAGGTTGAAAACGAGATCAACGACTCCGCTATCGGCAACCACTTTGATCAGCGTTATCTCTATGGTACCAACCAGGAGAACATGCTGTACTTCCTGAACGCGGTCACCGAGGCCGTGAAGGAGAAGATGCCCAACGTCCCCCGTACTTTGGCCGCCAACACCAAGGATATGACCATCTACGAGGGTATCGACTTCGATATGTTGGGTGTCAACAACTATAACATCAACTCTCGTGTTCCCGCCATCGACGACATGAAGGCCACTCTGCCCATGATCGGCACCGAGTTCGGCTTCGGCGATAACGTGGAGATCGAGGACGAAGTTTGGACCATTAAGCAGATCCGCTTCCGTGACAACTTCATTGAAGAGGGTTACATTGGCTGGTTCTACTGGTGCTGGTCCGCAACCGGTTTCGGCGGCGGCTATGACCTGCTGGCCAAGGACGGTAAGTCTCAGACCGACTTCCGTGCCGGCGCTTTCGCCATCAAGTATAACGCCGACAACTATCGTGCCGCTCACCGCGGCGAGGAGATCGTGTTGGATAAGCCCGTTCTCTTCTGCAACACCGGTTCTGGTACGGTTGAGTGGGTTTCCTCCCGTCAGGCTTCTTACCTGACTCTGGAGCGTTCTCTGGACGGCGGCAAGACCTGGACCACCGTTTTGGATAAGGTCAGCCCCACGGATTATGAGCGCAACTTCAAGGGTCAGTACATTGACGAGGAGATCGCCAACGCTACCCCCGGCGGCACCGTTTGCTATCGCATCACCGCCGAGGATGATTGGGGCGAGGTCGCTGTTTCCGAGCCCAACAACGTGGCTGAGATTCTGGGCCCCCCCGTTAACCTGGCTGAGCCCTTCAACCACAGCTTCGAGGACGGCTTGAACAAGTGGATCGAGTGGGGCACCAACGCCGCCACCTCCGCGGATGGCACCGGCAACTACTATGCCGTTTCCGTTCCCATGGAGAACGCTCCCGATGGCAACAACGTGCTGGAGATCAAGTACATTGACGGTCCTTGGTTTGGTATTCACATTGACGGTATCACCGTTAAGCCCAACACCAACTACGTCATCACCTATGAGTACATGATCGCTGAGCCCGACGTGACCTATATGACCAGCTATGTCTTCATTCGTGGTTACAACCCCAATGATAACAAGGGTCCCGGTAACGGTTTGGGTGACATCAACGACGCTACCGTTGGTTCCAAGTGGATGAATTCCGGTAGCCCCACCGAGTGGACCACCGATGAAATCGCTTTCAAGACCAACGACAGCGATAAGCTGGGTATCGATATCCGTATGATCGAGGATAACCACTACTACATCGACAACTTCCAGTTGCTCGAGGTACGATAAGAAAGGAGGAGCAAGACTATGACTATGCGTAAAATGCTGGCCATTTTGGCCACTTTGGCGATTTTCTGTGCGGTGCTCCCCCTGGGCACTCTGTTCTCCGCTGTCGCTGAGGACGCCAACCTGATTGCCAACGGCGATTTCTCTGCCGGCATTGACGGTTGGTACGCTTCCGGTGGCTCTAAGGTGGAGGCCGATAACGGCACTCTGCACGCCATCTATGGCGAAGATTGGGGCTTCATTGGCTATAACGTCAATGTGGAGGCCAACACCGATTACACCCTGACCTTTGATGGCAAGTCCATCAACGGCGGCGGTATCACCCCCAAGATGAACAAGACCGACTGGTCCGGCACCGTTGTGGAGAAAGCGATGGAGTTCGGCGCCGAGTGGCAGACCTTCACTTGGGATTTCAACTCCGGTAATTACACCGCCTTTATGATGTTCTTCCAGTCCGGCCATCCCGCCAGCGATGGTCAGGAGATCTGGTTGGATAACATTTCTCTGGTTAAGAAGGCTGGCGGCTCTGAGCCCGAGGTTCCCGCTTCCGACAATCTGATTGTCAACGGTGACTTCGAGACCGGTGACAACACCGGTTGGGAGATCTGGCAGTCCACCGTCATCGAAGCGGATGCTGCTAAGGACGGCGCTTTCGGCGCTCACTTGGTTGGTAACGGCGGCTGGGGCGGCATGCTGAACCAGACCGTGGCTGTTGAGGCCGGCAAGGAGTATAAACTCTCCTTCTGGATCAACGTCAATGCTACCGGTGTGAATCTCCAGGTGAAGAACGGCGCCGGTGCCGCCATTGAGGGCGCCGGTGGTTGGTTTGACGCCAACAACAAGGATAAGCTGGTGGAGTGGACCTTCACCGCCACCGATGACAAGGTTCTGATCAACTTCTGCGGTAGCGGCTCCGCTCCCGAGGATGCTTATGTTGATAACTTCTCTCTGGTTTGCTTGGATGCCGATGAGCCCGAGCAGCCTGCCGAGGACAACCTGATCGTCAACGGCGACTTCGAGACCGGCGACAACACCGGTTGGGAGATCTGGCAGTCTACCGAGATCATCGCTGATGCCGCTAAGGATGGCGCCTATGGCGCACACCTGGTTGGTAACGGTGGCTGGGGCGGTATGCTGAACCAGACTGTGGCTGTTGAGGCCGGCAAGCAGTATAAGCTGTCTTTCTGGATCAACGTCAACGCTATGGGTGCCAACGTTCAGGTTAAGAACGGTGCCGGCGCTTCTATCGAGGGTGCCGGTGGTTGGTTTGACGCCAACAACAAGGATAAGCTGGTGGAGTGGACCTTTACCGCCACCGACGGTTCCGTGTTTATCAACTTCTGCGGTAGCGGCAGCGCTCCCGAGGATTTGTATGTTGATAACTTCTCTCTGATCTGCCTGGATGGCGGCGACGCTCCTGCGGAGCCTTCCAACGACGGCTATCTCATCAACGGCGATTTCGAGACCGGTGACGTCGCTCCCTGGGATAACCTGTGGGGTTCCTGCCCCAAGGTTGAGGTTGTCGAGGGCGGCAAGGACAGCAAATACGCTCTGAATGTGGTTTCCAAGACCTGGAACCATGTCCGTCAGACCGGCATTGCTGTCGAGGCCAACACCGACTATAAGATCACCGCCTGGGTCAAGAACGCGTCCAATATGTGCCTGCTGGTCAAGGACGGCGGCGACACCACTGACATTGCCAACGTTGGCGTGAACGCCGGCGATGAGTGGACTAAGTTTGTCGTGGAGTTCAACTCTGGCTCCTTCACCTCCATCATCTTCTCTCTGATGGGCGGCGAGGGCGACAGCCAGTACGGTATGTTCGACAACATCGTGATGGAGAAGGCCGGCGGCTCTGAGCCCGATCAGCCCGACGTTCCTGCCGACGGCCTGTTGTCTGAGGATTTCGAGGATGCTCTGTCCGACGATTGGACTCTGGCTACCAAGGGTACCTCCGGTATTGTCGACGGCGCCATGAAGCTGGAAGGCAATGCTTATGAGGAGATCCTGACCTCTCCCGTGATCGCGCTGAAGAAGGGTGTTACCTACACCATCTCCTTCGACATCAAGATGATCAACAAGGGCGAGATCAACTTCCAGGTTAAGAACTGCTACGAGGATAACCCCAACAAGGGTGTCAACATCCTGACGGAGTATATCCACGATGCTTCCACCGGTTCCTGGACCACCTACACCTACACCTTTAAGAACGAGGATCTGGCTCGCGACTTTGCTTCTCTGCTGTTTGTGAACCACGCTGGCACCGACTTCTATGTCGATAACATCGTTGTCACCTCCGATGAGCAGCCTGAGGAGCCTGACGTCCCCGTTGTCGGTGACACCTTGCTGAACGCCACCTTTGACACCGACGAGTTTGACGGCATCCTGTCCTCTAGCAACATCTCTGTTGCCGACGGCGAGCTGCTGTTCGACGTGAACAAGGATTGGGGTAACATCTACACCGGTCTCGAGGTCGAGGCCAACACCGATTATAAGGTTTCCTTCCGTGCCAAGAGCCAGTTGGGCAAGACCGTTTGGATCAAGTTCCACAAGGCCGACTGGAGCGGCGACATCTGCCAGGAGACCGCTGCTCTGTCCACCTCTTGGAAAGAGTATTCCTACACCCTGAACTCCGGCGACAACACCTCCTTGTGGCTGTTGATCCAGTACGCCGGCTATGGTTCTGAGGGTGAGAAGATCTGGTTCGACTACATCACCGTGGAGAAGGCCGACGGCGGCTCTGAGCCCGATCAGCCCTCTACCAATGGTTTGGTCGTCAACGGCGACTTCGAGACCGGTGACAACACCGGTTGGGAGAAGTGGCAGTCCACCGTGATCAACGCCGACGCTGCCTATAAGGGCGAGTACGGTGCTAACCTGATCGGTGACGGTGGCTGGGGCGGCCTGTTGAATCAGGACGTCAAGGTTGAGAACGGCGAGACCTACATCATCACTCTGTGGGTCTGCCCCAACACCGGTGGCGTCAACCTGCAGATCAAGGGTGCTGACAAGATTGAGGAAGAGAGCGACAACACCTGGATGACCGCCGGTGAGATCTCCGGTTGGACGGAGCGCAAGGTTGTTGTGGTTGCCAACTCCGACACCATGACCCTGAACTTCTGCGGCGGCGGTAACAACATTGCTGCTGATATCTATCTCGACGAGATCGTGGTTGTTAAGAAGGGCGAGACTCCTCCCGTGGAGGACACCTATCCCATCAAGAATGCCGGCTTCGAGACCGGTGATCTGACCAGCTGGAAGAACCTGTGGGATTCCTGCATCTACTCCTTCGAGACTCCCGGTCATGACAAGAGCCAGTACGCTCTGAACTTCGAGGGCCCCGGCGCTTGGAATCAGATTCGCCAGGATGGCATCCCCGTGGAGCCCAACACCGACTACACTCTGATTGCCTATGTGAAGAACCCCATCAACATCAATCTGGTTGTGAAGACCGGTAACGACTCCGCCAACATCGCTGACTTCAAGGTGGAGAACGACATGTCCAACAGCTGGATTCGTCAGGAGATCCCCTTCAATTCCGGCGAGGAGACTAAGGTTTGCGTGTTGATCATCTCTAATGAGAACGGTAATGGTACCGTTATCGTGGATAACGTGCAGATCTACAAGAAGGGCGAAGAGCCCGCAGAGCCCGAACCCGACGCTCCCCCCACGGAGGGTCCCATGAATCTGGATTCCTTCGGTACTGCGATCAACCGTCCTGCTTCTCCCGAGGCCAACATGATCGTCAACGGCAGCTTCGAGGATGCCGAGGGCGGCCAGTGGCAGTCTGTCATCAGCGACTCTCTGTATGTCGTTGACGACGAGACCGCTCCCGAGGGCAACAAGTCCCTGTTCTTCAACACCTCCGCTGTGAAGGAGAGCAACAAGGTTATCTTCTATCTGGATGTAGAGCCTGAGACTGATTATGTCTTCTCCGCTTGGGTGAAGGGTGCCTTCATCTCGGATACCAACCGTTTCAACGCCACCTTCGGCGTGACCGATTGGAAGGATAACTTCTGTGTCTATCAGGATGCTAAGTTCTCCAACAAGAACCGCCAGATCGTTCCCACCGCTTGGGATAACGAGTGGCACCTGCGCGCTGTGCAGTTCAATTCCGGCGTCAACACCAAGATCGGTATCGGCTTTGCCGGTGCTGAGTCCCAGATGTGGATTGACGGTATCGCACTGTACACCGTGGATAACGGCATTAAGTATTCCGATGCTCGCCAGAACAGCTACATCATCGGTTCTACCCAGCTGAAGGAAGAGGCCGGCACCTGTGCCGACGAGGACAACCTGATTGCCGGCGCTACCATGGACAGCGCTGCCAGCGAGGAGTTCTGGGCCTCTGCTGAGGGCTACAAGAACGGCTTCCTCACCTTCTCTGAGAGCAAGTATGAGTACGGCACTTCCATGAAGTATGCCGGCGATGAGAAATCTTGCTACACCAACACCATCAAGTGGCTGGAGGTCAAGCCCCACACCGATTACTACTTCTCTGTGGACTTCCGTGTGGTCTTGACCGGCGGCGGTAGCTTGAACCTGCTGGATGGCAAGAAGCGCGACTGCTTCGAGTTCCTGACCATTGACTTCGATCAGTATACTGCCGGCACCGAGTGGAACCACGTTGCGGTTAAGTTCAACACCGGCGAGTTTGATCGCATTGGTATCTCCATCGTCGATGGCGGCGGCATTGCCCTCATCGATAACATGCGCTTCTATGAGAGCGCCAACCGCATCGATGGCGGTGACGACGAGTACGTCAAGCCTCCCTACACCCTGGGTGGCGAGGACGATCCTCACCTGCCTGAGGGCGTGACCCCCGATGTTCCTGCCGATCCCGATAGCCCTGTCACCGGCGTTTCCGTTGCAGGCATCGTGTTGGCGGTGGCTTTGGTTCCCTCTTCTGCTGCTGTGGCCTTTAAGCTGCGCCGCAAGAAAGAGGACGAGGAATAATCCTCCTAAATTATTCCAATAAAAAGGCGCCACGGTCGTAAGGCCGTGGCGCCTTCCCTTTTTTCCTGGGATCGAAAAAAGCGCCCCCTGACAGCGTCAGGGGGCGCTTTTGGTTTAATGAACCAAATCGTAGTTATCGGTGATTTGGGTGGCGGTGCTCATAGTGCCACGCTGTTTTTTAATTTGATTTTGGTATTCCTTGGGGGTGACGCCGTATTGTTTGCGGAACACCGAAATGAAATAGGAGGTGGCGGAAAAGCCTGCTTGCTCAGAAATGGTCTCAATGCTGAGGTTGGGATTTTCCAACAGCTTGAGGGCATATTGCAGGCGCAGATCGGCGATGAGTTGGATACAGGTTGTGCCGGTAGCCTGCTTAAACAGCAGGGCAAGGTGGTTGGGGGAGATGTGGGCGCGGTCACCCAATTCCTGCATTGTAATCTTTTTGCGGAAGTTATAGAGGATGTATTGCAACGTTTGATGCACCACGGGATTGGTGGTGTTATAAGAGGGGAAACGCTGCTCAGTCTGCTGGCTTTCGCGAACGATGTGCAGGCAGAGATAGGAGAGCATCAACTGAACGCTGAGGCTTTGCACAGGGCCATCGGTCTCGAAGCAATGCAACAGCTCGGTAAGCTGAGTCAGCAATCGCTCAAATTCGGCACCCTCCAACCGCACGGAATGGGCCAGTTTGTGTTGCAACAGCAGGTCGCGGACCTCCTGCGTGATGGCCTTTTCGTCAAAGCGCAGATGGACCAAATGAAAGTCCGTTCCCGGGTCGGGAATAAGGGCGTGGATATCCATCGGAGTCAGCAGATACGCGCTGCCCTCCGACAGGGGGCGGCTCACACCGTTATACTGATGGACACCGGAGCCGCTGAGGATGATCTCAATTTCAAAATAGTCGTGCCAATGCAGTTCACGGCTTTCCCATTTGTCATCCACGATGCGTTCGTCGATGGCGAGGAAGAAAGGTGACTGCATGTGATACATATAGCTGCGGTCAGCCATCAAAAACAAGGCAGGGAAGTTGGTTTTTTCCATAAAAGCCTCCATAGACATCCATAAAAAGGTCAAAATACATACAAACCCCATTATATACCGAAAAACAATGAAAATCAAGAGTTTTTTATACTAAAAATATTAAAATATTATGATTATATAGGAAAAGGCACAAGAAGAAGCCCGTGGCATCGCCACGGGCTTCTGTAAAGCAGAATCACTTTACTCTTCGTACTTGCGGTCGTCGGTGGCGGTAACCACACGCCAGGACTCGTATACGGTGGTGTTAGGCTCCATAATGTCGCCCTTGTCGGTGTTCTTAGCACCGGCGCTCTTCAGATTGTGGATGCCGTTGGCGTCATAACGGCCGACGATGACAGAACCGTCCTTCCGGATGCGGAACATGGTCATGGTCAGGGCGCCGTCAGCACCGTTTACGGTGGTGCCGTAGTAGCCGATGTAGCCGGCGGTCATGTAGGTGAAGTTCAGGGTCACCTCTGCGGGGATCAGATGGTTGTCGTAATCGGGCACCAGCATGGTGTCGCCCTTCTTCAGGTAGACAGAGCCGCCGCCGATGTAGTTGTCGTAGCCACCGGAGTGGTTATGACCGTACAGAAAGAGGATGTTCAGACCTTGCTCGCCAGCCTCGTTGAGGGCCTCAACAATGGGCATAGCGGTACGGGCGTTCTGACCGCTGATGGTACGCATGGAGAAGTTCAGCGGAACGTGGCAGACCACGAAGATGGGCTTGTTGCCCCAGCCAACGTTAATTTTCTCGTTGAAGTAGGCGGTCAGCTCCTTGGCCACGTCCTCACCGCCCACACCCAGGTCGGTGTAGCTATCTTCGTTGATGACAAACAGACCGTAGGGAGCACCGAAGGGATCATGGGCGCCGTGATCGGTCATACCCACGGTTTCCTTGGGATCGTGGTTGCCCTGAGAGTAGAACTTGTTGTTGTACACAACCTTGGAGATTTCGGCGTCCAGACCGGCCAGACCGGCAGAGGTCTCAGGCTCGCTGGTGCCGGTGGAGTAGTCACCACCGGAGAGGAAGCCGTCGAACAGGCCGTAGCCGTCGTTCGCCATCGCACCCAGAATGTTGCGTACGGTCTCGCGACCGGCCTCGATGTTGCCGCCGGAGGGCTGGAAGTCGGAACCGGCGATGATGATGACCTCGGATAGGTCGGACACCTCGTAGGGAGCGTACATGGCGTGCGCCACAGAGCGAGCCATATCGTAGTAGACGCTCTCCACCTCGGCGGGATAGTGGGTGATCTTATCCAGGCTGTCGCCGGTGATCACGGCGTACTGCGCCATAGCGGTGACGAAGTCAGCGGAGTAGTCATTCTGCTCCGCATCGGTACCCCATAGGTTTTGCTGTGCGGTATAGGCGGGGATGACGGTAGCAGTCAGGCTGAGCTGAGCCATATCCTGATCGTTGTTGTAGAACAGGGCGGCATCGGTCTCGGCATCCACCGCGTAGATAAAGGCCTGCAGATCCAAGATAGCCGTGCCCTCGGCGGTGTCGATGATGACGTAGTCCCAGTCGCCTGCCAGAATCTCGGTGGCAGAGACGTTCTTGGTGGTGGTCCAGTCGCCGTACTGATAGCGCTCGTAGGTGTAGTTAGCACCAAAGTCCAAGCTGCCGTTGTTGTACAGGCTGCCCAGCACCACGTTGTCGTAGTCGGCGCTCTCCAGGATGGGAGCCAGCATCTCATCGGCGTCGGTGTTCTCGTTGCCGATGGTCAGGATGTTCACAGACTTGTGAGCGCCGGTGATGCCGTCGTAGTTGACGTGAGACAGCTTGCCGTACACCACCATCTCCTCGCCGCCCACGTTGTAGACGTAGTAGGGACGGGCGTAGATCTCGGTGGAGGTGTGGGCGTCGGGAATGTTGATGACACGCACCGCGTAGCCCATAGAGCCCTCGTCCAAGCTCAGCAGATACTGAGCAGGCACATCGATGGTGTTGCCACCGTTGACATGATTCAGAGTGAAATCAGCAAAGCTCTGGCCGATGGTGGCGTCGTTGGTGACAACGGCACCGGCGCGTACCAGAGTGCCTTCTGCAACACGGTTCTTGTACAGGTTCAGCTTACCGCTATTGGGGACGAACACGTTGCCGCCGGTGACCTGCACGCCGCTGGCGTTCAGCTCAAAGCGGAAGGCCAGGCCGCGGATATCGTCAGCCGCGTCGCGGACGCTGACGCCGGTGTTCTGGGTCAGCTGGTTGCGGACATTCTCTTCGCCGTCCATGTTGACGATGGAGATGTTGTCAATGTACATTTCGTCAGCAGTGGAGCTACCGCTGCCGCAGAAGTTCAGGGTGACTTTCTCGCAGTAACCCACGTTAAAGGTCTTCTCAAACAGCTTCCAATCGGAGGCATCGGAGGTGCTGATGTACTGGCTGGTGATCTTGCTGTTGTCGGCAGCGTTGAGCACCTGCACGTTGATGCCATTGGAGATGGGCTTGTACCAGAAGCTCAGCTTGTAGGTGTTGCCCATATCCACCTTGAAGGTCTGGTTGGCGGTGCCGCCCCAGCCGGTGCCCTTCATGATGATACCGGCGCCGCCTTCGTAAGCGGCCTTGTTGGACAGCACAGACTGCTGATGGGTGGTCCAGCCGGTCAGACTGCCACTCTCAAAGTCACCATTGAAGATATAGCCATCGGTGTTCATGGGGCGGGTGGGCACCATGAAGATGTCGTCCACATAGACGTTCTCTGCCACACCGGTGCCGCCACCGCTAAAGGCGATGTCGGTGGAGGTGCTGGTGGCGATAAAGTTCAGGGTCACCAGACGCCAATCGGTCTTATTGTACCAGGTAGAGGCCAGCTTGGCGTCGGTACCCTTATCCTTGATCTGGATGTTGGTGCCGGCGGCGTTGGTTTTTACATAAGTGAAGAGGGTGTAGCTCTCGCCGGGGACGGTGGTGATGACCTGGTTGGCCATACCGCCCCAGCCGCCGTTGCCCTGCAGATGCAGGCCGTACTGGCCGTTGCAGGCAGCGGACTGGTTGATCTCGGACTGCTGTAGCATATTCCAGCCGGAGGATTTACCGGTCTCAAAGTCGCCGTTGTAGATGTAGCCGTCGAAGGAGGGATCCTTCAGCTCCTCGACCACCACGTCATCGATGAGGATGGTGCCGGCGTTGGCGGCCTCAGAGGTGAATTTCAGCAGCATCTGAGTGTTGTCACCGGAGTTGTACACGCAGGTGTTCTGCACCCAGCCCTTATCGGCGGATTTGTTCATCCAGTTCTCACCGGACAGACGCTCAAAGTTGGCCCAGGGAGAGACAGTCTGGCACACAATCAGGTTGAAAGCACCGGTGCCGTCCACGCGCTTGGACCACCAGGACACCTCGTACTGGGTGTTGGGCTTCACGCCGATGGTGCGGATGGCAGCCTCACCCCACTGAGAGGGATTGGTCAGCTGCAGGGCATAGCTGCCGCTGTGGGCGTCGGTGACGATGGCAGAGGTGCCGCTGTTGCAGGACCAACCGGTCTTATCACCGGTCTCAAAGTCGCCGTTCTCGATGAGAGGCGCCTTGGTGATCACGATGTCGTCCACATAGACAGTCTCGGCAATGCCGTTGCCGCCGCCGCAGAAGTTGAGGAACAGAGAGTTGGTGATGGGGGAGACGGTCCAGGTCTTATAGGTCCACTCGGTGGCGGTGAACCACTCGCTGCCCAGCTTGGCGCCGTTTTCGCCGCCGTCCTTAATCTGGATGTTGACACCGTTGGAGATGGTCTTGACCCACATAGACACCTTATAGCTCACACCGGCCTCGACAGGTACAGACTGGTTGAGCATACCGCCCCAGCCACCATTGCCGCCCAGCTTGATACCGTAGTAGCCGGTATAGGCAGCGTCGGCAGTGACGGCAGTGGACTGGTGCTTCTCCCAGCCGCTGGTGTCGCCGGTCTCAAAGTTGCCGTTATCCACCAGATTATCCTTGACCTCGGGGGCGGGATTCTCCGGCTCGTCGGGAACGACGACCTCGGGACCGATCACGGAGATGTCGTCAAAGTAGAAGGTGCCGCCCAAACCCGCCACACGGTTGGCAAAGTTGATGGTCACCTGCTCGTTGGAGCCGGTGTTGAAGGTGAGGGTGTCCTTTACCCAACTGCCTGAGGTCAGGCCGTCACGACGGCTGTTGCTGTCGTTCAGGGTGACGTCTCTGCCGGCGTCCTTGATCAAGACGTAGATGGCAGGACCGGAGCCGGTGCCGTCATACTTATACCAATAGGTCAGAGTGTAGTCGGTGTTCGGCATAACGTCGAACAGTTGATAGAACATGCTCTGATACTTTGTGGAAGTGGCGGTGGTTTTCATTGCATAGCTACCGCCGTGCTTGTCGGACGAGGTGACGGACGAGCCGCTATCCAGCGTCCAACCATTGGCGTTGCCGGTCTCAAAATTACCGTTGACCAGCATTTCAACATCTGCCGCCGCCACAGATAGTGTGCTCAGGGGCAGCAGGGTGCACAGCATAGTCAATGTCAATAAAACGGCTAATGCTTTGTGCAGTTGGGTTTGCATAAAAATTCCTCCTTTATATGGTAGTGTATGTAACTACCTCCATTATCCCATCTGTCATTCTGCAAAACAAGCATCCACATTGATATTTTGATTATCAATATACCACCAAAAAAATAAGCTCCCTGCAACGAAGGAGCTTCGTTGCAGGGAGCTGTGTGGTTGCCGTTATTCGGTTAGTCGCCTTCGTATTTGCGGTCGTCGTCGGCGGTGACCACACGGGAGGACTCGTACACAGTCTCGTCGGGCTCGAAGGTATCCGCAATGACGGTGTTCTTCACGCCCTTAGACTTCAGGTTGTGCTCGCCATCCTCATCCCAACGGGTGATGATGACCTCGCCGTTGGACAGGATGCGGTAGGTGGTGACGGTCAGCTCCACGTCAGCGCCCACGCCGTGGTCGGCACAGTAGCCCACGTAACCCACGTTCATATAGGTGAAGTTGAGGGTGACGGTCTCCCAGTTGTACTTGAAGTTCTCGCCGTACTCGGGCACCATCATTGTATCACCCTTCTTCAGGTACACAGAGCCGCCGCCCAGGAAGTCGTCGTAACCGCCGGAGTGGTTGTGACCGAACAGGAACAGGATGTTAAGCCCCGCAGCACCCGCCTCGTTGAGCACGTCCACCATGGGACGGGCGGTCTTGGCGTTGTTGCTGGTCTCGGTACGCATGGAGTAGTGCAGTGGCACGTGGCACAGCACGAAGATGGGCTTGTTGCCCCAGCTCTCGTCGGCCAGCTTCTCGTTGAAGTAGGTCTGCATCATTGCGGCAGAGGCCTCGCCGCCGTCGCCGTACTGATCGTAGTCCTCCTCGTTGATGACGAAGACGCCGTACTTGCCGCCGGCGGGATCGTTGTTGCCGGAGGGGGACAGACCGGGCAGGTCGGGAGCGTCGTGGTTGCCCTCGGTGTAGATCTTGTTGCCGCTGACATAGGGGTCAATGGCCTGATCCAACGCCTGAATACCGGTCAGAGCCACGTCGTAGCCCATGGCGGCGGAATAGTCGCCTACGGCGAACAGACCGTCAAACAGTCCGTACTTCTGGGCGATGGCACCATTGAGGATGTTCTGCACCTGAGTGGCACCCTTTTCGTCGGTAGAGGCCTGGAAGTCGGACAGACCCAGAATGATGGTCTCGGACAGGTCGGAGACCTCGTAAGGAGCATACACAGCACGGGCAGCCGCCTGCATGATGTCCACCTTATGATCCGCCACGGACTCGGGCCAGTAGGTCACCAGATCCAGGCTCTCGCCGGTGATGGCGCGGAACCAGGTCAGGGCGGCGACGTAATCGCCGTAGGTGTCCTTCAGGTGATAGCCGTCGGCGGTGAGGGTGTCGCCCAAGCCGGAGGTACGCAGATTCTGCACCGCAGTACCGGTGGGGATGACGCCGTTGATGCCATTGACGGTGAGCACGTTGTTCTGCACCGCGTTGACAATGGCGTTGTACATGGTCATCTGGTCATTGCCGTAGTTGGCAAAGCCCTCGTGGTCAGAATCCTGCTGATAGGCCCAGGTCATATGCCACAGCACCTTGGCGTTGGGGTTGGTCTTGTTGGCGTTGACCCAGTTGACGATATTCTGCAGGTTGCCGTAGGTGTTGCCGCGACCGGAGTCGGGAGAGGCCTGCTGGATGGTGATGATATCCCAGGTCTCGTCCTGCAGGGCGGAGAGGGCAGTGGCGTTCTCGGTGTAGACCCACTCGCCGTTGTCGTCGTTCTTCTGATACTGATAGGCAGTCAGACCGCCGCTCAGGTTGGTCCAGTGGGTATCCAGGCTGCAACCGCCGATGTACAGGTTACCCAGAATGACCTGGTCGTAGTCGGCGCTCTTGAGCAGGTCGTAGAGGTGATTCTTCATCGCGTCAACAGAGAAGCTGTTGCCGATGGCCAGAATCTTCAGCGAGCGGCGGACGTTGCTGACGTGCTCATAGCTGTCGCTTTCGATGGTGCCGTAGACGGTCACCTGCTCGCCGTCCAGCTCGTAGGTGTAGTAGGGACGGGCATAGATGGTGGTGCCCACGCCGCTGTCGGGGATGTTGATGATACGCACTGCGTAGCTGGCGGCGTCATCCTCCAGATCCAGCAGATACTTGGCGGGCACGTCAATGACCTTGGAGCCGTTGACGTCGGCCAGAGTAAAGTCGCCGGTGCCGATGGCGGCGTCGTTGGTGACCACAGCACCAAACTTCACCAGATTGCCGATCTCATCGCTGTACTTGTACAGGTTCAGCGTACCGGTGTTGGCTATATACTGGTTGCCGTTGACCTCGATACCGTTGGCCAGCAGATCGAACTTGAAGGCCAGGCCACGGGTGTTGTCGTTCACGTCGCGGATGGAGGTGCCGCCGTTGGTGATGAGGGGATTGCGGTCGATCTCATCGCCGGAAAGGTTTTCTACCTTGATGTCATCCACATACATCTCGTCGTGGGTGCCCGCACCGGCGGTGGTGGTGGCCAGGCCGGAGCCGGAGAAGGTAATCTGCAGGCTGGTGGCGTAGCCGGATTCAAAGGTGGCCTCATAATACTCCCAACCGGTGGTGTACTTAAAACTGAAGTACTTGGAAACCAGTTTGTCGTTGCCGTCCTTGATGTTAAAGTTGACGCCGTTGGACCAGCCGCGATACCAGAAGCTGATCTTATAGGTCTTGCCCGCCTCCACGGTGATGGTCTGGTTCAGCAGACCGCCCCAGTTGGCGTCGCCGTAGATGTGGGCGCCGTAGTTGCCGCTGTAAGCGGCGTTGGAGGAGAGGGCCGTCTGCTGATAGCTGCTCCACTTCACCAGAGAGCCGGCCTCAAAGTCGCCGTTATAGACGTAGCCGTCAAAGGAAGGATCCTTCAGTTCCACGACTTTGATGTCATCTACGTAGATATCCTCGGCGATGCCGTTGCCGCCGCCGGAGAAGTTCAGCAGGGTAGAGGTGGAGGTGGCGGTGAACTCAAATTCTTGATAGGTCCACTCGGTCTTGTTAAACCAAGTATAGGCCAGCTTTTCGCCGTTGGCATCCGCCACCTTGAAATTGGTGCCGTTGGAATTGGCTTTGATCCACATGGATACCAGATAGATCTTGCCCACCTCGGTAGTGATGGTCTGGTTGGCCAGACCGCCGTAGGAGCCGTCACCGATCAGGTTCAGACCGTATTTGCCGCTATACTTGGCATCACGGGAAACGGCGGTGCTTTGGTGAATCTCCCAGTGGGTGGCTTCGCCCACCTCAAAATCGCCGTTGTACAGCCAGCCGTCGAAAGAGGGCTGCTTCTGCTCGTACACCTGCACATTGTCAATGAGGATGGTGCCGCTGTTACCACCGGCAATTTCGGTGGAGAACTTTAGCTGAATGGATTGGCAGTCGCTGTTGGCCTTAACCACGTACTCGTGCTCCACCCAGCCGGCGGAGGCGGCCTTATTCATCCAGTTCTGGCCGCTGACCTTGGTGTGGGAGCCCACGATGTACAGATTAAAAGCCTGCGTATCGTCGCTGACACGCTTACTCCACCACTTGATGGTATAGATGTTACCGGGGGTGGTGGAGATGACGTTGGACAGCGCCGCCTCGGCATACTGACCGGTGATGCCGGAGATCTGTAGCGCTTTTTCGCCCTCCTGAGCATCGGTCACGATGGAGTGGGTGCAGTTTTTGAGGGTCCAGTTGGCTTCGCCGTCCTCAAAACTGCCGTTGAGCACCAGATTCTCGTCCTCTTCCTCTTCGGACTCGATCACCTTGGTGACGGAGATGTTGTCAATGTAATAGGTGCCGGCATCCCAGCCTGTCTGCCAACCGAGATACAGCTTGGTGTTGTTGCCGGAGTTAAACTTAACGCTGACCGTCTGCCACTCGGTGGCGGAGGGGGTGGCAGTGGATACGATCACCTGGGTGCTGAACCAGCTGTTGATACCCACGATGGTTTTGATAGGATATCCGGCACTGCCGGACAGAATGTCGTAGGTGAAGACGTAGTCGGTATTCCGCTCCACGGTGAAACCGGCACCGTCGGAGGTGAAGTTGTAGTACACCGAGGTGAACTTATACACGTTATTACCCACGTTGGCGTTGGCAACGGGCAGATCGGCAGGACCGACGATCTCAGCCGTGCCGTCACCGTTGGAGCCGGTGCTGGCGGTCCAGCCGCCGATGCCGTTTTCGAAGTCGTTGGTATACACGGCCTCGCCTTGCTCCTCGCCGCCCTCATCGCCGCCACTGACAGGGACGCCGCTGATGGCCAGGTCGTCCACCAAAATGTGACCCTGATCGGCGGTGAAGGTGCTGCTGGAGGTAGCACCCGCAAAGCCCAGACGCACAGTGGTGTTGCTGCCACTGTCGAAGGTGTAGGTCATCTGGGTCCAGGAGCCGTTGTGGTAGTCGGTGGTGATCTCGGTGGCGGCGGTGTCGATATAGGTGCCGCCGGAGCCAACCACGTTACCCTTACTGCCGGTGGTGTAGGCACCGAAGGTGTAGTTGACCACCGTACCCTGCGAACTGCTGGTACGCAGGGAGCGATACCAGAAGCTCACCGTATAGGTGTAGTTCGGCTCCACCGCCACGTCCTGATACAGAACGAAGCGCTGGTTACGCCACGCCAGCAAAGCGGATTGAGATCCGCTGTGGGCGTCGGTGTTGCTGATCTGAGACTGCTTGGTGGAATCGTAGGCGCTCCAACCGGTGGGGAGAGAGCCTACGGTGCCGGTCTCAAAGTCTGCGTTTGCGATGGTGGTCTCCGCCGCCACGGACATAGCGCCCAAAGGCAGCAGGGTGCACAGCATGGCCAGTACCGCCAGTACGGACAATGCTCTGCGCAGTTTTGTTTGCATAGATATACCTCCTTTAATATGGGTATAATAAACCAATATCATTTTACCATGCGTTATTTTCAGAGTCTTCCTAAATATTGACACGTTCGCGTCAATATACCATCACTTTTGGCGCAAAAAGAAACCCTCCCGCGGATTTCTCCGTGGGAGGGTTGCTGTTAGGGGTTATTAGCCGGTGTACTCCTCATCTTTATTGGAACCAACAATGCGGGAGGACTCGTACACGCGCTCATCGTCAAAGGTGTAGCCGCTCTCGTCAATGGAGTTGGCCTTACCGGCGGACTTCAGGTTGTGCACGCCGTCCTTGTCGTAACGGGTGATGATCACGTCGCCGTTCTCCTGGATGCGGAAGGCACACATGGTCAGAGCGGTATCCACACCGGTACCGTTGGTGCCGTAAGAGGAGACGTAACCGAAGTTCATATAGGTGAATTTCAGCTCGGTCTCGATGGGGGCGTTCCGGTAGTTGGTGTGATCCGGTACCACGATGGTCTCGCCCTTGGGCACGTAGACGGCGGCGCCGCCCAGATAATCGTCATAACCACTGCCGTGGTTGTGACCGATCAGGAAGATGATGTTCAGACCGGCCTCGCTGGCGGCGTTCAGGGCGTCCACCACGTACTTAGCGCTGGCGCCCATGCCGTCTTTGGCGGTGCGGGCGTTGTAGTGCAGCGGGATGTGGCTGGTGACAAAGATGGGCTTGTTGCCCCAACCGCTGGCCAATTTCTCATTGAAGTAGGCGGTCAGGTCCTCGGCCGCCTTCTGGCCGCCGCCACCATAGCAGTTGTAGTTATCCTCGTGGAGGATAAACACGCCATAGGGAGCGTTGGGGTTGTCGTTGTTGCCATAGGGGGGCAGCAGGTCAATGCCGGCGGCATCGTGGTTGCCCTGGGTGTAATACTTATCGAAGTTGACGGAGTCGGTGATGACGCTGTCAAACAGGTTCAGACCCGCATTACTGTCGTCAAAGTCGCTGCCCAGCGTGATGGTATAGTCGCCACCGAACAGCAGACCGTCGAAGGCACCGTAGCCGGTGTTATTCTTCACAGAATCGGTCAGACCGTTCAGCACAGCCAGACCATCCTCGACGGAGCCGTAATACTGATAGTCGGAACCGGAGATCAGCACCACCTCGGTCAGGTCGGTGACCTGGTCGGGGGCGGCATAGGCGTGGACGGCAGCGCGACGCATATCGTACTCCTCGGTGCCCACAAAGGCGGCGTTGTACTCCACCAGATCCAGGCTCTCGCCGGTCAGGGTCAGGAACCAAGACAGAGAGGCAACGTACTCCTGCTCGTTGGTGTCAGCACTCTGCACAGTGGCCAGGTTAGCCAGAGCGGTGTTGATCGCCACGGCGTCGTCGTACATCCACACCTTAGCGGTAGACTCGGTCTTGTTGCTCTCGGCCCAAGCCAGGTCGGCATCGTTGGTCACAACGATGTACTGCCAACGCTCGTCGGCGATGACGGTATCGGCATCGCAGGTGGTGTTGATCCACTTACCGTCATCGTCGTTCTTATAGTAGGTGCCGTCGATATAGCTACCCAGAATCACCTGGTCATAATCCGCATCCTTCAGCACGTCGTACAGATAGCTGTCGAAGCCGTCGGTCTCCCCGATGGTCAGCACACGCACAGCACGGCGGTTGGCATCCACGTTGGCGTAGTTGTTGCAAACGATGTCGCCATAGACGGTGATCTGCTCGCCGTTGAGCTCATAGGTGTAATAGGGACGGGCATAGATGTCGGTCTCGGTGGCGTGATCGGGGATATTGATGATACGCACGGCGAAGCCGATGGAATCCTCGCTCAGATCCAGCAGATACTTGACGGGGATGTCGATGGTTTTCTTGTCGTCCACATTCTCGTGGGTCATATCGCCGGTGCCGATGGCCTCCTGGTTGGTCACGATGGCGCCGGCGCCCACCAGAGTACCGAGGACGTCGTTGTGCTTAAACAGCTTAATGGAGCCCACGTTGGGAACCAGTTCGTTTCTGTTTTTCACCTGAGCGCCGGTCACAGCCACGTTAAAGCGGAAGGCCAGACCGCGGTTGTCGTCGGCGGTGTCGCGGATGCTGCTGCCGCCGCTGGACAGAACTTCGGCGCGGTTACCGCTGTTGGACAGGTCGATCACCACCACGTCGTCCACATAGATTTCGTCGGTGGTACCCTTGCCGGAACCGTTGAAGTGGAGGTAGGCAGTGGTATCATCCGCCACAAAAGTAGCCTCGTACTTGGTCCAGATGGCCGCACTGAGATAGGTGGACAGCAGGCTCGTCTTGTTGGAATTTCTCACAGTGAAGTTCATACCGTTGGAGACGGCTTTATACCAGAAGGAGACCTGATAAGTGCGGCCCTTCACGACGGTCAGCTCTTGGTCAAGAGTGCCGCCCCAGTCACCGGGGCCCTTGATGCTGACGCCGTAACTGCCGTTACGGGCAGCAGAGGCGGAGACGGCGGTGGACTGATATTTGGTCCAGCCGTTTAGGTTACCGGTCTCAAAATCGCCGTTGGTGGACAGATTCTCGACGACCGCCTCTTCCTTCTCCAGGGAGATGTCGTCAAAGAGGGCAGAGCCGCCGCTGCTGCCGGCCATCACGCCCACGTAAATGCTGGTGTTGTCACCGGTGTTGAAGGTGACGCTGTATTTCTTCCACTCAGAGCCAGAGGTAGTAGAGATCTGAGCGATATTGGTGGTGTCGCCGCCATCCTTCACCAGGAAGGAAGCGCCGTTGGCGTCCTTGACCCAGCCGCTCAGAGTATAGTTGGTGTTGGCCTGCACGGACACTTTCTGACGGGTCTGGTTCCACTGACCGCCCTGGAAATTCAGAGCGTAGGAGCCGGTGTGGCCGGTGGTCATAGATAAGGTGCAGGCATCGTACAGGTTGGTCCAGCCGGTGGTGTCACCGGTCTCGAAGTCGCCGTTTTGCAGCACGTTGTTGGAACCCTTCACCAAGGCGGCGCTGTCCACGATGACAGTGGCGTCGGCCTGACTGCCCATAATAGAGACGTAGATGCTGGTGTAATCGCCGGAGTTAAACTTGACGGTGTACTTGGTCCAATCGGTTCCGGTGAGACCGGCCTGGGCCACGTTGGTGGTGTCGCCGCCGTCCTTGACCAGCAGGGTCATGTTGCTGCCTGCTTTGGCCCAGATGGTCAGCACGTAGTCGGTGTTTGTGTCCACGTTGACCTTTTGGCGCACCATATTCCAGGCACCGGAAGTGGTGACCTGCAGACCGTAGGTGCTGTTATAGCCCTCTACGATGGAGGTGGTGCAGAAATTATACAGGTTCTCCCAGCCGGTGAGGTCGCCGGTGGCAAAATTGCCGTTTACCAGCAGGTTGCCGGTGACGTCGGTCTCGTTCACGGTCGGATCGGGCTCGATGGGGGTATCGGGCTCTTCCGGAGTGGGCTCTTCCTTACCGTCGGCACGCACCAGTACCACGTCGTCAAAGTAGTACTGGCCGGCGTTAGCACGGTAGTTGGAGAACATAATGTCGGGATTGGTGTTGTTACCGCTGTTGAAGGGGATTTGTACCTCGATCCACTTGTTGTACAAAGCGGCGTTGGTGATAGTAAAGCGCACACGGGTGCTGGAGGAGCTGTCCACCGTCTTGACCTCGATACCATTAGAGGTTACGGCGGAGGTGCTGTACACCACGCTGGTGTCGCCTAGGGTTACCCACCAGCCGGGGTTGGTGCCGCTGGCGGCATAGGTGTACACCTTATAGGTCAGGATGTAGTCGGTGTCGGCGCTCATAGCCACGCTCTGCTGGAACATATGGGTAGAGCCGCCGGCCTCGTCGGTCTGCATCACGTTGCCCTGACCGGAGGAGGTGGGATCCTCCACCACGGCGATGGTGGATACCAGGTTAGTCCAGCTGTCGTTACCGGCCTCGAAGTCGCCGTTTTCCAGCATATTGTAGCCTTCGGGAGCATCGGGCAGTTCGGGTTCATCGGGGTTCTCGGGCTCGTCGCCGCCTACGGTGCCGCCGTTGACGTTGTTGGGGCCCTCAATGGTGATGTCGTCGAAGTAGTACTGACCGGCACCGGTGCGATAGTTGTCAAAACGGAACTCAACAGAGGTGTTGGAGCCGGTGTTGAAGGGGATAGCAACCTCGACCCACTTGCCCGTGTTGGTGGTCACGTTCAAACGCACGCGGGTGCTGGAAGAGCTGCTCACCGTCTGCGCCGCCAGACCGGTGACAGCAGAGGTGCTGTAGGTGGCGGTGTTGTCGCCAATGGTGACCCAGAAGGCCGCATTGGAGGCGGTGGAGTAGCAGTAGACCTTGAATTTCAGCACAAGGTCGGTGTTAGCCTCTACGGCTACCACCTGATTGAACATCAGGTCGCAACCCAGAGTGCTGGAGGTGTAGGTGGAGTTGGTGTGCATCACCTTACCGTGGCCGGATCCGGTGGGATCCTCCACAACCTCCGTCACAGTGTCGGCGTCATTATACATGGTCCAGTTGGCGGTACCAGCCTCAAAGTCGCCGTTGTAGAAGTAGCCGTCATAGGATACGCCGGCGGCGCTGACCGCAGACAGCGGCAGCAGACCGACCAACATCACAAGGGATGCCAAGACGGCAATGAGTTTGCGCAGTTTCATTGACTTTTCCTCCTTATTTATTTGTGGCGAGAGGATTTCCCCCATCCTCTCTAAGTTATCATTTTCATTCTATACGATATTGAGGGAAACAAAAAGAAACAAAACAGCCAAAAAAGAGCACAAAACGAAAGTTTATTGTTGACTTCTCTCGTATGGTGCGCTATGATGTAACAGAAAGCAAGAAATAACGAAACAGGAGGGTGAATGACGTGTTTGTGTATCGTGGCGATATCGGTCGTGTGGCGGATGAGACAGTGGATCTGAGCCGCCCCTTGTTGATCACCTCGGCGGGCAACATTCGCCCCCGAACGGTGCCAAAATTTTATACCGTGCGTCCTCGCGGACAGCGGGATTATCAGCTTATCTACGTGGCAAATGGCTGTATGCATTTCTATTTCGACGGTGAAACAGAAACGGTCGTCGAACAGGGTCATGTGGTGCTGTTTCGCCCCGGTGATCCCCAGATCTATTACGTTTACCCAAAAGAAAAGGGAGAGTTTTTTTGGGTGCATTTCACCGGCTCAGCCGTGGAGGAGCGATTGGAAGAGTGCGGCGTTCCTTCGGATGGCAAAGTGTTTTGGGTGGGCATTTCCGCCGACGTGCGCGGGCTATATTGCGGGATGATCCGAGAATTGCAGACAAAAGGTACGCATTACGAAGAATTGCTGCAGATGACATTGCGGCATTTGCTGTTGCTGATCCATCGCAATCTGATGGAAGAGCAGGGGTTGGATGCCGCAGTTCAGGGCGATATCATTCAGGCGCTGGGTTATTTTGAGCGTCATTGGAACGAGAGCATTTCGATTGAGGATTATGCCCTGCACAACCGTATGACCCCCTGCTGGTTTCGTCAAAAATTCAAGGAGTATACGGGCTGTTCACCGTTGCAATACTTGATCTCCCTGCGGATATCCCGTGCGATGAATCTGCTGGAACATACCGACTACAACATCACCCAGATTTCCTACGCGGTGGGGTATGAAAACGTGTCCTATTTTCGCCGCCTGTTTCAAAAGCATACGGGGATGACCCCCGGCGAATACCAACGCAGTAGGCGTAAGAAATGAGAAAATCCCCTGCAACGGATTTCCGTTGCAGGGGATTTGTTCGTTAGTGGCTAATTAGCCGGTGTACTCCTCGTCGGAGGTGGCGGTGACGATGCGCTGGGGACCGTACACGTCCTCGTTGACGGGGATGGTCACATTGTGCTCGTTGGCAATGTGAGCCTTACCCTCAGCCTTCAGGTTGTGGTAGCCGTCCTTGTCATAACGGGTGATGATAACGGAGCCATCTGCCTGAATCTTGAAGGTGGTCATGGTGAGGGTGGTGTCCACGCCGCAACCGGTGTCGGCGAAGTAACCCACGTAGCCGGCGTTCATATAGGTGAACTTCAGCTCGACCTCTTGATACTCCTTGTAGTTCTCGGGCTTGGCGATCAGCATGGTGTCGCCCTTGGCCAAATAGATGGCAGAGCCGCCCACATAAGCATCGTAGTCGCTGGAGTGGTTGTGGCCGAACAGGAAGATGACGTTGAAGCCGTTCTCACCGCCGTAGTTCAGAGCCTCTACGATGCCCTGAGCGTTCTTGCCGGCGCCATAGTCGCTGACGGTACGCCAGTTGAAGTGCAGGGGCACGTGAGTCATCACGAAGATGGGCTTCTTGGTGTCCCAGCCGCTGGCGATCTTCTCGTCGAAGTAAGCCTTCAGGTCGGCGGCGGGATCGTTGGCGCTGGTGCCGCCGAACTGACCGTAGTCTTCCTCGTGGATGACAAAGACGCCGTAGGTGCCGCCCAGCGGGTCGTTATTGCCATAGGGGTTGAGCTTCTCCACGGTGGGAGCGTCGTGGTTACCCTCGGCATAGTACTTGTTGCCGATCACAAAGCCGTTAGAGAACTCGTCCAGCACGCCGATACCCTCGGTGGCTGCGTCGTGGCCGTGGCTGGGGGTGAAGTCGCCGGGGAACAGCATACCGTCGAACAGCTCGTAGCCGTCGGTGCTCTGGATGCCGCCCAGAATGGCATTGACGTTAGCGATGTTCTTATCCCAGGTGCTGGCCTGGAAGTCGGAGCCGGCGATCAGGACGGTCTCGTCCATATTGGAGACCTCGTAGGGGTTGATGATGGCACGGCCAACCGCACGCTTGATGTTGAATACATCGTTGGTCACAGAAGCGGGAGCGTAATCCACCAGATCCAGGCTCTCGCCGGTGATGGCGGCGTACCAGGTCAGGGAGGCGGTGTAATCGCCGTGCAGATCGTTCAGGTGATAGCCGTCAGCGGTCAGGGTGTCGCCGATGGAGGTTTGACGCAGGTTCTGGATAGCGGTACCGGCGGGGATGACGCCGTCAATGCCGTCCACAGCCAGAACGGTGTTCTGGACGGTGTCCACGATGGCGTTGTACATGGTCATCTGGTCGCTGCCGTAGTTGGGGAAGGACTCGTGGGTGGAATCCTGCTGATAGGCCCAGGTCATGTGCCACAGAACCTTAGCATCGGGGTTGGTCTTATACTGGTTGACCCAGTTGACCAGGTTCTGCAGGTTGCCGAAGGTCTCAGGCATACCGGAGTTGCCGGACACCTGCTGGACGGTGATGACGTCCCAGTTCTCGTCCTGCAGAGCATCCATGGCCTTGGCGCCGTAGGTGGTGACCCACTCGCCGTTGTCGTCGTTCTTGTGATACTCGTAGGAACCGGAGTTAGAGCTGATGTAGTTCCAGTGAGTGTCGATGGAGCAACCGCCGACGTACAGGTTACCCAGGATGACCTGGTCGTAGTCCGCGCTCTTGAGCACGTCGTACAGGTAGTTGCGCATAGCATCGACGGAGAAGGAGTTACCGATGGCGAGGATCTTCAGAGAGCGGCGCACGCTGGCGACCTGCTCGTAGTTCTCGTCGGTGATATCGCCGTAAACGGTGACCTGCTCGCCGTCGATCTCATAGGTGTAGTAGGGACGGGCGTAGATCTGGGTGCCTACGTGTTCATCGGGGATGTTGATGATACGGACGGCGAAGCCCATATCACCGGTGGTCTCGTCATAGTCGAGGATGTACTTGGCGGCGACCTTGATGGTCTTTCCGCCGTCCACGTCGGCCATGGTCATATCGCCGGCGCCGATGGTGGCGTCGTTGGTGACCACGGCACCGGCCTCGATCAGGGTGCCGATGGCCTCGTCGTACTTGAACAGCTTCATGGAGCCGGAGTTGCTCACGTACTGGTTGCCCTTAACGAAGGTAGCGCCGTTCACATTGACGGAGAAGCGGAAAGCCAGACCGCGGTTGTTGTCGTCCACGTCGCGGATGGAGGTGCCGGAGTTCTTCAGGATCTCGCAGCGATCCATCTCGTCGCCGGAGAGGTTCTCCAGCTTGATGTCGTCGATCCACAGCTCGTCGGTGGTGTTCTTACCGGAGCCGGAGAAATTCAGCACCAGCTTGGTGACGTAGCCGGACTCGAAGGTGGCCTCGTACAGGGTCCAATCCTGCTTGCCGCTCAGGTAGTTACCGGCCAGCTTGGTGTTCTGGTTATCCTGATCCTTCAGGGTCATATTCAGACCATTGGAGGGGGTCTTGTACCAGAAGGACAGCTTGTAGGTCTTGCCGACCTCCACGGCGATATCCTGCTGATTCAGCAGGCCGCCCCAGCCGCCGTTGCCGATCAGCTTAGCGCCGTACAGACCGCTGTAGGCCGCCTCGGTGGACAGTGCGGTGGACTGATAGGTGCTCCACTTGGTCAGGGAGCCGGCCTCGAAGTCGCCGTTCCAGATGTAGCCGTCGAAGGAGGGATCCTTCACCTCGATCACGCTGACATCGTCCAGATAGACGGTGGTGGCAATGCCGTTGCCGCCGCCGCAGATGTTGATGCGGGTGGTGGTGTCCACAGCTTCAAATTCCAGAGTCAAAGTGGTCCAAGAGGTGTTGGTGACCCACTTGCCGACAAGGGTGGTGCCGACAGGGTTCTGGATCTGAACGTTCACGCCGTTAGCAACGGCCTTGTAGGAGAAGGTGACCGCATAAGTGTGGCCAACCTCGGTGGCGAAATCCTGATAAGCCAGGCCGCCCCAGCCGCCGTCACCGATCATTTCCAGACCGTATTTGCCGTTCTGGGCAGCGTCCTTGGACACGACGGTGTCGGAATAGACGCTCCAGGGGGAGATGGCGCCGGTCTCGAAGTCACCGTTGTAGATGAAGCCGTCGAAGGAAGGAACCTTCTGGCCGATGACGGTGATATCGTCCACCAGCACGTCTTCGGCAACGCCGTTACCGCCGCCGCAGAAGTTGAAGCACAGGGTGGTGGTGGTGGGGACCACGTCCCAGGTCAGCTGGGTCCACTCGGTGGCGGTGAACCACTTGCTGGCCATGTTGGTGCCGCTGGTGCCGCCGTCCTTAATCTGGACGTTGACACCGTTGGCGTTGGTCTTCAGCCACAGGCTGACGGTGTAGGTGTTGCCGGCCACGACGGTCACGTTGGTGTTCAACATGCCGCCCCAGCCGCCGGAGCCCTTCAGGTTGGCGGCATAGGAACCGCCGTGGGCATCGGTGGAGATGACGGTGGACTGATGCTTGGTCCAATTGGTGAAGTCGCCGGTCTCAAAGTCACCGTTGATGAGCATATTATCGCTCTCTTCGACCTCAGGCTCGATGACCTTGGCGATGGACAGGTCGTCCACCCACAGGTCCAGAGCTGTGCCGGCATCCTGGAATTTGAACAGGATGGCATTGCTGCTGTTGGGAGTATCGCCTACTTCGGTGGTGATGGAATACTCCGCCCACTCGGTGGTAGGCTTGAAGGTCTCGTTGTAGTAGCTGCTACCCCAGCTGCCGTCCTGAATGGTAACAAACATGGAGGCGCTGGTGCTGGCCTTCGCCTTAAAGGTGATGAGATACTTCTCATTTTTCTCAACACCGGTGACGGTGCGATAGGTGGAGCTGTAGCCACCGGTGAAGGAATACTTCAGGCAGTTGCTGCCATCGGGGCCTTCAGCCACAACGGAAGCGTTCTTGAACACGGCCACGCCGTCCTCCCAGTCCATCTCCAGGATGGTCTCGTAGGTGGTCTCGCCGCTGTCAGGCTCGACAACGGCTTCCTTCTTGATGACGGTGAAGTTGTCGATCCAGTAGTTCTGAGCGGCTCCGCCGTCCTGGAACTTCAGCATAACGCTGTCAAAGGTATCACCGGTGTTGAACTCGATGGAATGTTCGGTCCAAGTGGTGCTGGTGTTGAAAGACACCTGATCGTACGCGCCCCAAGAAGAGGTCTGCACGGTGATGAAGCAGGACTTGCCCAGATCCGTCTTCATCTTGAAGTTGAAGACGTAGTCGGTGTTCTTCTCCAAGGTAATCACCTTGTAGATGGTGGCGTAGGCGGAACCGGAAGCCCAATACAGCACGTTATTGGTAGCATCGTCGGGATCCGCTACGATGGATTGACCTGTGCCGGAAGTAAAGCCGACGTCGCCGTCTTCAAAATTCCAGAACAGGATCTGTTCGTCCTCTGCAGCCACGGACATCGCGCCCAAAGGCAGCAGGGTGCACAGCATGGCCAAGACACCGAGCAGGGCCAATACTTTGCGCAGTTTGCTTTGCATAGTGTTTCCTCCTTTTATAATTTTGGTTGAGATAATTAACCATACTAATTATATCACACATAAAGGCAAATGCAAGAAAACTTATGAAAATCTGTAAATATTGATATATATTAATTACTTATTTTATATAGCAAAACGGAGATAAAGAAACCCGCCCACGGCATCTGCCGTGGGCGGGCGGTTAGGTTAGACTATTCGGTTGTAGGATTAGCCCAGCACAGTCCAGTCAGCCAGAGCGGCGTTGACAGCGTCAGCAATGGCCTCGAACTGCTCCTCGGTCATATCCGCGGAGCGCTCGGTGATGGTGTGAGCATCCACACCGGAGAAGTAGCAAGCCCAGGTCAGAGAACCCAGGAAGTCGCCGTACATCTCGTTCAGGTGATAACCGTCGGAGCCACCCTGAGTGGCATCGGGCATATTGAAGATATCGCCCAGACGCTCACGGGCATTCTGCACAGCGGAACCCACGGGGATGATACCGGTGATATCCTCGTTGGGAACGATGTACTGCTTGGTGGCAGCGATGATGTTGTTGTACATGGTCATCTGATCCCAGTTGTGATAGGTGTAAGACCACAGGTCGCAACCCTCACTGTAAGCCCAGATCTCATGCCACTTGATGTCCACACCGGTGTTCAGCGCGTTCTCCTGGATCCAGTCGATGATGCCGGGGATGTAGGAGTACTCGTTGTTTTGACCGCCAACATAGTCGGGGGAGGCCTGCAGGGTCACAAAGTCCCAATCCTCGTCACGCAGCACGTTGATGGCATAGGGGTTGGACGTGGTCACCCAAGAACCGTTCTCATTCTTGCCATAGCGCTCGTGGCCGTTGGTGTTGGTGGAGATGTACTCCCAGTGACGGCTCAGAGAGCAGCCGGGGTAGTACAGATAGCCCAGAGTGATGTCCTCGTAGCCGGCCTGCTCCAGCATGTCGTACAGGTAGGTACCCATAACGTCAACGGAGAAGGAGTGACCGATAGACAGCACCTTGATGGACTTAGTGGTGTCGTAGCTGGCGCACTTGGTCACCTTATAGGGGTTGGCAATGGCGCCATTGACAGCAGTGTTGATGTCCTCACGGCAGCCGGCCACAGCAGAGGGCTGGTAGGCCAGGCCGGAGACGTCGTCACCGGACAGATAGGCGTACCAGGTCAGAGCGGCGATGTAGTCGCCGTAGTTGGCGCTCAGGTGGTAACCGTCACCCTCGCACAGAGAGGCGGGAGCCACCAAGGAGGAGGTACGCATATTCTGGATAGAGGTACCGGCAGGGATGACACCGTCGATCAGACCGTTGGTCAGCACCTTGCTGTTGACGTTATCCAGAATGGA
>JAFQGI010000032.1 GCA_017415515.1 Clostridia bacterium | reverse complement strand
TGCTCGCTGTATCCGCCACCGGCGGCGCTCGCAGGCGTTGCTCATCCCGAACACGGCAGTTAAGCTCACTCGTGCCGACGATACTTGGCTGGAAGCGGCCTGGTAAAATAGGTAGGTGCCAACACAAAGAGAGATCATCCGTTTGGATGGTCTCTTTTCTTTTTTGTAGATGTTCTTTTTTTGCTTGACATTGACGTTACGTCAAGTAATATGATAGAATACAGTAGGGGTGAGGATATGGACAAACAACCGCTCTATGATATAGCCGAGGTTTGCAAAATGCTTGGCATCACATCAAGAACACTTCGCTTCTATGAGGAAAAAGGCATTATTGAAAGCACAACGGTCGGTCTTTCGCCTCGCAGACAATACACGGAAGAACAACTGTCTCTGATCAAAAACGTTTTGATACTCCGCACATTAGGATTGTCGGTAAAAGCCATTGCCGAATTGCAATCCAAAGAGACTGACCTCAAGGAGGCCGTTCTTTCCAAACGGGCGGAAATACACGCCTCTATTGAATCGCGTATGCGGGAGATCAATCTTTTGAACGAAGCCCTTTCTGCATTGGAATCCGGCAGAAATATATTTGACGAAAAGTGGCAGAGTGATATCGAACCCCGTGCCGAAGAACGCGAAGCGGCTATCATCTGTACGGAGGCCATTGTGAGTGGTGATTGTGAGACTCTTTACCGGTATTTGAGTGCTCGGTTGATACAATACATGCCGAAAGAAGTGTATTCCGTTGTGAGAAAAGACACCTTAATGCCAATAGGAGAGTTTGTTTCTATCGAGAGCATCGTTGTTGACGACAAATTTCCAAATCGATTGTATAGTTTTGTACGCTATGAAAAATTGGGACTAAAAATCACGCTTGTCTTTTACAAAGGGGAAGTGGATGGGCTTTGGCTGGGATACTACACTGCTGGGGAGAAAGATATATGAAATATTTAGTTGCAATCATTTTACTGATGGGAATTATTGCACTTTCAGGGTGCATGCCCGAAAATAAAGAAAAAGCCACCTCTAATTCCAACGTCGATATCCAAACGACGGCTGCTTCCAAAGCAAATTGCGAGTCATCGACGCATTTTGAGATCGTACACGATAACGGTGTTACAGAAAAACACTTCGTTTTGGAAAATGACGGGTATTCGCTGAATGCTGTGTATACTTACATTAATGACGGAAAACGGAATCCTGCCATCCTCTTCATTGCAGGGTCAGGTCCCACCGACTATAATGGTACTGTCGGGGTTTTGACTCCGTTTGAAGATATGGCATTAGCGTTTGCACAAAAAGGCATCTGTTCTCTTCGCTTGGATAAACGAACATTTTGTTATGCTTCGGAAATGGATATATACGCTGGAATGGACGAAGAGTACTTATCTGATTGCAATGCCGCGATAGAGTATTTAGAAAAGCAGAGTATCACCGAAATTTATTTGTTTGGACACAGCCTTGGCGGTCAGATTGCAACGGAATTGGCTGCGAGAGGGACGAATGTGGACGGCATAATTTTGTTTAACAGTTCGGCACGACATTTGGCAGACATTGCGTGCGATCAATACACGGCACAGGACCCTTCAAATAAAGATTTATATACAAAATATGCGGATGCGGCAAAGAGTGTAACTCAAACATCGGTCAGCGGGTACTATTATTACGGCGCAAGCGATTATTATTGGGCCTCGTATAATCAAATCAATACCGCCAACAACATCCAGATAGCCAATATGAAAACATTGATTATCAACAGTACCAACGATAAGCAACTTTTCGGTGAGGATATCGTACTGTGGAGAGCATTGTTTAGCACGATGGAGAACGTAGAGATTACTTTATATGAAGATATCAGTCATTTTGGTTATGTATGCGACACATCGGATTCTCGGTTTATGTATATGCAAATGGAGTTTCCGTTGAAGGTCGTATTGGCTTGTACAGAGTTCATAGGAAGGTGACACATTATGAAGAAAGGATTGGCTTATATTTGTTCGATGGTGCTGTCGCTGGTGCTGTGCGTCGTTGTGCTATTCATCCCGCTGGAAACAGGGGTGTTGTGGAAACATCCTTGCGTGAACATTTGTAGTTTATTTGCCGCCGTGTTTTTGGTGATGAATACCGTCGGCGTGATTGTATCCGCTCGTGGAGCGGATATATTTGCTAAACCGTATACAAAGGAGAGACCGGCCATTGAGCAAAAGAAAAACCACGTCACCGGTGTGGTAATGGCGTTTTTCGAAGTGCCGTTGTTGGCTACAGTATTCTTTGTGGACGGCGGATGGAAGATGGTGGCGTGCTCTGCCCTGTATATAGGCGGTGCGTTGATGTTAGCGTCGTTGATTGGTGAGCACTCCGTCTATAAAATGCGCAAGGAGTTTCACGAGCAGGAACAGTGTGAACTGGCGGAGCAGATAAAAAAGGAAGAGGGATGATGGAATACCCCACCCGATTTTGGGTGGGGTGTTTTCATTTTGAATCTTTTTCAAAAACTTTCCATTTCCCCTTGACAACTCTCAAAAACGGGTCTACAATATATTATAGAACGAACAAATGTTCGGTACAACAAAAATCGTCGTTGTGGAGGACGGTTGAGGTGCGGGGATTTGGTCGTGGTGGCGATGGCTACGGCGCCGTAGTGGTCGCCAATGGGTAGAATGGGTGGAGATTTCTCCACGATATGAGCGGGAAAGACGCTCGTAACAACATAATGAGGTGAATACTTTTGGTGCTTGGCGATTGGCAGCGCTTGGCTCGGGAGTTACCTCCTCAGACACCGGTCATCTTTCGGTATGATGGGAAAAAGCCCATGGAAACCGAGGAGTATTGCGATGGGCTGCGGGTGTATCCATCCAAAATGTGGGATGGGTACGACGGCTGGAAACCCTGTGTGCTGGTGGAGCTGGGAGAGTGCTTCTGAGACAGGTGTATTTTTTTGACCTTTTTTAGGGTGGAACCGCTGTGGGCGGCTACACCTCATTCGTCACGGCGGTGCCGTGACACCTTTTCGCTCGCCGCGAAACGGCCCCCCTTTTGTCTGCTTCGCAGACATTTTCCCCCGCTATCGGGGGAAATTGACCTCAAGGGGAAGGCTTATATCGGCTTGGAGGGATAGTATGTTGAAACAGAACAATGGACTACGTAAAGTTAGTATTCACACAGATTGGTTGGACGTACCTGTATTACTTGATCCTGCTGGTGTATCTATTATTTTGGGGTGTAAGTATCAGACGGTGGTAAAGGCACTGCAACAGGGGCGTCTCCCCGGTCAAAAGGTGTTGGGAGCTTGGTTAGTTCGAAAAGATGAGTTAATGGCTCATTTGGGATTTGAACAATGGGAAATTGAGCGTTATGGATTTGGTATGCCCACTACCCCTAAGTCAAAGCCGTAAGTTTTGACACCTTCCTGTAGTGGTAGGCTTAGGGGCGTCGAGGACGTCGCCCCCTACGGTGTTGGTTTTATTTGTGTGAAAATTTGGAGGGTACGATGCAGGATACACCATTGGAGAGGCGGCGGTTGGCGGATATTCAGGCCGCCATCGAGCGGGCGAAGGCCTATACCGCCGCGCAGGAGGTGCCGCTGACAGTAGAACGACTGGCGGCGGAGATGGAGATGGATCTCACGCTGCTCCATCGTATCCTGCGGGGTGAGGTAGCAGCGAAAAGCCCAGGAATGAAGGCGAAGGTGTCCGCCATCCGCAAGGCAGGCGGCGAGGCCACCGCCAGTGTGATGGAACACGCCTTGCGGCGTGGCAGCAGTGCCAATATGCACATGCTGTATCTCAAAAACCACGCCGGATACGACAGCGAAAAGGGTGGCAAGACCGCCCATGACGAGGGCGGCGAAGCGATACCGCCGGTGATCTTTTTGGGGGAGGAGGACATACCCGACTGATATGAAAGAACTGATGAAAGTATACGAGGAATCGTTGGAACGACTGCGGCAGCGGCATCAGCGGCTGCTCAGCGAGATCCACGTATACGATAAGCGGGTGGCGTTACTGGAAGAGGAGATGGACGAGCTGTGTGAGGCCATGTCCATGATGCGCCGCCATTTGGAGGACTGATATGCAGGGGTGCTGCGTGTATCTGCCCGACCTGATCGGCGGCGGATACGGCGGGTTTTGGCGGTGTCGGAGCCGCTATCGGGTGGTGAAAGGCGGCAAGGCCAGCAAAAAGTCCTCCACCACCGCGTTGTGGTATATTTACCACCTGATGAAATACCCCGACGCCAATCTGCTGGTGGTGCGAGCCGTTCATCGCACCCACGCAGACAGCACCTATGCCCAGCTCCGCTGGGCCATACGCCGCTTGGGGGTTGAGCACCTATGGAGGGCAGGAAAAGAGCCTTTGGAGCTGACCTACACGCCTACGGGGCAACGGATCCTGTTCCGTGGGATGGACAACGTGGAAAAGTTGGCCTCCACCACTGTGGAAAAGGGCTATCTCTGCTGGGTGTGGATCGAAGAGGCCTATGAAATCGGGCTGGAGGCGGATATTGACAAGCTGGACCTGTCGGTACCGCGGGGAGAGCTGCCAAAGCCGCTGTTTAAGCAGACCACCCTCACCTTTAATCCGTGGGACGAAAATCATTGGCTGAAAAGCCGTTTTTTTGACCGTCCCGATCCAAACGTGTATGCCATCACCACCGATTATCGGTGCAACGAGTTTTTGGACAGCACCGACAAGGCGCTCTACGAGCGAATGCGAGAGTCAAATCCCCGCCGTTATGCGGTGGCAGGATTGGGGGAGTGGGGACACAGCGAGGGGCTGGTGTTCGAGAATTGGTCGGTGGAGGAATTTTCGTTGGGGGAGTTGCATCGAGAGGGACTGCGGCACGTGTTTGGCCTGGACTATGGCTACACCAACGACCCCACCGCCTTTATCGCCGCGGCGGTGGAGGAGGCGGCGAAGCGTATCTATCTCTATGATGAGCATTATCAGCGGCGGATGCTCAACGAGGACATCGCGGCGATGATCTGTGCCAAGGGGTATCAGAAAGAGCGGATTCGGGCGGATGCGGCGGAGCCGAAATCCAACGAGGACCTGCGGCGGCTGGGGATCTGCCGCCTGCAGGCGGCAAACAAGGGGAGGGACTCGGTGCTCAGCGGCATCAGCCGCTTGCAGGAATATCGGCTGGTGGTGCATCCCCGGTGCGTGCACACGGCGGCAGAATTGCGCAGCTATGTGTGGCAGGCGGATGGACGGGATGGGGTTTACCGCAATCTGCCCTGCGATAAGGATAATCATCTGATGGATGCCCTGCGGTATGCCATGGAGGATGTGCCTCGTCCACCGGCACAGCAGGGAAAGGTGACGCGGTATGGACTGCCGCGGGGAGGATGGAAAGGATGAGTGCGGTGCTATGGTTTATGTTGGGTGTGTTGTGCGGCGGGGTGGTGGGTTTTCTTGTGCCAAGGAAACCGCACTCCACGGATGTGGAAAAGTCCGGTGGGACGGTTTGCACACCATCCAAAGAGTGGGTGGAAACCCGTAATTTTTTATACTACGATGGCACGGTGATGCCGGAGATCAAGGAGGACTTGAATGAGTAATAAATCCAAGGGTGCCGTCCTGCCGGAACAGGTGCAGGCGGAATACCGACAGGCCACCGACTATAAGCGTCAGCTGGGCAGTCGCGGCCTGTATGAACAGACCCGTATCAACGAGCGGTTTTACACCGGCGATCAGTGGTACGGTGTCAACTGCGGCGACAGCCGCCCACTGGTGCGCTATAACGTGATCAAGCGCATCGGTGACTATAAGATGGCGGTGGTGGGTGCCCAGCCGGTTTCGGTGCGCTTTTCGGCAGAGGGCGTGCCGGTGACTGCCGCCTCTTGTGAATTGGTGGAAGGGTATCGCAGCGCGTTGCGCCAAGGAGATAAACCCGAGGCCTTGCCCGCTGAGGCGGCGGCGCAGGCGATGGCGGCGGCGTTGACCGACTATTTCGCCACTACGGCCAAAAGGCTAAAACTGGAGGAGCTCAAACAGCGTGTGCTCCGCAACGCCTATATCAGCGGTACGGGTGTGCTGTATACCTATTGGGACGACCGCATCCGCACCGGTCTGTATGCCGACGAGGCGAAAACCACGCCTATTTATGGCGACATAGCGGCGGAGGTGCTGGACATCGAGCAGGTGTATATGGGGGATCCTTCTGTGGAGGATGTGCAGCAACAGCCCTATGTGATTGTTGCCCAGCGACGCTCTGTGACCGAAATTCAGCGTTTGGCTAAGGCGCACGGCTGTCGTCGTTGGGCGGAAATCCGCGGCGAAGACGGTCACGCCACGCTGTTGACTCGCTTTTGGAAAGAGTGGGATGAAAACGGTAACGCCGCCGTAAAGGCGGTGCAGATATGCGACACCGTCACAGTGCGAGAGACGTGGAGCCTGGGCGTAAAGCTGTACCCCTTGTCAGTGTTCCGGTGGGAAGAAAAGCGCCATCAATGCTATGGCGAGAGCGAAATCCCCTATTTGATCCCCAACCAAATTGCGATCAATCGCACCATCTCTGCCGGCGTGTGGGCGGTGATGATGATGGGGATGCCCATGATGCTGGTCAACGGCGATGTAGTCACGGGGCCCATCACCAACGATCCCGGTCAGATCATCCCCGTCTATGGCAGTGGCGAAGAGGTGCGAGACGCGGTGCGCTATGTGGATCCCCCTGCTTTTTCGGCTCAGCTGGACGCCAACGTGCAGGGGCTGATCCGTGACACCATGACCCAGGCGGGAGTCAGCACCACCCTGTTGGGTGATATTGAGCCTCACAACACCTCCGCCATTATTGCGGTGCGGGAGGCATCTTTGATGCCGCTCACCATGATGCAGAACCGCTTTTACACCTTCATTGAAGAGATGGCGCGTGTGTGGGCGGAATTCTGGATGGCCATGTATGGCAATCGCGGATTAAAGATTGCCGAGGAGGAGGGTGTGTGGTATATGCCTTTCGACGGCAATTTGTGCCGTGACCTGCTGCTCAGCATCGGTGTGGAGGTGGGCAGCGGTGACACGTATAGCGAAAGCCGCACCGTAGAAACACTGGATAACCTGTATGCCAATGGCATTATCAACGCAAAACAGTATTTGAGCCGTCTGCCCAGAGGGACCGTGCCTCGCATGGAGGCTCTTCTGCAAGAGATGGCGTAACCGATGAACCGTCTCCTTCGTCATTCCGTGTGAATTAAGGCGGTTGCCCTGCCCCTATGGCAACTGCTCACCCTAAGGAGGAATTATTATGGATATTGAAATCCATGAACCGATCACCGTGGAGGAGAGCCTCGAGCCGCCGTGCGACGAGCCGTTGACCCAAGAACCGATCTCTGTGGAAGAGATCGACGTCACCGATCGTTTGGCAGAGGATTTTTTGGCGCTGGCAGAGGAGTTTCCTCAGTTTGTCAGCCCTGCTCAACTGCCGGATGCGGTGTTGGATATAGCGGCCCGGCAGGGAATTTCGCTGCTGGACGCCTATCTGCGCCATCGTCTGCAAGAAGAGAAAAAGGTAGCCGCCGCTGCGGAAAAGCGGCAGCAGGCAGCTAACCAATCGGCAGGCAGCCTTTCCCGCGGTGCGGTTCAGACACCTCCGGAGCAGGACGCTTTTCTCCGAGCGTTCCGTTCCGCGCTGTAATCAATTTCGACAAAGAAAGGAAACGATACAATGAGCTTGAATTTGGAAAACATTTCCGTTAAAATGACCGACGAGTTGGATAAAGCGGTGGGTCAGAAGCCTGTGACCGGCTTTATGGCAGACAACAATCTGCGCGGCAAATTTGTGGGTGCCAAAACGGTGATGATCCCCGCCATGAACATCTCCGGCTTGGGCGATTACGACCGTGACACCGGCTTTGTCAGCGGCACTGTGTCTGTGTCCGCCAAGCCCTATACCCTGGCGATGGATCGTGGTCGCTCTTTCCAGCTGGACCGTGAGGACCACGACGAAAGCGGCATTGCCGATCTGGCCGGTCAGATCATGGGCGAGTTTGTCCGCACCAAGGTGGTGCCGGAGGTGGACGCCTACGTGTTGTCCAAGCTGGCCGGCTATGCCTATGGTGCCAACCAGGTGGTGGAGGGCAACCCTGCCACCGATGCCTACGCCATGTTGACCGAGGCCATTGCCACCGCTCAGAATGCGGTGGGCTATGACGAGGAGCTGGTGGCCTTTGTGGACGGCAAGATGCTCAACGCCTTGCAGAACAGCGAAGAGATCTCCCGTCATCTGGTGATGAACGACTTTAAGAAGGGTGAGCTGCACACCCAGGTGACCAGTCTGAACGGCGTGGCCATCCTGCCCGTTCCCGACAGCCGCATGAAGACCGCCTATGATTTCTTCGACGGCACCACCTCCGGTCAGGAGGATGGCGGCTTTACCCCCGCCGTGAACGCCAAGAGCATCGGCCTTTTGCTGGTGCCTCGCCGTGCCGCCTCTTTGATCAAGAAGACCGAGCAGGTGCGTTGCTTTGATCCCGCTCACAATCTGAAAGCGGATGCGTGGAAGCTGGATTATCGTCTGTACTACGACGTGGTGCTCAAAGACAGCCTCAAGAGCGGTATCTGCACCTACGTGTATTGATCCCGTTGTCTGAGGAGGTGACGGTATGACCGGATTGAGTGTTTTGCGTCACGCCTATGCGCTGATGGATCAGCCCCATCGTTTGGCGGCGAACGATGGCAACGAAAGCGGTCTGCTGGCGGTCAACGAGATCTATTGTAATCTGTGGTATCGGGAGCATACTGAGGAGTTTCAGCCCTTGGAGCATGTGCGTCAAAAGCTGGAGATCTCCTGGCGGTGCCTTCCTGCCATGGCCTATGGAGTGGCCACGCTGCTGTGCCTGAACGGTGGCGATGCACACCTTTACGAGAGGCTGCTGGATCTGTACACGCGAGCCTTAACCCACACCGGCGGTGTGCCGCATAAGCGGATGGACACCACGGTAACGGAGGAGGGGCTGAATGCATGAAGCGAGAAGTGCCCCTTTATGACCGCCGCCGCTTGGAGGCGATGGTGATGGCGCATAAAATGCGGGTGCATCTAATGCAAAAAGCCAAAAGCCACCGCAACACAGCCGGCGTCAAAGCGCCGAGATAAATGAAAGAAGGGGGAGAGGGCCAGGCCCTTTCCTCCTTCTTTTTTTCGTTTACCCATTGACTTACTCTTTGGAAATTGATACAATAAAGTGTCAAGTTATATCAACAAGGAGGTGCGTCTGAATGGACATTTGCGTAGCCGGTTTGCCGATGCGTATCGACAGTGCACAAAAAGAGTGGTTCGACTCGCTGTATCAGCCGTATGAGCGGCAGGATGACCGGGCTTCCGTGATGGACATCCGCACGCGGATGCTGGATGAGATTCCTTGCCCCGAGGGCGAGGTCGAGCAGAGCATTAAGTCTGCCACCATTCTCAAATTGGCGGATGGACGTCATTGCCGTTACAGCCGTAATTTGGATGGCCAAATTTACTTGGCAACTTTCTATAACGACGATTATTCTGACGTAGAAATTCAGATGCGCAAGGGATTGATCCACCCCCAGTTTACCAGCGAAGGATGGGAGTATTCGTTGACCGGTTTTTCCTTCCAGGATCGCCTGACCGCTTTGGGCGGCGGCGTGCTTCACGCTTCCTCTTTGGCGTGGCGTGGCCACGGCATTGCCTTCTCTGCCAATTCCGGCACCGGCAAGTCCACCCACGTGGGCTTGTGGCAGCAGCTGCTGGGGGATGAAGTGACGGTGGTTAATGACGATAAGCCTGCCATCGTCTTTGAGGACGGTCAGCCGATGCTGTGCGGCACCCCATGGAGCGGCAAGAGCGCCATCAACACCAACGTGACGGTGCCGTTGAAGGCTATCGTGTTTATCGAGCGTGGCGAAAAGAACAGCATTTGCCGTTTGGATCCTCTGCGCAGTTATTTCTATCTGACCTCGCAGCTGGCTCGCCCTTACTACGATGTGAATTTGGGTGAGAAGCTGGTGGAGTTTGGTGAGCGGTTGCTGGCTAACGTGCCAATCTATTGCCTGACCTGCAACATCAGCACCGAGGCTGTGGAAACGGTGATTAAAGAAATTTTCCCTGAGGAGGAAATTTGAGATGAAAATCAAAGAAGGTTTTTTGCTTCGCCAGGTTGGCGGTAATAACGTGGTGGTGCCGGTTGGTGCCCAGTCGGTGGATTTCCGTTGTCTGATTACGCTCAATGAGGTTGGCGCTTTCCTGTGGCAGAAACTGGCGGAGGACTGCACCGTGGAGTCTTTGGTCGAGGCTCTGTTGGGCGAATACGATGTGACCGCCGCCATCGCCACCGCTGACGTGGAGCGCTTTGTGGCCTCTCTGAGAGAGAAGAATCTGCTGGATGAGTAAGACACGGAACGCCCCCCATTACGTGGGGCTGCCTTTGGATCAGCTGGGGCCGATCCTGTCCGACTGTATCGCACAGGGGCAGGAGGTGGTGCTGACCATCACCGGCAACAGCATGAGCCCCTTTTTGCGTAACAAGAAGGATCAGGTGGTGCTGATCGCCTGTGATCCCACGGCGTTGCAGCCGGGGGATGTGCCATTGTATCGTCGCCGTAACGGCAAGCTGATCCTTCATCGCATTGTGGAGCGAGATGACGGTGTCACCCGCACCCGTTGGGGTGAGGAGGGGGCGCTGCCCTCTCGCTGTGACAGCTTGCAGTATACGATGCTGGGCGACGCCCAATGGCAGGAGGAACCCCATATTGCCCCCGATCAAATTATGGGGGTGGCGAAGGCCTTTATCAGTCGCGGAAAACGTTGGGAGTGCGACAGCGATGCTTACCGCGGCAATCGGTTGCGGTGGCATCGTTTGCTATGGTTGCGTCCCGCTTTGGTGCGGCTGTATCATTTGCCTCGTCATCTGCGGTATGGCGTGCCCTATCGCCTGCGCCGTCTACTGGGACGATCCAAGAAAAAGTAAGGAGCAACCAACCATGAAATCCGCCAACGCCCAAAACTGGATATGGCGTATTGCCCGTCCTTACGGGTGGTCCATTGTGTTGCTGTCTGTGGTCAACGGCTTGATCGCGGGCGGTATGGTGGCGTTTGCGTTGGTATCCGAAAAGGTGATCGACAGCGCCATGGCGAAGGATCACGACGGTCTGCTGTGGGCCGGCTGTGCTTTGGTCGGATTGCTGTTGGCGGAGCTGTTTTTACACATTTTCTATAACTACTATAAGGTGTGGGTCTCCGGTAAGGTGGAGATCCGCATCAAGGATACGGTGTTTGCCTCCTTGTTCCAAAAGCGGTATGCCAAATTATCCAAGATTCACACCGGCGAATTGCTTCATCGCATGACCGCCGACACCGACGTGGTGGTCACCGGCGTGGTGACGCTGGTGCCGCAGGTGGTGGCGATGGCCACCCGCCTCATCGCCTGCTTGGTGGTTTTACTGGTGATGGATTGGCGTTTTACGCTGGTGCTGTTGGGGCTAGGCATTTTGATGCTGATCTGCAGCCGCTTTTACGGCAAAAAGATGAAGGAAATCCACAAAGAGTGCCAGGAAAAGGATGGTAAGGCGAAATCCTTTACACAGGAGAGCTTGGCTAACTGGATGCTGATCCAGTCCTTTGACGGCGCCGATACGGTGCGTGACCGCTTGGGCGGCTTGTTGGGCAGTCATTTTAAGGCAAAGCTCAAACGCATTCGTTGGAACAATATGTCCCACGGTGCAATGTATCTGCTGTTTTCCGGCAGCTACTACGTGGCACTGTTGTGGGGGGCTGTGGGCTTGGCGTCCGGCAACGGCTTCACCTTCGGTCAGTTGACCGCCTTTTTGCAGATCGTCAGTCAGATTCGTCAGCCCTTCGTCAATGCTTCGGGTTTATTACCCCAGTATTACAACATGTTGGCTTCTGCCGAGCGCATTCAAGAGCTGGAGCTGTTGGAGGAAGAGCCTCGTTTGGGTCAAACCTGCGATCCTATGGACGTCTATCGTCGACTGGTTTCGTTGGATGCCCGTTCCGTGCATTTTGCCTATGAAGAGGGGCATCTCATTTTGGCGGGTGCCGATTTCTCTTTGAGAAAAGGGGAGTTTGTGGCGCTGGTGGGCTATTCCGGCATCGGTAAGTCTACGTTGCAAAAGTTGATGTTGGGCTTCTACACCCCTGACAGCGGCACAATGACGGCCAAACTGACAGATGGTGAGTTGGTTTTGGGTTGCGAGACCCGTCCGTTGTTTGCCTACGTGCCGCAAACCGGCTTGTTGCTCTCCGGCACCATCCGCGAGAACATCGCTTTTTGCTGTGGCGAGGTGAGCGAAGAGGCCATTTGGGCCGCCGCCGAGGTGGCGGACGTGGCGGATGCCATCCGCAAACAGCCGGATGGCCTGGATACGGTGCTGGGTGAGCGTGGCAGCGGCCTGTCTGAGGGGCAACTGCAACGCTTGGCGATTGCCCGTGCCGTGTTGTGCGGTGCGCCCGTGCTGTTGCTGGATGAGGCCACCTCCGCTTTGGATGAGGTCACCGAGCAGCGGGTGCTTAAGCGCTTGCGTGCGTTGCCGGACCGCACCTGTCTGTGCATCACCCACCGCCCTGCGGCGTTGGAGATCTGTGACCGTGTCATCCGCGTCATAGACGGCAAAATCGTAGAAGGATAAACAAAAACTCCCTGCCATCGGCAGGGAGTTTTTTTAATCCTCGTATTGGGTCAGGTGTCCTTGCGTTCGCATACCGGGATAGCCCCATTGACGGAGCACCTCAAAGGCTCCCACCGCCACGGCGTTGGAGAGGTTGAGGGAACGGGCGGAATCCTTGTCGATCATGGGCAGCCGCACGCAGCTTTCGGGGTTGTCGTGGAGCAGCCACTCGGGCAGCCCTTTCGTTTCTTTGCCAAACACCAAGTAGGCGCCGTCGGGATAGGTGACGTCCGAATGAATATGCTTGGCCTTGGTGGAAAAATAAAAGAAAGGCCCTTCGTTGCGGGCGAAAAAGTCGTCCAGATCTTTGTAATAGGTGATGTCCAGCAGATGCCAGTAATCCAGACCGGCTCTTTTCAGCTTTTTGTCGTCGATTTTGAAGCCCATGGGCTCCACGATGTGCAGGCGTGCGCCTGTGGCGGCACAGGTGCGGCTGATGTTGCCGGTGTTTTGCGGAATCTCCGGTTCTACCAATACGATGTTTAGTGTGGGCATAGTCGTTGCCTCCTTTTCTCTCATTATACCACAGAAAATCCCCCTCGCAAGACATATTTTTCACATTGCGGGAAACAATGAGAGGGAAAGGAGGGGGAATTATGAAACACAACATGGGCAATTTTATGAAAGGCGTCGGTATGGGTGTGGCGCTGGGCTGTACCGCCGGTGTGGTGGGCACCTATCTGGTGAAAAAGAACAAAAAGGGAATCAAAAACAATGCCGGTAAGGCCATTCATTCCTTTGGCGATTTGTTGGAGAATGTGACCGGTATGTTTTGAGTAAAAAAGGACGGAAATCCGTCCTTTTTTTCGTTTTCTCTTTACAAAAGAGAGAAAACTGTGTAAAATAGCAAAGAATGGGTGTTTGTATACCTAAAACTAATGAAACGGACGGTTTTCTGCCGATGAAAGAGAACAAGAAAAGTATGAATACCCCTCTTTTTGATGAGGAGTTGGAGATATTCGGCGAGCACAAAACGCGTGAGCAGGTGCGAGCCGAGGAAAAAGCGCGCAGAAAAGAAGAGCGTGAAGCCCTCAAAAAGGAAATTCAGCGTCGCCGCCAAGAGGCCAAGGAGGGTAAGATTCCCACCCGCCGCAAGGATATCGTCGTGGTCAGCGCTGTGCTGGTGGGCATCGTGCTGCTGTGTGTGTTGGCACTGGCCAATTCTTTCCGCAAGGATAAGGAGAGCAAGGAATGGCTGATCAACGAAGCCCGTGGTCACTTCGTCAAGACGAACGCTTCCCCCGAAATGTCGGGAGAGGGCCCCAAAGCGGATGTGAGCGAAGCCTATTTCACCAACAACGGCCACCTATGTGTGAAGATGATCATCAGCAACGGCACCGACCACGTGCTTCGTGTGGATGCGTTGGAGGTTAAGGCGTACGACTACGCTACCGATGAAATGCTGGCCGGCGGCAAAACGGAGCTGGAGGAGGAGCTGACCATTATGGTGGCTGGCACCGAAACCTATACCTTCTACATTGCCCCCGAGCATATACTGGTAGACGAAAAGACCTCCCTTCCCGAGCTGGTATCTTTTTGGATCAACATTGACCACAGCCCGGTCGAGGCGGAATAATTCATTGTTTTGAAAGAGGAAAACCCTATGCTGGAATTGCAACACATTACCTATACCGTCCAGGATGAAGAGGGCAAGCCCCACGACATCCTAAAAGACGTCAGCTTGACCATTGACGAGCGCTTTGTGGCCATCACCGGCCCCAACGGCGGCGGCAAGTCCACCTTGGCGAAGATCATCGCCGGCATCTACACCCCCACCTCCGGCCGCATTTTGCTGGACGGGGAGGACATCACCGATCTGTCCATCACCGACCGTGCCAAGGCGGGCATCAGCTTTGCCTTTCAGCAGCCGGTGCGTTTTAAGGGCCTGACGGTGCAGGATCTCATCACCATGGCGGCGGGTCGCCCCATCACCATTTCCGAGGCCTGCAACTACCTCTCCGAGGTGGGCCTCTGCGCCCGTGAATACATCGGTCGCGAAATCAACGCCAGCCTGTCGGGTGGCGAATTGAAGCGCATCGAGATCGCTATGATCATGGCTCGCGGCACCAAATTGTCCATCTTTGACGAGCCGGAGGCGGGCATCGACCTGTGGAGCTTTAACAATCTCATTCAGGTGTTTGAGAAGATGCACGAAAAGCTGGGTGGCAGCATTATGATCATCTCCCATCAGGAGCGGATCCTCAACATCGCCGACCGCGTCATCGTGGTGGCGGGTGGCGAGGTGCGCACCGAGGGCAGCCGCGAGGAGATCCTGCCCGACCTGCTGGCCGGCAGCAGTCCCTGTTCCGTGCTGACGGACAAGCTGTAAGGAGGTGTAGGAAATGGATCAGATTCAAAAACAGCTGTTAGAGCAGATCGCCGACCTGCACGACGTGCCCCAAGGTGCCTACAACATCCGTGCCAACGGTGAGATGGCCGGTCGCAATACCACCGAGAACATCGACATCGTCACCAAGACGGATAAGCCCGGTATCGACATCATCATTAAACCCGGCACCAAGAACGAGAGCGTCCACATCCCCGTTATCCTCAGCCAGACCGGTCACACCGAAATGGTGTACAACGACTTCTACGTGGGGGAGGGGGCAGACGTCACCATCGTGGCGGGCTGCGGCATCCACAACGCCGGCGACGAGGAGAGCCGCCACGACGGCATCCACGCCTTCCATCTGGCGGCAGGCGCACGCCTGAAATACGTGGAGAAGCACTATGGCGACGGCGACGGCAACGGCAAGCGGGTGATGAACCCCACCACCGTCATTGACTTGGCGGAGGACGCCTATATGGAGATGGAGTCCACCCAGATCAAGGGTGTCACCTCCACCATCCGTGACACCTCCGCCACCATTGCGGCAGGTGCCACCTTGATTGTCCGTGAGAAGATCATGACCCACGGCGAGCAGTTTGCCGAGACCAATTTCCATCTGGATATCAACGGCGAGGGTGCCTCGGCACAGCTTTCCTCCCGTTCGGTGGCTAAGGGCAGGTCCCGTCAGGTGTTCCGCTCGGTGATCAATGGCAACGCCAAGTGTTCCGCCCACTCCGAGTGCGACGCCATCATTATGGACGAGGCGTCGGTCAGCGCCATCCCCGAGGTGACTGCCAACCATCTGGACGCCGCCCTCATCCACGAGGCCGCCATCGGCAAGATTGCGGGCGAACAGCTCATTAAGCTGATGACCCTGGGTCTTACCGAGCAGGAGGCCGAGGAGCAGATCGTCAGCGGCTTCTTAAAATAAGCAAAAACAAAAACAGCCACCGAAAATCGGTGGCTGTTTTGTGTTTTTCAGTCTCCTTACAAGCCTTCCCCTCGAGGGTAGCGAAGCGGCACGAGCGGCAATGAATGACAGTCCGGTGGACTGTCAGAACCGCGAGTGGACCGAGCCGCAGCGAGACAGGTGGCACGGCGAAGCCGTGACGGATGAGGTGGTTAGAAAAATAACGCCACTGCTTTCGGTAGCTGTTTTCTTTGTTAATATTATACCACAAATTTCACTTGTTTTCAAGTCTTGTATTTTTCTGCCCACCGAACGATAATGGAAGTGGAGATGATAGAATGACACAAGATATGAGAGACAGATTTGTTCTATTGGATGAGCAAAGTCGCACGAAAAATCCACAGGCTCGTAATGCTATGATTGCTTTTTTGCAATCATCGATAAACTGCGGCGACGCCGCAACGTTTGAGGACATTGGCTTTTGCTACTGGAATATATCCGACCAATACGCTTTGCTACGGGATGGACACCGCCAATCCGAAAATCATCGTCGCTTTTACGAACACGTTTTACAAGGTGATACAGCCTATCTCTACTGGCTGGTGAACGATGCCACCCAGAAATTGACCTTAGAAAAAGATGGCTATGGCGATTTGTGGTGGGAGTATTACTATGAGGCGGTGCAAAGAAACGTAACGAAAGGTCTGCCGATAGAATGCGGTGCGCATAGAGCGGCATTGTATAAAAATCCGCTAATGGCGACGGATGGGCGGCGTGTTTCGTTTGCCAAAGAGCGGTTTGAAAACTTTTTGTCCCATACCAGAGAAAAGGCAGAATACGATTTCTATTACGCTATGTATCTTTCGTCGGTTGCACAGTACGAAACGGTATCAGAATCCGTATTGATGGGTGTGGGACTGTCGTTGTTCGGTGGCCTTATGGTCGAGAAAAGCCAAAACGATTTTCTCATAGGGGAGTGGAGAAAATTTACGACCGTGTTAGATCCTCACAGACGAGCCGAGGTAGGTCTCTATGCGGTGATTAACGCTTTGCTTTACGCAAAGCAGGCAGGTCCTGCCAAGCGGCTGTATAGCGAAGCGTTGTCGCTCGGTTTGCCTAAGAATTCTTATGTGGAAAAAAGATTGTAAAAAACAGCCACCGAAAATCGGTGGCTGTTTTTTTTATGTTGCGCTGTAATGCTCGTCCAAATGCCATCTTAATGGGTTTTCATCGATATAACGCAGATGGTTTCGATAGTCCTTTTCATCTCGGATGATGTGATCGTAAAAACGAGTTTGCCAAATACTTTCTCCGTACTTTCTGGTGCAAAGTCGTTTAAACGTTGCCACGAATGCAGATAGAGTTGAACCTTTTGATGTAGGGACAGGTGTCCTCACCTGTCCGTTCTCGTCGGTTTTGTCCGTCTTTAGGATGCGCAACAACATATGAATATGATTCGGCATAACGACAAATCCATCTACCGAGATATGTTCGTAAAAGGTGTTGATTTCTTGGATTGTTATGTGTGCAATTCTACCATATTCCGTCAATTCTATCGACGGACAGGTGAGGACACCTGTCCCTACGATACGAGAGAGCAGGCATTTTCGATTTTTGGTGCAAATTGTTATGAAATAAGCGTGTTCGGAATTGTAATCGAAGTCTTTTAGGCGAGGCGATTTTCGTTGCGGTAATTTGTTCTCCATACCCATCACTCCACGCCCCGCTTATACAACCCTCTCGTAATGGCGGCGGGGGGCTTGCCGCCTTGCTGATAGGCGGCGAGGACGGCGGCACAACGGGCGGCATCCTCCACCGTGAAATGGAATAGATGGAAATCCGCGTTGGGGATTTCATCCATCTTATCGCCCCACCACAGGGGTACGCTGTTGAGCACCTCGGCGCACCCACCCGCGCACATCACGGGGAAGGCGGTGCCGGTGCGGTCGGTGATGCCCTGTCCGTGGCAATCGCCGCAGGAGCCGCCGGCGCACCGGCGGGGGCAATTCCGTGTGAGCATCAGTGGCTGATGGCCGTATACCATCACACCCACGGGGAGGGGGGAGGGGGTCAGCCGCCGCATCTGACCAAAGGTAAGTTCCATAGACAGTGTGGCGGCGTCCAAGCCACGCTCGGCATAAAACGCCAACGCCTCGCGGTTGGTGAGGTTCAGCCCGAATCCGCCCATGGCGACCAGCCCCGTCTCTTTGGCGAGGGGCAACGCCCCCACGTTACTGCACAGGGCAAAGGTGGCCCCTGCCTCTTTGGCTTTCGCCAACTGCTTGCGCACCGTTTCCTCTTGCCCGAACATACCTCGCGGAATCTCCACGCCCACTGCTGTCGTAGCGGTAATGGCGAGGATGGTGTCGGCATCGGTATTCAGTGGCAGAATCACCGCATCAGCGTTTAACTCGGCAGACCACTGATTGGCACTTGCCAATCGGGCGATGGTTTTGGTTTTGTCAGGATATTTACAGTCCAATGCAGGCGGCAAAGCGGCTGTATCACACGCCACGGTGGAGGGGGTGCTCCGTACCGCGGTCAGCTTCTCCAACGCTTGTCTGCGCAGGGCGTTGATGGCGGACATAGGAAGGGTCAAGCCCTCACCGATGGCGCAGGTCGCCTCGGTGACGTAATAGGGCGTGCCACCGGTCTTGCGAAGTTGCTCCTCGGCACGGGCGGGGTCGAGAGGACGATTGGTGGCGACCACGCCGCCCTCACCGCAGACGGTGACGGCGTTGCCGTCCTCGTCGGTGGCGGTCACACGGCTTTCGCACTCACTGACGGTCAGGCCGATGGAAATCCCCACCAGAGGGGTTTCCTTTTCGTACAGGTGTGCCAATTCTCTCAGCACCGGTGCCGCGGCGGTCACGTCCTCGTGGCGCCGCACACCGAACATTTCACCGTCTCGGTTCGAGGTATAGTACCCCGTGGTAAATCCACTGCGGGAAAATACGCTTTTGAGCCGTTCCAGCTCCGCCTCGCTCACCGTCTCACCCCGGACGGCGGCGGCATAGACGGCGGTGGCGGCGGCCACGTATTCGGGTCGTTTCATCCGCCCCTCGATCTTGAAAGAAGATACGCCCAACGCGGTCAGATCGCGGATATACTCCACCAGGCAGTTGTCTTTGAGGCTCAGCGCCGCCTTGTCGGCAGGGCAAGGGCGAGGATTTTCTCTCGTCGGCTCAAAGGGCAGACGGCAGGGCTGGGCGCAGGCCCCGCGGTTGCCGCTGCGGCTGCCTAACATCGCAGAGAAATAGCATTGTCCCGATACGCTCATGCACAGCGCACCGTGGACGAACACTTCTAACTCCACGCCCAGGTTGGCGCAGGCGGCGATCTCGTCGCGGCTCATCTCCCGCGCCAGCACCACACGGCTGAAACCGGCATCCCGCAGGAATTTGACACCCTCGGGGGTGTGGCAGGACAGCTGGGTGGAGGCGTGAAGGGCCATATCCGGCATCACCGCCCGTAAACGGCGGCAAAGGCCGACGTCCTGCACGATGAGGGCGTCCACGCCACAGTTTGCGGCGGCTGCCGCCACCTCCACGGCGCGGTCTGTTTCGTCCTCCCGCAGCAGGGTGTTGAGGGTCAGGTGTACCGCCACCCCGTGGGCATGACAATAGGCCACCGCCTCCCCAAGGGATTCGATGGTGAAGTTATGCGCGTTACGGCGGGCATTGAACTCCTCCACACCTAAATAAACGGCGGCGGCACCGCATCGTACCGCCGCCGTCAGGCATTCAGGTGAGCCCGCCGGCGCTAATACTTCCGGCAGGGTGGGTTTCATCGCATAGCCAACTTTCTCTCCAGCTCTTCCTTCTCACGGCGGAGCTGGGCAATCTCGCGGCGGAGGCTCTCGCTCTCCACGCGGGTGCGGTTGTTGTCGTCAAAGAAGGTCTTGAGCTGCTTACGCAGGTTGTCGGCGGACTGGGCCGCCTTCTTGGCCTCGTCGGCCTGCATCAGGGCGGTGATGACGGTGGCCATCACCATCGAGATGCGCTCGTTGCTGTTCATCACGTTGCGGATGCGGGTGTCCAGCTGAGCGGCCAGCTCCTGCATATAGCCGGGGGTCTCGTCGGTGGTCACCACATAATCGGTGCCGCAGATGTTCAGGGTAACAGAATTCATAGTCTCCATGTCGATATTCCTTTCTCCATGTAGAATTTTGTGCTTTTTTCTTATTATAACTTAGATTTTAGGTGCGGTCAAGGGGCAATCCGCCAATTTTCCTTGTCATCCTTTGTAATATATGATAAAATAAGAGAAAAGCATACTCCATCGTTGCGCACATCGTGCGCAACGTCGCGTTTGCACAGCAAACGCATCACCGTGCGCAACAGCGCACGGCATCACTTTCAAGGGGGAGGTGCCCGCGTGGAGAAGATCGGTTTGTATATTCATATTCCTTTTTGCGTTTCCAAATGTCCTTACTGCGATTTTCATTCCGCGGCCATCGGCACCCCCTTGCAAGCGCAGGCGGCGTTGGACGCCTATACCGACGGCTTGCTTCGCGCAATGAAAGCGTGGGCAGAGCGTCTGCCTGTCATCGCCGATACCCTCTATTTCGGCGGCGGCACCCCCTCGCTGATGGGCGGGGAGCGGTTGGCTCGCGTGATCGCCGAGACACAGCGCTTATTTGGCTTGCAGGACGCTGAGATCACCTTGGAGGCCAACCCGGCCGACGATTTGGCGAACACTCTCTCTGCTTTTGCCGCCGCAGGCGGCAACCGCCTTTCGTTGGGTATGCAGTCTGCTGTGCCGACAGAGCTTGCCTTGTTGGGACGTCGTCACACCCCTGCGGATGTGGCTCGCACCGTGGCGGATGCCCGCCGTGCCGGTATTGACAACCTTTCCTTGGACGTGATGCTGGGCATCGGCGGTCAGACGATCGCCACCGCTTGCCACAGCGTGGATGTGGCGGCGGAGCTGGGGGCAACCCACCTTTCCGCCTATCTTTTGAAGATCGAACCCAACACCCCTTACGGTGTTTGCCCTCCCGACCTTCCGTCGGAGGACGAATCGGCGGAGCTGTATTTGGCCGCCTTTGAGCGGATGGAGGACCACGGCTACCGCCAATATGAGATTTCCAACGCCGCCCTTCCCGGACGGGAGAGCCGTCACAACCTCAAATATTGGCTCAGCGAGCCCTATTTGGGGCTGGGCCCTGCCGCCTCCTCTTGCATGAGCGGAAAACGCTTCACCTATCCCCGTGACACGGCGGCTTTCATCGCCGGCACCCAGCCGATTGAAGACCCTTGCGAGGGTGCACCCGTCGGCTCGGCTGAGGAATACGCGTTGCTTCGCCTACGTCTGGTTGAGGGGCTTACGACTACGGATTTTGTCACCCGTTTCGGCGAGCCGTTGCCTGCCGATTGGGTGCAAAAGGCTTCTGCGTTGCCGCCTTCACTGGTGGAGGTCAACCGGCAGGGCATCCGCCTGACGCGAGAGGGTTTCTTGCTCTCCAACACGCTGATTTCACGAATTATTGCGTAAATTTTCACTTTCTGTTCATATAAACCACCAAAAATATGGTAAACTGACACTGTGTGATTTTATTTGAAGGAGGGATAGGCTGTGGCGGATATTAAAATTATGGTTGTAGACGACGATAGAAATATTTGCGAGCTGCTGCGCCTGTACTTGGAAAAGGAAGGATACGACACGGTTGTGGCATCGGACGGTGCGGCGGCATTGGAGGCGTTTGACGCCGCCAAGCCGGATTTGATTTTGCTGGACGTGATGATGCCCCGATTGGACGGATGGCAGGTGTGCCGTGAGATCCGCAAAAAATCCCAGTGCCCTATCATTATGCTCACCGCCAAGGGGGAGCTGTTTGACCGCGTGCTGGGCTTGGAGTTGGGCGCCGATGACTATGTGGTCAAGCCCTTCGAGGCCAAAGAGGTGATGGCCCGCATCAAGGCGGTGTTGCGCCGCAGTGGTGTCAGCGCTGAGAAAAAGGCTCGCATCGTGGAATACGACGGCCTGTATATCAACATGGAAAACTACGAACTGCGGGTAGGGGGCAAGGCGATTGAAGCCCCGCCTAAGGAGATGGAGCTGATTTATCATCTGGCCAGCAACCCCAATCGGGTGTATACCCGCGACCAGTTGCTGGATGAGGTGTGGGGCTTTGAATATTACGGTGACAGCCGCACCGTGGACGTCCACGTCAAGCGCCTGCGTGAAAAGTTGGAGGGGGTCTCCGACCGCTGGACGCTGAAAACGGTGTGGGGCGTGGGATACAAATTTGAAGTGCAAAACGATTGATGTGGCATAAGGCAGAGGGGAGGCCGGCGAGGTATGTATAAAAGCGTATTTTCCAAATATCTGTCCATCATCTCGCTGGTGGTCGTGGTGGGCTTTTTGGCCATGACCGTGTTCCAGGTGGTCTTGACCGCCAACACCTTGGCGGAGGATAAGCGTGTTCTGCTGATGGAAAACGTGGAGAACATCGCCGAATATACGTCTGCCTCTGCGAATTTAAGGGGCTATCACGAGGGACTCCCCGTATACAACATCGAATACGACGAAGAGGGGGCACGCATCATGGCGTCGGTGGCAGAAGCGATTGACGCTACGGTGCTCATCACCGACGGCACCGGAAAGGTGCTGTGGACAGCCGGTTCGCGGGAAGCCCAAAAATTTGTGAACACCATCTCGTTGAAAAATCTGATACACAAAGTGGATGACGATTTTTACGAGATCGGCTATCTGGGCGGCTTGTATGAAGATCGCCACTATACGGCTGCTGTTCCCATTACCAAAGAGGATAAAGTGCTGGGCTATGTGTTTGCCTCGGCACCGGCCAATGCGTTTGCCCAGACCATCCAAAGCAACCTGCGGATCTATCTGTATTCCGTGTTGGGTGCGTTGGTGCTCAGCCTTGCCTTCGTGTGGATGATGACCGAGCGGTTTGTGCGTCCGTTGCGCCAGATGGCGGCGGCCTCCCACAGCTTCGCTCAGGGCGATTTCAGTGCCCGCGTCAAGGTGAAGGGCAAGGATGAGGTGGCTCAGTTGGGCGAGGCGCTGAACAATATGGCGGTCTCTCTTTCTTCGGTGGAGATGATGCGCCGCAGCTTTATCGCCAACGTGTCTCACGAGCTGAAAACACCCATGACCACCATCGCCGGCTTTATTGACGGTATCTTGGACGGCACCATTCCGCCGGAAAAGCAAGATCATTATATGAAAATTGTGTCGGACGAGGTGAAGCGTTTGTCTCGTCTGGTGCGGTCGATGCTGGATCTGTCCCGCATCGACAGCGGTGAGCTGAAAATGAACACGGTTAAGATCAATCTCACCGAGATCGTGGGCAGTGTGCTGGTGGCGTCGGAGCAACGCATCGAGCAAAAGCGGCTCACCATCACTGGGTTGGAGGAGTGTGAGCGTCAAGAGATTTACGGCGACTACGATTTGATAAATCAAGTGCTGTACAATCTGTTGGACAACGCCATCAAATTCACCAACGAGGGCGGCAACATCGACATTCGCCTGTCCCGTGAGCAGGGCAAGGTGCAGGTTACCATCCGCAACAGCGGTGACGGCATTCCGGCGGAGGAGATGCCGCGGATTTTTGAACGCTTCTACAAAAGCGACCGTTCCCGCAGCTTGGATAAGAACGGCGTTGGCTTGGGCCTGTATATCGTGCATACGGTGATTCGCCTTCACGGCGGCGAGATCGCGGTGCGCTCTAAGCAAGGGGAATACACCGAATTTTGTTTCTGGCTGCCCGAATCTGCCAACGGTTTGACGAAAAAAGCGTAAAAATGTTGCAAAATCTTCAAGAATTGTTTATAATTAAATGTAAACCGTTTCGTATACTTAACTTGGTTCATAACCAAACGCAGAAAGGTGTGTATAGATATGTGGGATAATGGTTATCCGGAGCAGAACGCCAACGTGCCTGCCGACAGCCCGGTACAGCCGGAAACCCCCGTTCAGCCTGAGCCTCCCGTTCAGCCTGAAACCCCTGCCCAGTCGGAGTCTCCCGCCCAACCTTCTTTTGACGGCTTCGCTCCCGATGGCAGCTATCGTTATGTGCCCCCTCGCGAGGCACAGCCCTCTCAACCGAGCTACTATTCGCCCGCCCCGCAGCAGCCTGCGCCGCCTCCCTCCCCGAAAAAGAACGGTCGCGGCTGGATCGTGCTGGTGGCGGTGCTGGCGGCTTTGGCGGTGCTGATTTCCGCCATGTTCTTTGCCTTTTGGTGGGTGGATCGTGTTACCCGCGAAAACGAAAAGGAAAAAGAGAAGGAAACCACTTCCCAGAGCGATTCGTCAGATAAGGATGAAGACGAGGACGAGGAAAAGCTTCCCAACGAAAACGCCCCATCTGTGGATCAAAAGCCCGGTGAACAGCCGGACATTGACCCCGAAAAGGATTATTACTATGGCGACGGTGGTTTGAGCACCGAGACCATTGTCAGCAAAAACAATGCCAGCACCGTGGTGCTGACGATGTATATGGAGTCCGGTTATCACTATTTCGGTGAGAGCAGCCTGCAAGAGGTGGGTGCCGCTTCCGGCATTGTGTGGACGGAGGACGGCTACATCATCACCAACTGCCACTGTGTCATCGACGAGAGTTCCGGCAAAGAGTTTGATCGCATCGACGTAACGATGTACGACGGCACCGTATATGAGGGGGCCGAGGTCATCGGTGCCGATGAGGCCACCGACTTGGCGGTCATCAAGGTGGATGCCACCGGCTTGACCCCCGCCGAATTCGGCGACAGCGATGCGCTGGCGGTTGGCTCCCGTGTGGTGGCGCTGGGCAATGCGGCAGGTCTGTCTTGGACCGCCACACAGGGCATTGTTTCTGCCAAAGCTCGTGATGTATACGAAGACACCGGCTACGCCATTCAGTGCTTGCAGGTGGATGTGGCCATCAACAGCGGCAATTCCGGTGGCCCTCTGCTGAATAAGTTTGGCCAGGTGATTGCCATCAACTCTGCTAAGATTGCCGCCAGCGGTTACGAGGGCCTGGGCTTCTCCATCCCCATCAACGAGGCCAAGGTGGTGCTGGAATCCTTGGCGAAATACGGTTATGTCAAGGGCCGCGTGGCGCTGGGTATCACCGGTCAGACCATCGACAACGGATTCTATCAGGGCTTTATGATCATCGAGATTGTCAAGGGCTCCTGTATGGAGGACTCCGAGGCCAAGGAAGGCGATTTGATCGTGGCGGTGGACGATGTGACCGTCACCGATTACGGCACCCTGCGTGCCGCTCTGGCTAAGCACAAGGTAGGGGACAAGGTGAAGCTCAAACTGCTTCGTTCCAACCCCCGCACCGGCGAGGTTACGACCCACTATGTTGAGGTTACGCTGAAAGAGCAAAAGGCCGATTGAGGTTAACGCATAGGACAGGACGAGGTTCGCCCTGTCCTATGGTTATGAATGAGGATGTGACGACGTGAGGATGTTTCAAATGAATAACGATGCCCTGTCCGAGCGCCAGCGGATGCATCTGCGCCGTCGCCGCTTGCTGTATCTGCGTCGGGCTTTGTTGCTGTTGGCTTGTGCGGCCATTTTGGCGTTGCTGATCGCCACGCCGGTGTGGATCATCCGTGCGACGCGGGATGCTCGTGGAGAGCGGGATACTGCCAAAAACAATCCCCCCGACACTTCCCAGGGCGGCGTAACGGACGCCGAAGGGGATACGCTTCCTGACGTGAATCACAGCACGGTGATCTTGGGGAGCGAGATTCAGAGCGAATATGCGGTGCTGCTGGATGTGACCGCGGGTCGCGTGGTGGCGGCGAAAAACGCCAACGTGCAGGCTAATCCCGCCTCCATCACCAAGGTGATGACCCTCTTGGTGGCGGTGGAGAACATTGCGGATTTGGATGCGGAATACACCGTTCCGTGGCAGGTGACCACCCACGTGGCGTCCGACGCCACGCGAGCCGGTCTGAATTCGGGTGACGTCTTTACGTTGCGGGATCTGCTGTACGGTTGCATTCTCCCATCGGGAGCGGATGCGGCGGTGGCGCTGGCTCACTATGTGATGCGGGAACAGACGAGTGACGTGGCCGAGGCGGAGGCGTTGTTTGCACAAAAGATGAATGAGCGCGCCGCCGAGCTGGGTGCGAAAAACACCCATTTTGTCAATGTCAGCGGTCTGCACGATAAGAATCATAAGACCACCGCCATGGATATGGCGCTGATGATGGCGGCGGCGGTCCAAAATGAGGTGTGCCGCGAGGTGTTGGCGGCGGCCAACTATTCCTCTGAGAATACCCTGCGCCTGCCCCCCGCACAGCTGTCCGACGGCACGTGGCACAGCACCTTGTTTACCGGCTGGCTGAGTGCCGATCGCGAGGGCATCCTGGCCGGCAAAACCGGCTATACCGATCAGGCACTGCACACCTTGGCTACCTATACCGAGATCGATGGACACAAATATGTGTTTGTATCGATGCGCGTTAACGGCTCTGACAAGGCGGTGGCGGATGCCCGCACCGTGTATACCACCTATTGCGGCGATAAATAACTTAAAAAAAACAGCAACCCGTTCGTGGGTTGCTGTTTTTTTATAGAATGTTTTGCAATATGGGGTCGTCCACCTGTTGCAAATGCATCAGTTGCGCTCGCAGACGGGCCATTTCCATATAGAGTTCTTCCTCTCCGTGCTCCCGCAACAGGGTGGGGAGCAAGGCGGCGGTCTCGCGGCTTTCCCGCAGTTCGCTGTGGGCGATGTAGCAGCTGATGCGGTCGCTGATGCGAAGATAGTCTTCCGCAAAGGCTTCCGCCTCCGCTATCGCTTCAGCGGTGTTGCCGCTGCGGTATAGCTGTTCGATGCGGTCAAGGGTGTGAATCATCCGCTGAGTTTGGCGGTGCTGGTATCGTTGCGTGAATATGCACGCCGCTACCACCGCTGTCAATAGCACAAGGGCAATATACAGACGCTTCATGGCACGCCCCCTTTCACGTCGGCATAGGTCAGCAGGTGGAGGGGGCCTTTTTTGGTGGCGGTGAGCAAAAAAACGTCCTTTTGCTCACAACGCTTTTGGCGGAGATGGCGATTCAGTGCTTCTTCGGTCATGCCGCACAGCCGCATTCCCCAATCGCAGAGTGCGCCGTCGCTGATCACCACCACCGGCATATCCGCCTCGCCGTAGCAGTAGACGCTGATGTGTCCGTTGGTTTCCGCAATGGCGTATTGCACCTGACGGATGTCAAACACGTCTTGTTGGCGGAGCGCCTCGTCCAGATCCTCCACCGTCATACGCAATCGTCGCAGGGCAGAGGCATCCACGATGCCGTCCCGTATGATGGGAATGGGGGAGCCGGATACCAGCTTGGCAATCGGGGGGAGTTTCAACATCACTCCGGAAAGAAGCAGTTCTAAGCTCACCAGCACCAAAATGGGCATCACGCCGTTCAGCAGGGGAAGGCCGTTTTCCTGCATGGGCACGGCGGCCAGATCGGAGAGCAGCAGGGTCACCACCAGCTCGGAGGGCTGCAATTCCCCCAGTTGCCGCTTGCCCATCAGTCGCATGGCGATCATCAGCAACAGATAGAGGATGACGGTGCGGATGACGGATATGGTCACGGTGCTCCCTCCCGACGATGAAATCGGGAGTAGTGTACCCGAAAAAGGAGAAAGATATGCGACCAAAGTTTGACGCACATAGAAACGTAGTTTTTGCGGATTTTGCTTTGCTATTGAAGAGAAAAATGAAAATAGCAGGACTCGAACCCCGGTTTTGCGCCAAGATGGTGCTTATCGAAGGAACTGCACGCAAAACCTATGCAATCCCTGCGGGATTGCATAGGGGTTCGGTCATTCAACAGGTGAAACAAAAGAAAACACCCACCGCAATGCGGTGGGTGTTTTCTTTTGGCGCGCCCGAAGGGACTCGAACCCCTGACCTCTTGATTCGTAGTCAAGCACTCTATCCAGCTGAGCTACGAGCGCATATCGCCGTATCGGCAACGCATAAAATTATACCCATCTTTTGCGGTTTTGTCAATAGGATTTGCAAAAAAAGTCAAAAGATTTTTGTGCGGCAACGATGCCGATGCGGTCGGTTGACTTTTTTGGCAAATCGTGCTACCATATATGTATCATCCAACGAGAGGAGGACAGCGCTTTTTTGCGCTGTGTATGCGTATGAGAACGAATTTCAAAAAGATGTTGCTGGTCTGTGTGGCGTTGATGGCCGCTATGGCTTTGCTGTTGTGCGGCTGCAACAACAATTCCGGTAAGAACGACAAAGACGATAAGGACGACAAAAACGCGACCCAGGTGGAGGACTCGGCGGATCTGTTGGATCGCACCACCTCTCTTTACGGCGATGTGCTGTCCATATACAAGGAAGCACTCAGCGGTGACATGGACGCCTATACCGCTTCCGAAATGCGTTTGGTGCTGGGCGATGAGGCCAAGGATTTGATTGAAGATCTGCTCAAGGACAGCGGCCTCTCCGACACCAAGCCTTGGTTGGATATTTTGGACGGTCTCACCATCGGCTTAGAGGGCGGTATGCAGGACGGCCTGATGCAGATGTTGCTCTCTGTGGGCTGTGACGACACCACTGTTTTGGATCTGGACTGCATTTTTGATTTCGATAACGGCGATGCGTATATCGGCATCCCCTCTTTGGTGGACGGCTACCTCGTCACCTCTCAAGAGCCGGTGGATATGAGCGGCACCATGGACGAGCTGTCTGCGGTCTTGGAGATCATGCCTTCTGAAGAACTGCTGAGCAAGTTGCTGGACAAGTATTTGGACATTGCTCTTGACGAGTGCGACAACGTTTCCGAGAAAACCAAGACCGTCAAGGTCAACGGCGTGGAAGAGGAAATGACCGTTCGTGAGATTCAGATTGATGAAGAAAACGCCATCCGGATTTGCTTGGCTGTGCTCAAAGAGCTGAAGAAGGACGCCGACGTAGAGGATTGGCTGAAGGATGCGGAATCCGCTCTGGATATGGAAGGCGAAGTCTACGACAGCTTCTGTGATGCGTTGGAGGAATACATCGACACTCTGTCTGAGGTGGAGGAATACGAAGAGGGTTATATTGACCTCGTGCTGTACCTGAACGACGATGAGGCGATGACCGGCTTGGAGCTCTCCTTTGTGGAGGATGGCGATAGCCAAGAGTTTGTTCGCTATCTCACCGCCATTGATGGTAAGAATTTCGGCTTTGAGCTGAACGCGGCCGATCTTGTGGAGGTGACGGGTAAGGGCAGCGAGAAAAACGGTGCCATCACCGCCACCTACGATGTGGCTGTGGAAGGCGAGGACGTGTTGACGCTTGCCATCACCGATTATGACGGCGTCAGCGGCACCTTCCGCATCACTCCTGATGAGGATCTGATGGACAGCCTGGATCTGCCCGCCTTTATCACCATGTTGGAGCCCAGCTTGCAGCTGGAGATGGATGCCGACAAGGGCGAGTGTGGCATATACGTGATGACCGAGGAAGAGGTTTTTGCCGGTCTTGTTGTCACGGCTGAGGTCGTAGATAAGGATATCAAACTGCCTTCTTCCAAGGATGTCTATGAGGAAGACGAAGTGGAGGAATGGCTCTCCGGGATGGATTACGACGATCTGTTGAAGGCGTTGCGCAAGATCGGCGTGCCCGAGGATGTTGTCGGCGCACTGGAAGAAGCGTTGGAGCAGCTGGAGAGCGGCGAATATCCCTTCGGCGGCGACGATTATTATGACAACGATTACGACGAGTACTACAATGGGTACTACGACGGCAACTTCGATTACGACGATTATTTTGATACGGATTTTGTTTGATTAGCATTCTGGAATGAAAAGCGGTGCAGACATAGGGTCTGCACCGCTTTTCCGTTATTTGCCGGGTGTAGAGGTTGACATTTATTGCATAGTATTTTATAATGTGAAACACTATACTAAATCCATGCGAAAGGAGGAGCAATACCTTTGTGTATTGCGCATGCGTATGAATTGTAAGCATTGTGGAACGCCCCTGCCGGAGGATGCCAAATTCTGTTCCGGTTGCGGCGCAATGCAGGAGGAGACCTCTGCCCCCGTTGAAACTTCTGCCCCTGTGGAGACTCCCGCCCCCGTTGAAACTCCCGTTCCTGTGGAGGTTCCCGCTCCTGTGGAAAATTCTGTCCCCATGGAGACTCCCGCGGGCTTTGCAGCACCGGATTTCGACCATTCCGAGCCGCCCAAGAAAAAGAAGTTCAAGCTGAAAATGGTTTTGATTCCCGCAATCGCGGTGGTGGCCGCGGCGGCGGTGCTTTTGTGCGTATTTAATTGGGGCTGGATCACCAAATGGTGGCTGGATATGTTCGGCAAGCCGGAGGCATTGCGTGACAAGGTGGTCGCCGAGCAGACCGATGTGGTGGTCGACAACCTTTCCCAGTCTTACGGCAGCTCCATCAGCACGCTGAAGGAGGTCATTAACGGCAACAAATACGCCACCGCTACCATTGAACTGGTGGTGGGGGATATGGCCGAGGATTTGATCTTGGATGCCCTGAAGGGTGAGGTGGAAGGCGTCGAGGAGTTGGTTGGCAAGCTCAACGGCACCTATGTGACCTTGTCCGGCGGCAACACCGACGATCTGTTCCAGGCCGCCATTCAGGCCGGTATCGGCGGCAAAGAGCTGCTGAGCGCCGGCGCCATCGTGGATATGGTGCAACAGAAGCTGTATGTGGCGTGCCCCACCCTCAGCGAGTATCATTTGGATTTGTCTTCCGTGTTTGCCGAGGCGATGGACGAACTGAGTCAAAGCGTAGACGCGGCGGATATGGAGGCGGTTGCCGCCGCTACCAAGCTGCTGGACGCGATGCCCTCCGAAGAAGTGGTCAATCAGCTGCTGAAAAAGTATGTTACTTTGGCCTTGGCCGAGTTTGACGACGTATCCAAGGACAAGGAAACGCTGCATATCGGCGGCATTAAAGAGAAAGTTACCGTGCTGGAAACCTCTATTTCTGAGGCGGATGCCGTTGCCGCTTGCAAGGCGGTTTTGAATGAGGTCATTAAGGATTCCGACATCGAGAAGATCCTCGTTGACTTTATGAAGGCTGTCAACGAGATCGAGGACACCGGTATGACCGGCGAGGAGATCTATGAAGAATTGGTTTCCCTCATCGACGATATGCTGGATGAAATGCGGGATTACGAGCCTGACACCGAAGAGATAGCGGTCGTGATTCAGTATCTCAACTCTGCCTACGAAACGGTGGGCATGGCGGTTGAGGTGGACGACGACGAGGTGATCTATTTCGCCACCGCCACTAAGGGCGACGATTTCGCCTTTGAGTTGAATGTGCAGGGCTACGAGCTGATCACCGGCAAGGGCACCAATAAGAAGGGCATTGTCAACGGCACGTTTGAGGTGGAGGCCGGCTTGTTCGTGTTTGGCGGCGGCGATGCCACCGTTACCGTCAAGGTGAGCAACTTTGATAAGAACGCTTGGGAAAAGGGCGAGATCAAGGGCTCCTTTGAGATCCTTCCTCCTGCCGAGCTGATGGATGCGCTCGCGGATTCTTCCGATCTGCCTGCCAGTATCGGGTCTTTGGTGTCCATGTTTGATTTGGGCATCAAGCTGGACGTGAACTCCACCGCCGGCAACAGCAGCCTGCAGGTGAGCATCACCGCCGACGGCGATGTGCTGGTGGGTGTGAAGCTGTCTGCCACCATCACGGATAAGGCGGTCACGGCTCCCTCGACCGACAAGACCTCCGCTAACATGGAAGAATGGCTCAGCACCGTTGATTTCGGCAAGCTGTTGGATGCGCTGGAAGATTTGGGCGTCCCCTCTGATCTGTTGAACGAGCTGGAAGCCGGAATCAACAACGCTTTTTGATTAACCTTAGTGTAATGCTCCGGCGCTGATGGATCCCGTCAGCGCCGGATGGTCTTTTGGAGTGTTTTTTATGAAAATCACGATTCAGAACATTCGCAAGAACTACGGCAAAAAAATGGTGCTTAAAGATGTGAGCTTTACCGTAGAGAGCGGTAAGTGCGTGGGCATTTTGGGTGGCAACGGCTGTGGAAAATCCACCTTGCTTTCCATTTTGGCAGGCGTACAGCAGGCGGACGGCGGCGCATTCCTATATGAGGACAAAAACCTGTTCACGTATACGCGTCAGCGTGCTCAGTTGGTGGGCTACGTGCCCCAGGGCACCCCGCTGATCGAGGAGCTGACCGCAAAGGACAACCTTTCGCTGTGGTGCTCTAAGGAAAAGATGGAGAAGGAGCTGTCTGGCGGCGTATTTAAGCTGTTGGGTATCGACGAGTTTCTCAAGGTGCCGGTATCCAAGATGAGCGGCGGCATGAAAAAGCGCCTGTCCATCGGCTGCTCCATTGCTCACGACCCGCCGATCCTGCTGTTGGACGAGGCGATGGCGGCGTTGGATATTGCCTGCAAGCAAAAGATCTTTGAATATATCGAAACCCATAAAAAGCGGGGCGGCATGGTGCTGCTGGTCACGCACGACGTGATGGAATTGCAGGCGTGTGACGAGTGGTATATTCTGAAAGACGGCGTGGTGCACCCCTTCACCTATACGGGTGACACCCACGCCTTGGTGCGGAGTTTTTAACTATGAAGAGCTACTTTTCATTGCAATGGAAGCGCGTGATGAAGGTGCTGCCGTTCGTTTCGGTGGTCACGGTGGTGTTGTTTGCGGGCATTGCCGTGGTGCTGTCCGGCCTAATTATTGCCGACCAATCTGACGACAAGAATATGAAGTTGCGCATCGGCGTGACGGGGGACACCGATAACTCCATTTTGAAGATGGCCATCGCCGCCTTCCAAAACTTTGACGAAAGCCGTTTCACCATCACCTTTGTGGAAATGGAAGAGAAGCAGGCGGAAAAAGAATTGTCCGAGGGCGGCGTCACCGCCTATCTGATTCTGCCGGACGATTTTGTGGAGAAGGCGATGCGCGGCGAAATGGAACCGCTGTATTACGTCACCTCCGCCGGTGCCACCAATATTGTCACGATGTTCAAAAATGAGATCACCACGTTGGTGACCGACGTGGTGGTGAGTTCCCAAAAAGGCTCTTTCGGCTTGCAGGAGGCGTTGGAGGACAACGACATTGCCGATACCGAGGGTTGGGTGGACGAATTGGCGGTGGAATACGTATCCGCCATTATGCAGCGTGCCAAGGTGTTGGCGGTGAACGAACTGCAGATCACAAGCGGCGTGCGCATAGCGAATTTGTATCTCTGTTCGCTGACGGTGCTGTTCTTGATGCTGTTGGGGCTGCCTTTTGTGGCGGTATATGCCCGCCGCGACCGTTCGCTGAACGTGTTGCTGGTGTCCAGGGGTATGTCCGTGGGGAAACAACTTTACGATGAATGGCTGCCTCACTTTTTGTCGCTGCTGGGCTTGGCGGCGGTGGTGTTCGTGCCGGTTATCTGCTTGTCCGCCACGTCGAATACGATGCTGGCCGATCTGCTGTCCACCCAGGAATGGCTGCGGTATATGATCCTGTTTGTGCCGGTGCTGGCGATGGTCTCTGCCTTCAACTTGTTTATTTTCGAGGTGGGGGGCAACGTGGTCAGCGCCACCTTGCTGCATTTCTTCGCCGCCTTGTGCATGTGCTATGTGTCGGGCTGTTTCTATCCCGTCTTTACCTTCCCCCGCGCCGTTCAGGCGATGGAGCGCTTTTTGCCCACCGGCTTGGCCCGCGAGACGCTGATGCTGTCTTTCAAGGTGGATGCCGCATTCTATCCCGTGATTGGTGTGGTGGCATACGGCGTGCTGTTCTTCGCGGCAGCTTGTGCCGTGCGCACGTATAAGGTGCGCAGATGGGAGGGGGTGTGCGGATGAAACGGTGGTTTCGATGGCTGTGGATGCTGTCCAAACGCTTGTATAAGCGTGCGGCATTCTTGGCGATTTTATTGCTGATTCCCTTGGCGGTGCTGGCGCTGGATGCGGCGGCGCAGGCCAACAGCGGTTTTATTCACGTGGTGCTTTCTCAAACCGATCCCGCCGATCCCATATCCTCCGCATTGGTGGAGCGGTTTATGAGCGAGCGGTCCCTCATTTTGTTCTCTTATGTGGATGACCCTCGTGCCGCTACGGATATGGTGATCACCGGCGAGGCGGATGCCGCGTGGGTGTTCCCGAACAATATGGAAGAAAAAATGGATCGCTTCGTCACCTCCCATTATACCCGCGGCGGTGTGGTGACGGTGGTGGAACGGGAGCAGACGGTATTTTCCCGTATTGCCCGCGAAAAGCTGAATTTTGCTTTGCAACACTATTCCGCCCCTGCCTGTTATCTGAATTTTACGCGAGACCATGTGGAACAGCTGGACGCCCTCACCGACGAACAGCTGATGACCTATTTTAACGACGTGGAATTCAATCAGGAATTGTTCTTGTTCCGCACTCCGGACGGTAACACTTCCGTGGAGGTGGACAACAATTATTTGATGGCTCCTGTGCGGGGTCTGTTGGGTGTTTTGATGGTGCTGTGCGGCTTGGCGGCGGCGCTGTTCTATCTGCGAGACGAAGAAAAGGGCACCTTCGCATTGGTGCCGTTGCGCCGCCGGGGCTGGGTGGCCTATGCCTGCCTGTTTATTGCGGTGCTGAATGTCAGCGTGGTCACCTGGCTGGCTCTGGTGTGCGGCGGCATCACCACGTCTGCTTGGCTGGAAATACCGATCTTGCTTCTGTATGCGGTGTGCTGTGCGGCTTTTTGTTTGTTGCTTTTGCGGTTGTGCGGCTCCATTCGCGTGTTGGCATCGGTGTTGCCGATTTTGCTGACGGTGATGATTGTGGCTTGCCCCATTTTCTTTGATCTCCATCTGGATCTGTGGATCAAGCTGCTGTTTCCGCCTACCTATTTTGTCAGTGCCCCGTTTGATGGGTGGTATCTGCTGTATATGGTGGCCTATGCAGCGGTCTGCGTCGGCTTGGCCTTCGGCATCCGTCGGTTGACCGAATGGTGGCGTATGCAGAGAACGCGAAAAAGAAAAGAAAAAGGATAAGCGAAGCGTCGCAGGCAAAAATCGCCTGCGACGCTTCTGTATGTTTTATCTATTTGTTTTGGACGAAAGGGGAATTTTTTGCCTAAAATATCTAAAAAACCACCTACAAATTTACACAAAATCGTTTGCATTTATCAAAAATGTGTGCTACAATCATCGTGTAAGTTGTTGTTTTCAACAGTTTTCAAATTTTTCAGGGAGGAAAAACTATGAAAAAAGCATTGTCTTTGGCTTTGGCGTTACTGATGCTTATGACTATGTGCGTCGTTCCCGTCATGGCCGCAGAGCCGGATGGTTCTGCAGAGAATCCGTATTACGTAGCAAACCCGATGGCAGCCCCCGGCTACATCACCATCCCCGCAAACAGCACCGTGTACTATCAGTACAAAGCGGCTGTGTTTGCCGGCTGGGAGGTGGGCGGTTACGGCCTGTCTGCCATTATCGTTGATGGCGTGGTATATGACACGCCGGATATGTGGGGCGAGATCTATGCGCCCCTCAACTTCACCTTTATGAGCCCCGGCGTCGTTGGCTATGTCAACGATTCCGCTGAGGACGTTGAGGTGATGATCTCCCACAACGAGCCTTTGGGCACCGAGAACAATCCCGATACGCTGGAGGATGGCGAGAACGTCTTCTCTATCCCCGCCAACAACCCCAGCTATGTGGCTGACTATATGCCCACTGCCAATGGTGAATACACCTTTGCCTGCGAGCAGACGGAGGACTTCATCATCTCCGTTGATGTGGATGGTACCACCCACACTTTGAGCGGTAGTCTGACCCTGACTTTGGAGAGCTACATCCCCGTCCGCCTCTACATCTCTCCCGTCGGTGTCACCCCCGACGTCACCATCAACGTCACCGCTCCTAAGGCCGGTACCGAGGGCAACCCCCACTGGCTGGAGACGGACGTTCTGTACGAGATCAACGGCACCGAGCCCGTTTACTTCCAGGTGGACGGCTCCCTGTCCGGCAACGAGCTGCTGATCGAGTCCTTCAACGGCGTCGATCTGACCGTGGTGCTGGATGGCGTGGAGCATACCGCTTCCTACGGCTCTCTGTACCTGCCTTTGGAGACCACCGGCTGGGCTATGGAGCTGGTCATCTCTCAGGCGGCTGAGAGCAACAATACTGTATACTTCACCGTTAAGTATGCCGAGGGTAAGCAGGAGAACCCCATTGATCTCGCTCTGGGCGACAATGAGGTTTCCGTGCCCGCCGGCTCCGATGGCTACTATTACAACTACACCGTCGAGTCCGACGGCCTGTTGGTTGTGACCCCCGCTTCTGTTGACGGCATCGGCTATCTGGATATGGCCAATGCGGACTATTCCAGCTACACCTACTTGCAGGAGGGCGCTTCCTCTATGATGATGCCCGTCACTGCCGGTGAGACCATTCTGATGAACCTGATCGGTGCCATGGATGAGGAGACCTTCGAGAATCTGCCTGTGGACACTGTTCTGAACATCACCGTCAAGGATCTGGTTCTGTTCGACAACTTCGAGGACTGCAACGTGGATGGCTGGAGCAGCGACAGCCCCATCTCCATTGATGATGTGGACTACGCCTCCGGTTGGTATTCCGCTAAGTTTGAGGCCACCAAGAACTGGGTCTCTATGTATCGTTACCTCCACGTTGAGGCCAACACCGATTACGTTATTTCCTTCAAGATGAAGGCTCTGCTGAACAACGGCCTGTGGGTCAAGTTCAACAACAACTGGGGTCCCGATCTGGATTCCGAGACGATCACCCCCACCACCGAGTGGGCCGACTATGAGGTCACCCTGAACTCCGGTGAGGCCACTACCTTGATCCTGATGCTGCAGTACACCAATATGGGCGAGGATGGCCAGGTCTTCTGGTTTGACGACATCGTTGTCACCAAGGCTGAGGCGGATCCCATCGTTCCCGATGAGCCTCCCGTTGAGGTGGAGAACCTGATCGTCAACGGCGGCTTCGAGACCGGTGAACTGGCCCCCTGGGATAACCTGTACGGCTGGACTTCTCCCTCCATCGTAGAGGATGCTCACACCGGTAGCTACGCGCTGAAGTATAGCGCCGCCGGCGCTTGGCAGCACGTCCGTCAGATCGTTGGCGTAGAGGCGAACACCGACTATGTGCTGACCCTGTGGGCCAAGGACGCCAACGCTCTGACCTTCCTGGTCAAGGACGGCGCTGACACCACCAACCTCAAAGAGGGTTATTCCGAAGCCGGTTCCGAGTGGAAACAGTACACCGTAGAGTTCAACTCCGGCAATAACACTTCCATCATCTTCACTCTGATGTCCAACAACGCCAACGCCACCGGCATCATCGACGACGTGGTGCTGGCTAAGGTTGGCGGCGATACTCCTGTGGAGCCTCCCGTTGAGCCTCCCGTTGAGGGCAACCTGGTTGTCAACGGCGACTTCGAGGCCGGTAATGCCGACGGCTGGACTCAGTGGTATCCCAACGGCGTGGAGTTCTCCGTCGTTGAGGGCGGCCATAACAGCAACTACGCTGTGGAGATCAACGGTCTCTCTGCTTGGCACAATATGCGTCAGCAGATCGCCGTGGATCCCAATGGTGTGTATGAGGTTTCTGCCTGGGTGAAGAAGTCTGCGAACTTCGATAAGTGCAACTTCAAGCTGATGACCAAGAACGAGTCCGACACCGCCGACATCGACGGCGTGATGGTTCAGTTGGATAACGACGAGTGGCAGAAGATCACCTTCACCTTCGAGTCCGGCGAGAACAGAGCCGTGTATCTGCAGATGATGGCTTTCGAGGATGGCGTTGGCGTCATCATCGATGACATCACCATGGTCAAGGTCGGCGGCGAGGATCCCATTGAGCCTTCGTTCGATGGCTATCTGACCAACGGCGACTTCGAGTGCGGTACTCTGGACGGCTGGGATAAGTGGCACTACGATTGGTACACCACCTCCTCCAAGATTACCAACGAGGTGGTCTTCGAGGGCGAGTACGCTTTGGCCTTGGAGGGTCGCGATTCTCACGTCGGTCTATATCAGACCATCGCTGTGGAAGCAGATTCCGATTACACTCTGAAGTTCTGGTTTAAGAGCACCGACGCTGCCGGTTCCACCTATTGGATCCGCTTCAGAGACGCTTTCACTGACGAGGAGCTGGCGGTTGAAACTCTGTCCAGCAGCACCTCCGAGTGGACCGAGGTCGTCATCGACCTGTACACTTGGGATTCTACCTCTGTCCGTGTGGAGTTTGTCGGCTATTACGGCCAGTCCACCGAGGGCGTCTTTAATATGTATGTCGACTCCATGGTGATGGAGAAAGTGGCTGTTGAGCCTGATATCACCTATGGTGATGCCAACGACGACGGCAAGGTCAACAACAAGGACCTGGCTCTCCTGCAGCAGTATCTGGCTGACTGGGATGTGGAGCTGGGCCAATAATCCCTAATTGATCCCGCCGGCGGAGTGGATTTCCACTCCGCCGGCTTCTATTTTTTGTTTACATTTGCTGTGTTTGGGTGTAAAATGGATTCATGAAAAGGAGGGGATGAGATGGCAACGGTTTGGGTGAACGGAGTGGCCCACGAAGTGTCGGTTGGCACGCGGCTCAGCGAGGTGCTGTCCCGCGCCCCTCATCCCTGTGGAGGCAAGGGCATTTGCGGAAAATGCCGCATCCGTGCCACGGGTGCGCTCAGCCCTCTGTCGAGGGAAGAGGAACGCCATCTGACCGCCTTTGAGATTGCCGACGACATCCGCCTTTCCTGCTGTGCGGTAGTAGAGGGGGATTGCCGCGTGACGGTGGAGGCGGAATCTGTGATGGCGGTGATCGTGGATGGAAAGCCTGCCGCTGTTATGACACCCACCTTTGTCACCTATGGCGTGGCGGTGGATGTGGGCACCACCACCCTGGCGGCTCGCTTATACGACGTCGCAGGCCGCCTGCTGGCGCAGGCAGGCGGAATCAATCCGCAAATCGCTTTTGGCGCTGACATTCTCTCCCGCATTCAGACGGCAGGGGAGGGGAAAGATCTCACCACGCCTCTCCAAGCCGCCGTAAACAGCCTTATTTGCCGTTTGGCGGAGGAGGCAGGGGTTCACACCTCCGCTATCGACGGCGTGGTGATTACCGGCAATACGGCGATGCTGTGCTTTCTCACCGGCACGGATCCGACTCCGCTTTCGTACGCGCCTTTTGCGTTACCCCATGCGTTTCATGAAACGGTGACGGCTGCCGCTATTGGCCTGACGTCGCTTGCTCCCAATCGGGGGGTGTATTTGCCGCCTTGTGCTTCTGCTTTTATCGGGGCGGATGCCTTGTGCGCCGCCCTTGCCTGTGGCATGGATGCGGATGACCGCACCACGTTGTTGGCGGATATGGGCACCAACGGTGAGCTTTTGCTTCGCCATAAAAACACCCTCTACGCCTGCTCTACTGCCGCTGGCCCTGCCTTTGAGGGTGTGGGCATCTCTTGCGGTATGCCCGCCGTGGCGGGTGCCATCGACGAGGTGGCGCTGGTGAACGGACGCCTGCTATCCCACACGATCGGCGGCGGTAAGGCGAAGGGCATCTGCGGCAGTGGCCTTGTGGACGCCGCTGCTTGCCTGCTGGTAACCGAAGAGATGGATAAAACCGGCTACCTTGGCAGTGTGGCTGTGCCGCTGATCGAGAATCTCTTCCTCACCCAAGAGGATATCCGTGCTCTGCAACAGGCCAAAGCGGCGGTTGGTGCCGGCTTGCAAACCCTGTTGCACCACGCCAATCTTCCTGCCGATGGGGTGGAGGTGCTGTATGTGGCCGGCGGCTTTGGTAGCCGCCTCAACGGGCGCAATGCCGCCGCCATCGGGCTGCTGCCTCGTGAGTTGTCTACCCGCATTCAGCCGGTGGGCAATGCCGCCTTGGATGGGGCAAGCCGTTTGCTGCTGGATGTTTCCGCCCGTGAGAAACTGACGGCTTTACCGGATGACATTCATGTCATCGAACTGGCAACCGACCCCTATTTCACCGAACATTTCATTAAAAATATGACCTTTTAATGGAGGCGAAGCGCTTATGAAACAGAATTGGATCTGGCTGGACCCTACCCGCTACCCGGATGCACAGACCACCGTTTACAACGGCTTCTGCGACAAGAAACCCAGTGATTATGCGGTTTGCGAGTTTGTAAAGTCGTACGCCTTTACATCTAAAATCCGCAAAGCAACCCTCACTTACAGCGGCGATACGGAGTTCCGCCTTTACTGCAACGGCGCTTTCGTCGCCACCGGCCCTGCCAATGTGGGCGGCGACTTCTTCATTGATAACGAAAAGCCTTGGCCGACTCATTTCACCTTCACCTCCGAGGTGTATCCCGAGGGGAACACCTTGGATTTCCACGCGTGGGTGAAGATGATGCCGGTGCGCATCAATGAATTCTCCAAGGGTCACGGCGGCTTTATGTTGTACGGCGTGGTGGAGTTTGCCGACGGCACCACCCAGGAGATCACCACCGATTCCACCTGGCTGTGCCGTCAAAATCACGCCTACACCGCCCCCGATTGCTACGATGGCGGTCAGCCTGTGGACGCTTTTTCCAATGCCGTGCCGGTGGAAAACATCTGGCACGCCACTCCTGCTCCCATTCCGCCCCGTACCGAGGAGGATATCGGCGCCAACACCTTCACCGTGGCGGCAGGCGCCACACAGGAGTTTGATTTTGAATATCCCCGCATTTACTCCTGCTTCATTCATCTGCTGGTCAAGACTCAGAGCCCTCTCCACCTGACGGTGCAAATGCGAGAGACCGAGAAGGTGGAGGCTTCCGAGCACCTCACCTTCACCTGCGACACCGAGTATATCAGCCCCGGTATTCGCAGTATCGGCGGCTATCACGTCATCGCCGAGAATCGGGGGGACACCCCTGCCGAGGCCACCCTGTCCATGTTAGAGACCCATTTCCCCATCACGGATTGCGCTATGACCGAGACCTCCGATGAGGAGCTGAATCTGGTGCTGGACGTCTGCCGCCATACCCTCAAGCAGTGTATGCAGATGTTCGAGTCGGAGAGCACCCTCCATTGTGAGCCGCTGGCCTGCACCGGCGACTATTACGTAGAGGCCATGATGACCGCTCTGTCTTACGGCGATCTGCGTTTGGCGGAGTTTGACGTGCTGCGCACCGCCGACATCCTGCGTGTCAAGGGTGGCGTGATGTTCCACACCACCTACAGCATGATTTGGGTGATGATGCTGTACGACCTCTACCGCTTCACGGGCCACACCGACCTGTTGCGGCAGTGCGCCGATGCACTGGAATTGCTTTTGGAGCGTATGCATACTTATGTGGACGATAGCGGCATTGTGGAGAATCCGCCTTCCTTTATGTTTGTGGACTGGGTGATTGTGGACGGTATGACCCTCCACCGTCCGCCCAAGGCGCTGGGTCAGACCTACCTCAGTATGTTTTACTACGGCGGCCTCATCTGCGGCGCTAAGATTTACGACGTCTTGGGGGATACTGCCAAGGCGGAGCGGTACCGCAGCCGTGCCGCCGACCTGAAAATCGCCATCAACACCCTGCTGTACGACCCCGAGCGTGAACTGTACTTTGAGGGCCTCAATACCCCCTCCCGTACCGCGGACGGCTGGTGGTTGCCCCAGAATGTGGAGAAGCGGTATTACCGCCTGCACTCCAACGTGTTGGCGGCGCTGTTTGGGATCCACGACAACCCTGCTGCTCTGCTCACCCGCACCTTAGAGGACGAGTCGCTGGGCTATTTCCAGCCCTATTTTGCCCACTTTGTGTTGGAGGCGGTGCGGAAAACGGGTCTGATCCATCGCTTCTCCCGTGAGATTTTGGATATGTGGAAAAAGCCGATCCTCGACTGCCCCAAGGGCTTACCCGAAGGTTTCATTTATCAGGAGAACTACGGCTTTGACCACAGCCACGGCTGGGGCGGCACACCGCTTTATCATCTGCCGATGGTGCTGTCCGGCCTGGAGATTTTGGAGCCCGGCTACAAGCGTATCCGCCTCAATCCCGACCTGTTGGATTTTGCTCACGCCAACGTGGAGATTCCCACCCCTTACGGCACCATCTGCATCGAAATGCGGGAGGGCAAAGAGCCTGTCGTCACCATCCCCGACGGCATTATCGTGGAATAACTTGGCGATGTAACCGCCAAACATCACTGTGCGTAGCGCAACATCACTTTGGCTACGTCAAAACATCACGAAAAAGGCGGTGCATCAATGGGTGACACCGCCTTTTTTGCATCACTCAACTTAACCGCATAGTGAAAAAAACTCTCGTAGCGTGATATTGGAATGTTGTGTTTACCGTGCTACAATACGAACAGAAAGAAGCGCTGCTTTCCATCATTTGAATAGGAGGTATTTGCTGTGAAACTAAATATTGGGAAAACCATCAAAAGATTGCGCAAGGAACGGGAGATCACTCAGGAAGAGTTTGCCGAGGTGATGGGCGTTTCCTGTCAATCGATCTCTCGTTGGGAAAACGATTCCTGCTATCCCGACATCGAAATGATTCCCACCATTGCCGCTTTCTTCGGCATTTCCGTCGATCATCTGATGGGAATCGACGAACAGGCGGAGAAAACGGCGGTTGACCGTTATTTGAACGATTTCCAAGCGGCCGTCAGCAGCGGCGATATTGACGCGTGTATTCGTATTGCACGGGCAGGGGTGGCGGAGTTTCCCAACAATTATGCACTGCTGAACAAGTTGATGTATGCCCTCTTTGTGGCCGGTGACGATACCGGAAATATTCCCGATTGGAAAGAAAATCGGGATAAATACGATGCCGAGATCGTCGCCTTGGGCGAACGCATTATCAAGTATTGTCCCGATACGGAGATTCGCTTTGAAGCCACCGCACGATTGGCGTTCCACTATTGTGAATTGGGTAAAAAGGAGAAGGGGCGTGCCATCTACGAAACGCTTCCGTCTATGAGCCATTGTAAGGAGCAGGCGATTTGGTGGGCGTTGTCGGAGGAGGAGAAATTGCCTTATACGAGAGATTTCCTGCGCAAGTCCTATGATGCGTTGTCTTATGCTCTTTACCGCTTGGTCGATTTGGTGTCCGCCGAGGACGCACTGAAAGTCATGGACAAAATGGATGCCTTGGATGCTCTTGTCTACGACAGCCGTGCTTTCGAAGCTACTTGGAGTAACGTCAATATGGCTTACCGCCGTGCCAAATGCTATGCCGCACTGCTTCGTTACGATGAGGCCGTTCAGCAATTAAAACGTTCCGCCGCGTTGGCGATGGCGTTTGACAACCGTCCCGAGGAGGAGAGATGCGCTTCTTTGTTGCTTGGTGAGTGGGTGCGCAAGAGAAGCAATTTCGAGACAGCGGATTCTCGCCCGCTCAGTGAGATTCTCCGTGATTCTTGGCTGGCAGACAAGGTGTTTGACTCGATTCGAGACAGCGACGAATTCAATGCAATTTTGGAACAACTGAAGTAATAAAAAAACGAACCCCTCCCTGAGCATTCAGGGAGGGGTTCTGTGCTGAGTAGAGTAGAGCAAAGGCTCCCTTGTGTAAAGGGAGCTGTCAGCCGACAGGCTGACTGAGGGATTGTAGCCGCGTTAGCGACGTAGCCTTCCCCTTGAGGGGAAGGGGGACCGCCGAACGGCGGTGGATGAGGTGTTGACGGAGGCAATAACAATCCCTCCGTCACGGCTTTGCCGTGCCACCTCCCTTTACACAAGGGAGGCTTTCGCTCAATACGCACAACAACTCAATCTTTCGGTCTGGGATGATTGGACAGAGGGTTTCCGTTTTCGTCACGATTGATAGGGATTGCTCTCAAGTGAAAAAGAATGCTTTGGCAAGGACAATGGAAATCCATTTCGTATTTCTCTTTCTCGCCTCTATGGGTGAAATCACCACCGCACCGAACGACCTCGCACCAAGTAAATAACTCGGTCATTACGCGTGGGCACATTCCGGCGGGACATTCGTAGGAAAAGACAAACTTGTCGCCTTTTTCCAGACCCAATCGACAGTTGCCGGCTTTACCGTCAATCGCCGTTAATTCAAATTGCCAGTCTTCAACGACCCATTTTTGCATAGCCAGCCTCCAAAATTACATCACTTACTCAATTAATATTCTTCTGATTTATTTCGACGAATGATAGCTCATATACAGATCTTTCAGCGAAGGATGCATTGTTCTCAATTCGTGCACGCCTTCCAAATCCGTGTTTTCCACAGCGTATTCGGAAAAGCCCATCAATTCCAGATGCTTGTATTCATTGTAAAACTCATATTCCTTTGTAGTAATAGGCGTTACGTTGTAGAGTTCGTTTTCCGCAAATACAGCGACAAAACCATAGTCAAACACTTTGTCTGCATCTCTCATATAGCCGAGCACGTAGAACGTATTTGTGTTCTCGTCACATTCAATATAGTTTAACGCCGTATAATCGTCAAAGGACACTTGTTTCACGAGCGAAAAATCCGAGATATCATAGATGGATACGGTAGAATGTAAGGCATCTTTTTGCCGTTCAATGTTCACAAAACTTTTTCCGTCGGTCGAAAAACAACAGCCGTCATCCTGTGCTCCGTCCACTTTGGAAAAACGAAACTTTTTCACTAAAGAAAATGTTTCAAGGGAATAAACCGCCAGCATACCTGCGGTAGATTTCACCACCAACAGTTTGCCGTCGGAAGATAATATAGGGGTATAGGCGTAGATGATGTCCTTAAATTTGGCGATTTCATCACCGCTTTTGTCAAATAAATAAACGGTTTGTCCCGTGCAACCAACGGAAAAATTGTCATTGGTCGCAGAACCTATAAATTTTCTCACTTACTCAATTCACCCACCAAATCCTCTTCCATTTTGGCTTTGACAGTTTCGGCGTCGTAGCCGCAACTGAAAAGGTAGTAGAGCTTCGCTACCGCCGCCTCGGTGGTCATATCGTAGGCGCACACTGCGCCTGCCTCTTTGAGGGCGGCACTGGTCTCGTAGGTGCCCAAGGACACCGACCCTTTCAGACACTGGGAGCAGATCACCAGCACGGTGCCGTTTTCCCGTGCCTTGCGCACGATGGGCAGAATGGCGTCGGCGGTGCCGGGGATGTTGCCGGCGCCGAAGGTCTCCAGCACGATGCCCTTGAGGGACTCGGACATGATCTCCTCAAACAGCTCAAACTGAATGCCGGGGAACACCTTGATGATGCCGATTGGGATCTTTTTCAGCTCCTGCACGCGGAAGGGACCCTCCACCTTGCGGGGAGGAATCATATTGTTGTACAGAATGCGGGTGCCGATGTCCGCCAGCGCCGGATAGTTGGGGGAGGAGAAGGCGTATAGGTCGGTAGCGCTGGTTTTGACACTGCGGTTGCCCCGCATCAGCTTGTTGGAGAAGCAGAGCGCCACCTCGTGAACGCGACCCTCGGCGGCGATGAGCATACTGGTCAGCAGATTATCCAGACCGTCGTTACGTACCTCAAACAGCGGGATCTGGGAGCCGGTGATGACCACGGGCTTGTCCAGATTTTCCAGCGAGAAGGAGAGGGCAGAGGCGGTGTAGGCCATGGTGTCGGTGCCGTGGAGGATGACGAAGCCGTCAAAGGCGTCGTAGTGCTCCTCGATGATGCGGCCGATGCGGTTCCAGTCCAGCACCGTCATGTTGGAGGAGTCCAGCAGAGGGCACAGCTCCAACAGCTCCCATTTGGGCATAGAGGGATCGCTGAGGGCGGGGATGCTCTCCAAAAAGGATTGCAGATAGCCTGCCTTGGGGGCATAGCCCGCCTCGGTGGGCACCATGCCGATGGTACCGCCGGTGTAAATCAGCAGAATTTTCTTATCCATAGCCACACACTCCTTTTCAACCCTGTTATTATACCAAATCCGCGCCGCCTCTGTCAATGGAGAGGGCCAAAAGAAACAAATCTGTAAATTTTTGCAAATGCCGTTGAAAAACGGGGCCAGAGAGTGTATAATGAAACGGTAATTGCGAAAGGGGTATGAAAATGGATACTTTTTTTGAGCAAATTGTGAAAAAGAAAAAGAGCTTGTCCTCGTGGGCTCTGATCGTCGGCGTGGTGTTGCTTGCCGTTGTTTTGATCGCACTGGTTTGGATTTTTAGTATTCTTGCGGTGATTGCCACGGTCGGTATCGTATACGGTGCTTGGTGGCTGGCGACCACCCAGAACGTAGAATTTGAGTATTGCGTCACCAACGGCGACATCGACGTGGATAAGATCGTTGCCCGCCGCAAGCGTGTGCGTCTGGTGTCGGTGTCCGGTCGCAAGATTCGGGCGTTGGCTCCCTATGATCCGCAGAAACCCTTGGGCAAATTTCAGCGCACCGTGCTGGTGGCCCCCTCTCTCAACGAGGAGGGCTTGTGGTATTTCACCTATCACAGCAAGAAAAACGGCGACACCTTGGTGGTGTTTATGCCGGATGATCGGGTGCTGGGTGCGCTCTACGACGGCCTGCCTAAACTTACGCAGATGGACACCGCTCGTGCCGCCCGCGAGGCCGGTCTGCCCGTGCCCGCCAAGCGTGAAATGGACGATTGATGCTTTGAGAAATGCCGCACGGTGTCCGTGCGGCATTTTTGGAATAGCGGTGAAACGTATTTGGCTTCCCCTTGAGGGGAAGCTGTCAGCCGACAGGCTGACTGATGAGGTGTAGCCGTCCTCAGACGGCGTTATCTTTTTGCGTCCCGCATCACCTCATCCGACCTCGCCGACTTCGGCTATGCCGAATGTCGACTCGGCCACCTTCCCCTCGAGGGGAAGGCATTTTGCTGTGTAGCGGAGGAGGAAATTATGAATCAGCCAATTATTATAACCAAAGAATACGTGGCGCGGCATATCCGTCCTCGTGCTGCCGACAGCCACAAGGGCACCTACGGCACACTGCTCACCGTCTGCGGCAGCTATGGGATGGCGGGGGCGGCGCTGCTGTGCGCCCGTGGTGCATTGCGTAGCGGCGTAGGGTTACTCCGCGCCGCTGTGCCGCAGAGCGTGTACCCTTTGCTGGTGGAGGCCATCCCCGAGGCGGTGTTTGTGCCTGTGGCGGAACAGAATGGGTGCTTCTCTGCGAATGCCATTCCTGCTCTGATCGATGCTCTCACTACCGCCGATGCCGTGGTGGTTGGTTGCGGTATGGGCAGGGGGGAGGAGCAAACCACTGTGGTGCGCCACCTCCTCTCTCACAGCACCGTTCCCGTGATTTTGGATGCCGACGGCATAAATGCCGTCACGCCGCATATATTGACAGAGGAAACGAGAATGGCTCCTCTGATTGTGACCCCTCACCCCGGCGAGATGGCACGGCTGATGGGTATCTCCACCGCCGAGGTGCAAGCCAACCGCTATGAGGTGGCTTGCCGATTGGCGCGGGAGGTCAATGCGGTGGTGGTGCTCAAAGGCCATCACACCCTCGTGGCTTCACCGGATGGCACCGTGATGGAAAACCACACCGGCAATTCCGGTATGGCTACGGGTGGCAGCGGTGACGTGCTGGCGGGCCTCATCGGCAGCTTAGTCGCCCAAGGTGTTTCGCCATACGAGGCGGCGGTGTGCGGGGTGTACCTCCACGGCGCGGCAGGTGATCTGGCCGCCCGGAAGCACTCGGAGCATGGTATGCTGCCCACCGATTTGATGGAGGAGCTTTGTTCTCTGTTTCTGCAATTTGAGAAATAGGGAGCTTTGCGTATGAAGCGTTTTTTCGGCATGCTGTTGGCTGTCATCTCCGCCTTGCTTTGCCTGTGCGGATGTGGCAAAAAGACCACCATCGAGCCCATCACCGATGGGTTCACCGCCCAGGCAACCATTCGTTATAAAGAGATGGACGTGAAAGGGCAGTTCACCTGTTCTACCGATGGGCGGGTGACCATGGTGTTTACCGAGCCGAAATCGCTGGATGGCGTCACCCTTGGTTGGACCGGCACCCAAATGCAGATGCAACTGGGCGGGATGGCCATTGCGGTGGCGGAGGACAGTATGCCGGATGGCGGCCTCATTCGCTGTCTGGTGCAGGTGCTGTCTAACGTAGGGTCGAAAAAAGGCAAGCAGGATGGCAAGGATTACGTCATCAGCGGTGAAGCAGAGGGGAAAGGCTACACCCTCGTCTGCGACGCCGAAACCGGCTTGCCGAAATCCTTGTCCGTGCCGGATGAACAGCTGACGGCTGCATTTTCTCAGGTTACGGTTCTGTAAATGGCAAAGAGTCTCGACACCGTGGTGCCGAGGCTCTTTTTTTCTCACCGTCTTGTCCCAAGTCACATAGTATGGCGTATAAAAGCCTTTGCGTACGGTCATAATCAATGTGTACAAAACATAGGAGGTGACAGACGGTGACGGTACATCGAGGAGATATTTACTATGCCGATCTCAGCCCGGTGGTGGGGTCGGAGCAAGGGGGCATTCGTCCCGTTCTTATCGTGCAGAATGACGTGGGCAATCGGTTCAGTCCCACGGTGATCGCGGCGGCCATCACCAGCCAAAAGGGCAAGACCGATTTGCCCACCCACATCCGTTTGCATGCGGTGGGAAGCGGCCTGGCCAAGGATTCCATCGTGCTGTTGGAGCAGATTCGCACTTTGGACAAGCAGAGGCTCAAAGAGCGCATGGGACGGCTGGATGAGGTGTCTATGAATCGGGTGGATCAAGCGTTGCAGGTGAGTTTTGGGCTGACCGAGCATAGGACAGATTAGTCCTTGCATATAGGTAGAGCAGAACGATGCAAGGAGTGATGTTTGATGACCGACTGGAAAGGGTTGTGGAACAAATATAAGCCGATCGTCCTGCAAGTGGTTGTGGCGTTGTTGGCGGGGGGCTTGGCCTCGCTGCTGGGCGGAAATACCGCCTCGCTGTATGGACGGCTGATCTCTCCGCCGCTGGCACCTCCCGGTTGGGTGTTCCCCGTGGTGTGGACGATTCTGTATGTGCTGATGGGAATTGCCGCCGGCATTGTGGTCAAGTCGGAGGATGTGGACAGCGGCAAAGCGATGACGCTGTATTATATTCAATTAGGGTTGAACGTGCTGTGGCCGCTCCTTTTCTTCCGCTTGGAGTGGATCTCTTTGGCGGCGGTGTGGCTGCTTCTGCTGACGGCGGCGGTGTACGCCACATGGCAGCGGTTTCGGGAGATCAACGCCGTGGCTGGGTGGCTGTTGGTGCCCTATTTGCTGTGGTGTGTGTTTGCGCTGTATCTCAACGTAGGATTTGCGGTGTTAAATTGAGGAGAAATTATGATCTTTTATTGCGATGCCTGTCATCAGGTTTACGAGCTGAATCGCACCGACGTTTCTTGCATCTATTGCGGGGCGTGTTGTTGCCACCCCTTTGAGCAAGAACCGAAGAACGAAGCGTGAAAAAAGCGTCTGCCTCCATGGGGCAGACGCTTTTTTGTTCTATTTTCCTGCCTCGCCACATACATATGGACAAGAGGTGAGGACAGGCGTGACAAGCAGTGAGATATTGCGTCCCTATTTGCCGCAGCCCTGGTTGGAGGCATTGGGTGAGATTGAGGAGAACGTGCAGGAGATTCGGTTGCGTGCCGATTCCCCCGTGACCGTGTCGTTGCCCCAAGGGGAGCGGTATTTGACCCGTCACGGATTGACGCTGGTGCGCCAATCGGATGTGTTTCTTTGTTCTTGTGAACAACTGGAATCTTGCTTTTTCGCGTTTTGCGGCCATTCGGTGTATGCCCACCAGTGGGAATTGGAGCAGGGCTATCTTGCGGTGGCCGGTGGCGTTCGCGTGGGGGTGGCGGGCACCGCCGTTATACGTGACGGCGGTGTGAGTGCGGTCAAAAACGTCACCGCTCTGTGCATTCGTCTGCCTCGCCGTGTTCCGGGCTGTGCCCACTGCTTGTTGCCGCTGGTGTGGGAGGGGGATCGTCCTATCAGCACCCTGTTGGTGGGGCCTCCCTCCTGCGGCAAAACCACCCTGTTGCGGGATTTGGCGGCACAGCTCGCCTCCCGTCACTGTCGTGTGGCGGTGGTGGACGAGCGAGGGGAGCTGTCGCTGGAAGATACGCTGAGCGGATGCGACGTGTTGCGGGGGTATCCCAAAGCGGTGGGGATTCGTCAGGCGGTGCGTTGTTTGGCACCGGATGTTATCCTGTTGGATGAGTTGGGCGACGGTGCGGAGGTGCAGGCGGTGGCGGATTGTGCTCATGCCGGTGTGGCGGTGGTGGCTACCTTGCACGGTTATGCTCCTGCGCAGATGGCGCACCAACCCTTTGTGCGGGATCTCATCCGTCGGTACGTTTTCCCGCGATGGGTCTTTTTGCATGGGCGTGAAATCCCCGGAAGAATACGGGGCTGTTACATACCGGAGGTGACACCCGATGGGGTGGATTGGCGGATTGTTGATGGTGGTCGCGGGGACGGGGATGGGTTTGTACGCCTCCCATCGTCTGCGACGGCGCGTGGTGTTTTTGGAGATGTGCGGACGGCTGCTGCAAGGGCTGTGGCAGGAGATGAGCTACACCTCTTTGCCGATGCCGGATTTGTGGCAACGGCTGGCACAAGGTGAGGCCTTTGCCGCCTTTCCCTTGGTTCAAGAGGTGGCGAAGGAGCTGTCTCATATCCCCTTTGCGGATGCCTTTGCCTCCGCCTTGGAAAAGGCGGAGGGGGAGGGGGCGATGTTGCCGTCGGATCGTCAGCTTCTGCTGGAATTTGCCGCAGGATGCGGCCACACCGATCTTGAAGGACAGCAGGCGCATATCGAGTATTATCGCAGTCTGCTGTCGGCACAGGAGGGGGAAGCTCGCCGTGTGTGGCAGGAGAAAGGGCGGGTATATCGGGTGTTGGGGTTGACGGGCGGTATGGCGCTGATGCTATTGCTGATGTAAGGAGAAAAGATATGGATGTGGATTTGATATTTAAGATTGCCGCCATCGGCATCATTGTGTCGGTGCTCAATCAACTGCTCATCCGTTCGGGGCGGGAGGAGCAGGGAATGCTGCTCACCCTGGCGGGATTGATTGTGGTGCTGTCGATGGTGGTGGTGCAGATCAGCGATCTGTTCGCTACGGTCAAGTCGGTGTTTGGCCTATGACCCATACGGAAGTGTTGGTGACGGCGGTGGGGCTGCTGCTGTGTGGGGGATTGCTGTCGGCTGTGCTGCGTTCACAGCGTCCCGAGCTGGCGGTGTGCCTGAGTCTGTTGGCCGGTGTGCTGGTGGCGGGGATGCTGCTGGGGCAGTTGTCTCCGCTCATCTCCGCCTTGCGTCGGATGACCGCTTTGGGTGGGGTGGAGGAAAATCATTTGGGGGTGGTGCTCCGCGGCGCCGGCATCTGCTTAGTCACTCAGTTGGCGGCAGACACCTGTCGGGATGCCGGCGACACCGCCTTGGCGGGCAAAGCGGAGCTGACGGGTCGGATTTTGCTGCTGCTGTTGGCGGTGCCCTTGTATGAGGAAATTCTCTCGCTGATTGTGCGTGTGGTCAATGGACAGGCGGTGATGGGATGACGGCAGAGGTGTGGGAGGCCTATACCCAACAGATGCAGTCCAGTGGTGCCGCCGATCTGCCGGAGCGTTTGCCGCAAAACGTGCAAGCGTTGCTGGATAGCCTGGATCTGAATGCCCTCGACCCTTCGTCTTATGCCGAGCTGGGGTTTGGCGATGCGGCGCAACTGCTGACGAATCTGCTGTATACTCAAGCCTCAGGCCCAAGGCAAACCTTGGGGATGTTGCTGGCGGTGGTGCTGCTGTGCGCCTTGTTCAGTGGCTTGGATGGGGCTGTGGGCAGTCTGTCCTTGCGACGCAGTTATCAAGGGGTGGCGGTGTTGGCGGCAGGCGGTGCGGTGCTGGTGCCGTTATTCGGCTTGTTTTCCCGCGTGTGGGAGGCCATTCAGCAGGTGACGGTGTTTCTCACCGCTTATGTACCGGTGTATGGTGCCATCTTGGCAACGGGTGGCAAGGCTGTTAGCGCCGTATCCTACCAGACAACCCTACTGGCGGCCATCCACTTGTTGTTGTGGCTGCTGAGAGGGATCGTCTTTCCCTTCCTATTGGTGTCGCTGGCTTTGGGTTGCACCGGGTCGGTGGCGGATGGGTTTTGTCTGGACCGTTTCAGCGGTGCCATCCATAAGACCGTTATGTGGGGCTTGGGGCTGTTTTCCTCTTTGTTTGTGGGCTTTCTGTCGCTGCAACAAATGGTGGCGTCGGCGGGGGATAGCTTGGGCAGTCGTGTGGTGAAATTCTCGCTTTCTAATTTCGTCCCGGTGGTGGGAGGGGTGCTCAGCGAGGCCTACGCCACGGTGATGGGATGCGGCGGCCTGCTGCGCTCCACGGTGGGGGCATTCGGGTTGCTGGCGGTGGTGCTGGTGACCGTCCCGCCGCTGCTTTCCTGTGTGTGTTGGAATGTGGGGTTGCAGTTGGCGGGTGGCGCCGCCGCTTTGTTTGGGCTCACGCCGTTGGACACGCTTTGCCGCACCGCCGCAGGGGCGGTCAAGGTGCTGATCGCCGTGTTGGCGGTGTTTGCCCTGCTGATGATCCTTTCCACCTCGGTGGTGGCGTTTGTTGCGGGAGGTTGATGGGATGGATGGGGTGCGCCAATGGGCGGTGTCGGTTTGTGCCGCCGCGGTGGTTTGTACATTGCTTCGCCAGCTGTTTCCGGATAACCGTTTGGGTCAGCAGGGGCGCATGTTGCTGCCTTGCTTGTTTTTGTGTGTGCTTTTGTCCCCAATTTCCGGGCTTTTTGGCGGTGTGAAGCTTCCTGACTTTACACAGGAAAGCACGGCCGATTCCGAGCAGATCACGGCCCGTATGCGACAACAGATGGTGGCACAGGTGAACGATACGCTGTTGCGGATGGTGAATCAATCGTTGTCCGGTTATGGCTGGTCGGCGAAAAAAGTGGTGACCGATATGGATATTGGAGAGGACGGTAGCATAAGTATGGGACAGATCATCCTTTATGTGGACGAGGAGGTTGCTCGCCGTGCCACTGCTGTACAGCAGGTGGCGGAAAAGCGGTTGGGCACGGCAGTGGAGGTAGCGGTATGGCAAGATACGGGTGGATGAAGCGATGGCAGACGTGGAACAAGGATAAGGTGATGCGGCTGTTGCTCTGGGTCGGGTTGGCGGGCATCGCATTGATTGCTGTGTCGGAGTGGTTGCCTTCTCATAAAGAAGAGACAAAGGAAACCGCCGTTTCTCTTACCGCCTCCCAAGTGGAGCGAGCGATGGAAACGCGTATCTCCGCCTTGCTGAGGCAGGTGGAGGGGGTAGGTGCTTGCCGAGTGATGGTGACCTTGGAGAGCGACGTGCAGACGGTGTATGCCACCGACACCGCCTCTTCGGTGGGGGTGGATGGCTCCTCCTCGCTGAGCGAGAACTACCTGACGGTGGACACGGAGGCAGGGCCGGTGGGATTGCTGCTCACCCATCTTCAACCCACGGTGAAAGGGGTGGCGGTGGTGTGCGACGGCGGCGACAGCGCCGTCACACGGCAACGGGTGATCGAGGTGGTGTCTACCGCCTTTCATATTTCCGAGCGACGCGTCTGCGTTGTGAAACAAGAGTAGGAGGCAACAGGGATGAAGAAATTTTTGAAGAAAAAGCAGTGGATGCTGGTGGCGTTGGTGGGCGCCTTGGGGTTGGCCGTATATCTCAATTTTTATTTGGTGGGCTCCCCGTCTACCACCAAGGGAAAGGACACCGCCGCTAAGAAAAACGACGCCAATTTGGGGGACGCCACCTTCGTAGGGGCGGGGGTCAGTGACCCGAATGGGGAACCCTCCTATTTTGAAGAGGCACGTTCTGTGCGCACCGCCGCCCGCGAGGAGGCCTTGTCTATCATTCAGGAGGTGCTGGACAGTGCGCAGGCCTCGGCAGAGGATAAGGCACGCGCCACCGAAAAGGCCACCGCCATCGCGGAAAACGTGTTGCAGGAGAGCAACATTGAGAATTTGCTGTTGGCCAAAGGCTTTGCCGACAGCGTGGTGTACATTGACGGCGAACGGTGCAGCGTGGTGGTACAGCAAGAGGAGTTGCAGCAGCAGGAAAGCCTGCAAATTTTGCAAATCGTGGTGTCCCAGTCCGATGTGGCGGCGGATCAAGTGCAGATCATGGCGGCGGGTGCATAAAAATTTCGGTATTTTTGTAATAAAATATTGCTTATTTCTAACTTTGTGTTATAATAGTATAGAAAAGTGGAGAGGAAGCCGGTTTACGGCTTTCTAATTGTCCCATAATCACGTTAATGACCGCAGTGCGGACAACACAAAGGAGGAATCCCTATGGACGCCAAAGAGTTCAAGTCAGCAGAAGGCAGCTGCATCATTTCCGAGGGCGTGGTGGCCTCGATCGTCGCCACCGCTGCATTGGAGACGGAGGGCGTGGCCGGTTTGGCCGGTCGCGGTGCGGATATCCGCGGCATCATTTCCCGTAACGATGCGGCCCGTGCCGTGCGTGTGCTCAACACCGAAAACGATACCATTCTGGATGTGTATATCACCCTCAAGCAGGGTGCCCGCATTCAGGATACGGCATTGGCTTTGCAGCAGAACATCAAGACGGCTGTGCAGGCCATGACCGGCAGACCCGTCACCCGCATTAACGTCCATGTGGACGGTGTGGAAACCGACGAAAAGAACGCCTGATGACGCAGGCCCTCTACGAAAGGGTAGAGGGCCTTCTTGCTATGCCGGATTGTATATTTATACGAAAGATGAAAGCGGAGGGGATGTATATGTCCAGAAGAAAATCCCGTGAGCAGGCTTTTGCTCTGCTGTTTGAAAAATCCTTTAACGATCTGCCGGTGATGGACCTGGCGGAGGGGGCACAGGACGCCCGTGAGTGCATCATCGAGCCTTTTGCGCTGGAATTGGCGCAGGGCGCTGAGGAAAAGCTGGCAGAGTTGGATGCCCTCATCGAGGCTTACTCTCACAAATGGAGCCACAACCGCATTTCCCGTGTGGCGCTGGCGGTGCTCCGCTTGGCCATCTACGAGATGAAATTTTATGAAGCCACCCCCGACAGCGTTGCCATCAACGAGGCGGTGGAGCTGGCCAAGCGCTACGGCGGCGAGGAGGATTCCTCTTTCGTCAACGGCATTTTGGGCAGCATTTCCCGCGCAGAAGCATGAGCGGCTACTTAGGGCTGGACACCAGCAACTATACCACCTCTGCCGCCTATTGGCCGCAGGGGGCGGACAAGCCCCAGCAGGCGAAGCAGCTCCTGCCGGTCAAGATGGGGGAGATGGGGTTGCGGCAGAGTGACGCCGTGTTTCATCACACCCGCCAGCTTCCCGACGTGATGGAGCGGCTAACCGAGGCTATGAGCGGCGGCATCCTTGCTGTGGCCGCCTCCGACCGCCCACAGCAGGTGGACGGGTCGTATATGCCCTGCTTTTTGGTGGGTGCCGGTGCGGCACGCCAGTTGGGTGCGGCGCTGGGTGTTCCGGTGCATTTCTTCACCCATCAGCAGGGGCATATTATGGCGGCGCTGACCGGTGCAGACTGTCTGTATCTGCGTCAGGCGCCCTTTTTGGCTTTTCACGTGTCCGGCGGTACCACCGATGCACTGTTGGTGGAGCCGGATGCCGATTGTATCATCCGTTGTCGGGTGGTGGGCCATTCACTGGATCTCAAGGCGGGCCAGCTCATCGACCGCGTGGGCGGTATGCTGGGTCTGCCGTTTCCTGCCGGACCCGCGCTGGAGGCGTTGGCGGCACAGGCGCAGAGCACCTATCGTGTGCGCCCTACCCTCAAAGGCTGTGATTGTCACCTGTCGGGTGTGGAGAATCAGTGCCGTGACCGCTTGGCGGCAGGTGAGCCGCCTGCTGAGGTGGCACGCTTCTGCTTGGATAGTGTTCGTGCCGCTGTGACGGGTATGACCGAGGCACTGTTGGTGCAGTACGGCGATCTGCCGTTGGTGTATGCCGGCGGCGTGATGTCCAATCAGATGTTAAAACAGACCTTAACCGACCGCTTCGGCGGTCATTTCGCCCCGCCGATCTATTCGGCGGATAATGCGGCAGGCATCGCCTGCCTGTGCAAAATGCGGGAGGAAGACCGATGAAAGTCATATCGGTGGGACAGCTCAACCGCTATGTGAAAAACCTGTTGGAGAGCGATCGCAATCTGGCGGCGGTATACATCGGCGGTGAGATTTCCAACTTCACCAACCACTATAAAACGGGACATCTCTATATGACCCTTAAGGACGATACCGCCGCGGTCAAGGCGGTGATGTTCAAGGGATACGCCTCCAAACTGGCTTTTACGCCTGAGGATGGTATGCGGGTGATCGTTCGTGCCCGTGTGTCGCTGTATGAGGCGGGCGGTGCATTCCAGATCTACATCGAGGAGATGCAACCCGATGGCGTAGGTGCTTTGCAGATTGCCTACGAACAACTGAAAAAGAAACTGGCAGCAGAGGGACTCTTTGACGAAAGTCGCAAGCGTCCTTTGCCGCCGTATCCCACCCGTGTGGGTGTGATCACGTCGCCCACCGGTGCGGCGGTGCGGGACGTTCTCAACGTCCTTGGTCGCCGTTATCCGTTGGCACAGGTGGTGTTCTGCCCCGTGTTGGTGCAGGGTGACGGTGCCGCACCGTCCATTGTGAATGCCATCCGGCGATTTAATGCCGCCAAGGCCGCCGACATGCTGATCGTGGGTCGCGGTGGCGGCTCCATCGAGGATCTGTGGGCGTTTAACGAGGAGATGGTGGCTCGTGCGGTGGCGGATTCCGCCATTCCCGTCATCTCCGCCGTGGGACACGAAACGGATTTCACCATCTGCGACTTTGTGGCGGATCTGCGTGCGCCTACTCCCTCTGCCGCCGCCGAGTTGGCGGTGCCGGATCGGGCTCGCCTGTGGTCCCAGGTGCAGATGCTTCATTCCCGCTTGAACACCGGTTGCCGCGGCGTGCTGACCGCCGCCGAAGCACGGCTGAAGCTTTTGAAGGACAAGCGGTGCCTTTCCGCACCGCAGTATTATACCGAGGAGCAGGCGATGCGCCTGGACTACCTTACCCGTCGCTTTGCTTCTGCCGCCCAGCGGCAGCTGAGCACGGCGGATCGCCGTTTGGCGGCGGCGGCATCCAAACTGGATGCCCTCAGCCCGCTGAAGGTGCTTGGTCGTGGCTATGCCATCGGCTATACCGCCGATGGCGGCGTGCTGGACAGTGTTTCCCGCGTCAAAGCGGGGGACAACCTGTGTTTGAAACTCACTGACGGTACCGTGGATTGTACCGTCACGAATATTCGGGAGGAAACGGAAAATGGCTGATATGACTTTTGAGCAGGCGATGACCCGCCTGGAGCAGATTGTGGCAACGTTGGAGAGCGGTCGTTGCACCCTGGACGATTCTCTGAAATTGTTTGAGGAGGGCACCAAGCTGACCGCCTATTGCGCCGAGCAGATCAAAACGGCAGAGCAGAAGATTATCAAGCTCACCGCCGTGGAAAACGGTGACACCGATGCCGGCATCGCCGATCGTTTGGGCGAGGATATGGGTGAGGAATTGTCTTTGTAATTCTTGACCATACTTTTGTGGGAGAGGTAAACACTATGTCTATTTACACCAACCAGTTGCAGGCGCATTGTGATCGCTTTGAGGCGCTGTTGCCTGCCTATATGCCCGCTACCGGCGGCTTGCAGACGGTGGTGGCTGAGGCGATGGCCTATGCCTGCGCCGATGGGGGCAAGCGGATTCGTCCGGTGCTGACGCTGGAGTTTTGCCGCCTGTGCGGTGGCGCCCCTGAGGCGGCGATGCCCGCCGCGGCGGCCATCGAAATGATCCATTCCTACTCGCTGGTGCACGACGACCTGCCTTGTATGGACAATAGTCTGCTCCGCCGCGGCAAACCCTCTACCCACGCGGTATATGGCGAAACCATGGCGTTGTTGGCGGGGGATGGCCTGCTGAATTTGGCGTTTGAAACCATCCTTTCGCCTAAAAACCGAGGTTCTCTTACCGCCGATGGTGTGTTGGGTGCCGCCTCTGCGTTGGCGGACGCCGCCGGCATCGACGGCATGGTGGGCGGTCAGGTCATCGACCTGGACAGCGAGGGCAAGAATATTGACTTGGCCACGCTGGAAGCGTTGCAGAGGGGCAAGACAGCCGCTTTGCTGATTGCCGCCTGTGTGATGGGTGCTCGCTTGGCGGGCGCCACCCCGGAGCAGGAGCAGGCCGCCCGCACCTTTGGCGAGGGTATCGGTTTGTCTTTCCAGATCATTGACGACATCTTGGACGTCACCGCATCTGCCGAAAAGCTGGGCAAGCCGGTGGGCAGCGACGCCGAAAATGAAAAGACTACCTACGTATCTCTGCTGGGTTTGGAAGCGGCACGCCGTTTGGCGGCGCAGCGCACCGCCGAAGCGGTGGCGGCGCTGTCTGTGTTTGGGCATGAGGTCGACAGCCTGCGTCAACTGGCCGAGGCTTTGCTGAATCGAGATCACTAAAAAGGGTGACTATGTATGAAGAGATTGGAACACATCCATTCTCCCAAGGATATTAAAAAAATGAATACCAAAGAGCTCACCGATCTGTGTGCCCAATTACGGCAGAAGATGGTGGAAACCGTTTCCCGCACCGGCGGTCATTTGGCATCCAATTTGGGAACGGTGGAGCTGACGGTGGCGATGCATCGGGTGTTCACCACCCCCAAGGATGCGATCGTTTGGGACGTGGGGCACCAGTGCTATGCTCATAAGCTGCTGACCGACCGCTATACCCGTTTTCACACCCTGCGTCAGCAGGGGGGCATCAGCGGCTTTCCCAATCCTGCCGAAAGCGTCCACGACGCCTTTGTGGCAGGTCACAGCAGCACCTCTATCTCGGTGGCCAACGGTATCGCCAAGGCTAAGGCGCTGACGGGGGATAAGAGCTATACCATCGCCGTCATCGGTGACGGCGCATTGACCGGCGGCCTGGCCTACGAGGGCCTGAGCAATGCCGGCCGCAGTGAAGACCGTCTGATTGTGGTGCTCAACGACAATAAGATGTCCATCAGCGAAAACGTGGGTTTTGTGGCACGGTATCTGTCTCATTTGCGCACAAAGGTTAAGTATGTGCGTGTTAAGCAAAAGCTGAGCAAAATACTCAACCACACCCCGTTGATCGGCCGTCCGCTCACCCGGTTCATCCAGTTTGTTAAGACCAAGTTGAAGCGTTCGGTGTATTCCGGCACCTCTTTCTTTGAAAATATGGGCTTCCACTATATGGGTCCCGTAGACGGACACGACCTGGACGATCTCATTGAGGCGTTCCGTGCCGCCAAGAGCGTGGGTAAGCCGGTGCTGCTGCACGTCAACACCATCAAGGGAAAAGGCACCCCCTATGCGGAGGAAAAGCCGGATACCTATCACGGCATTTCCTGCTTTGATCCCGACACCGGTATACCGCAAAGCGGCGGCGAGAGCTTTTCCTCTCGCTTTGGTCAAACTCTCTGCGGTTTGGCGGCAGAGGATAGCCGCATCGTGGCGGTGACCGCCGCGATGATCAAGGGCACCTGCTTAGAAGAGTTTGCCCAGAAATATCCCACCCGTTTTTTCGATACGGGTATCGCAGAGGAGCACGCCGTCACCTTCTCCGCCGGTATGGCGCGGGGCGGATTGCTTCCGGTGTTCGCGGTGTATTCCACCTTCTTGCAACGTAGCTATGACCAGCTCATTAACGATACCGCCTTGATGAACAACCACGTTGTGTTGGCAATCGACCGTGCCGGCGTGGTGCCGGATGACGGCGAGACCCATCAGGGCATCTACGATGTGGCAATGCTTGCCACCATTCCCAACGTGACTATGTATGCGCCCTCCAACTTTCAAGAGCTGGATCTGCATTTGCGGCAGGCGTTATACGATGCCGACGGCATTGCCGCCGTTCGGTATCCCAAGGGTGGAGAGGATGCTTCGTTGGCGGATTATGTGCCGGAAGAAAAGCCGTTCTGCTTGGATGACGATGGTGGCCGCGACGTGCTGTTGGTGACCTATGGTCGCACCTATGGCGAGGTGTTGGCGCTGTGCCGTCGCTACCGCGCCGAGGGTAAGTTGATATCCGTCTTGAAATTGAACCGCATTCTGCCTGTGGAAGCGGAAGTGGTGGCGCTGGCACAGCAATACCGTTGTGTGCTGGTGCTGGAAGAGACCCGCGGCGGCGTAGGTGATCTGCTGGGCAGCCGCCTGATGCAGGCGGGCTTTGGCGGCAAATACGCCATCCGCGCTATTGAAGAAACCTTGGGTGCCTGCACCACCGCTCAGGGCTTGCACCGTGTGGGCTTGGATGCACAGGGCATCGAAGCTTTTGTAAAGGAACAGGCTTATGGACGGTAAAGGGGAACGCCTTGACGCCCATCTGGTGGCAGTGGGAGCCGCCAGCGGACGAGAAAAGGCGAAGGAACTGGTTGAGGCAGGCTTTGTCACGGTGAATGGCGTTGCCGTCACCAAAGCGTCCCGCCGCATCGCCCCCACCGATGTGGTGGAATGCACCGCCCCCACACAAAAATACGTGGGTCGCGGCGGCTATAAGTTAGAGCGAGCCATCGTGGCGGCAGGTTTGTCCCTGACCGATGCGGTGGCGATGGATGTGGGCTCCTCCACCGGTGGTTTCACCGACTGTATGTTGCAGAACGGCGCCGCTAAGGTGTATGCCGTGGATGTGGGACACGATCAGCTCCATCCCGGTTTGCGGGGGGACCCCCGCGTGGTGGTGCTGGAAGGCACCGACATCCGCAGCGATGCGCTATCTGCCGCCGTGGCGGCAGGGAGCGTTACGTTTTGCTCGGTGGACGTGTCCTTTGTGTCACTGTCCCATGTGTTGCCTGCCATTCTGCCTTATTTGGCACAGGATGCTACCTTGGTGTGTCTGATCAAGCCGCAATTTGAGGCGGGGAAGGCGGCTGTCGGCAAGCGCGGCGTGGTCAAGGATCGCAAAGTTCACGCACAGGTGTTATCCCGCCAGCTTTGCTTGTTTGCCGAGAGTGGACTTACCCCGCTGTGGTTGGGGCATTCTCCCATTACCGGCGGCGAAGGAAATATTGAGTATTTGGCGGTGCTGCGCCGCGATGTGTCTGTTGTCCCCGTGTGGGATACGGCGGCGATTGCGCAGACAGCCTTTGAACAGCTAACATAACGCAGAGGAGGAATCGGTATGCGGATTGCCGTGGTTCCTAATCAAGTGAAAATCGAAAACGATGCCTTGGTGAAGACGGTGTCTCAGCAACTGGCACAGTTGGGAGCCAACGTGCGGGTGGTGTGCAGCGAGGGCGGCTTGCCGTCCATGCCGCAGTTGACCGAAGCGCTGAACGGTTGCGATGCGGCCATTGCCGTTGGCGGTGACGGCACCATCGTTCACGTGGCGAAGGCGGCGGCCAAAGCGGATTGCCCCGTGCTGGGCATCAACGCGGGTCATTTGGGCTTTTTGGCCGGTCTGGAAGCCGACGAGCTGGACGCTCTGCCCGCCTTGCTCAGCGGCAACTACACCGTGGATAAGCGCACGCTGCTGGAAGTGACCGTACATACCGCTGACAGCACTATGGTTCGCTACGCCTTAAACGAGGCGGTGATCTCCCGTGGCGGCCTGTCCCGTTTGGTTGACGTGACGGTGCACGCCGACGGCGGCGAGGTGTTATCCTGCCGCGGGGATGGCGTCATCATCGCCACGCCCACCGGCTCCACAGCCTATTCGTTGTCGGCGGGCGGTCCGGTGGTGGACCCCTCGGTGGATTGTGTGCTGCTTACCCCCGTGTGTCCCCATTCTTTGGATTCCCGTCCCCGCATTTGGCCGGCCGGCGTCACCTTGACCGCCACCGCCGTGGCGGCAGACGGCGCGCCTGCCTATGTGACCGTGGATGGCGAGGAGAGTATTCGATTGACCTCTGCCGATTCCGTGACCGTTCGGCGGGCAGAGAAAACCGTTCGTTTGCTCCGCTTGCGTTGCGATTCGTTTTATGAGCGACTGCGCCGCAAATTATCCGACAGGAGATGAGTGTATGAAAACCAGACGACACGCCAAGATTTTAGAGATTATCAACAACAACGCCGTGGAAACGCAGGAGGAATTGCAGGAACATCTGCGCCAGGCAGGCTATGCGGTCACCCAGGCCACCGTTTCCCGCGATATCAAAGAACTGCGGCTGATCAAAAGCCCTGTTCGCGGTGGCGGTTATCGTTATACCACTGCCAAGGGTGGGCATCACGAGCCGATTTCGGCCCGGTTCCACTCCATCTTCGGCGGCTCGGTGGTGCGGGTGCAATACGCCCAAAATATCGTAGTGGTGCACTGCTTGCCGGGTATGGCTCAGGCGGCTTGTGCCGCTATGGATTCCTTGCATTGGGATCAGGTGATCGGCACCTTGGCGGGTGACGACACGTTTATTTGCATCGTCACCAGTGAGCGGGATGCCGAAGATTTGGTCATTGAATTGAAGAAAACGCTCAGTGAAACGGAAAGATAAGAAGGTAAATCCGTATGTTGCAAAGTTTACATATCGAAAATGTGGCGGTGATTGAAAAGACCGACATTTCGTTTGGCAAGGGCTTGACCGTGCTGACGGGTGAAACCGGTGCGGGCAAATCCATCGTCATCGACGCCATCAATGCCCTGCTGGGGGAGCGCATCACCCGCGACGTGGTGCGTCACGGTGCCGACCGCGCCTATATCGCCGGCGTGTTCGATGAATTGCCGCAGGCGGTGTTGGCGGTGCTGGCAGAGTTGGAGCTGTCCCCCGAGGAGGACGGTACCCTGCTGATTCAGCGCACGATCACTGCCGATGGAAAGGGCAGTTGCCGTGTGGGCGATCGCCCCACCACCGTGGCATCTCTGCGGCGCATCGGTCGTTTGTTGGTGAATATCCACGGACAGCACGAGAATCAAGCGTTGCTTCAACAGGAGCGGCACGTGGAGTATTTGGACCGTCTGGGTGTTCCTGCTGAGGTGATCGTGGGATACGGTACCGCCTACACGGAGTATTGCCGCATTCACCGCGCCATCAAGGCGGCGACCATGAACGAACAAGAAAAGGAATTCCGCACAACCCAACTCACCCAGTGGATTTCTGTGTTGGAACAAGCCAATATCAAAGTGGGGGAGGAGCAGGAGCTGCTTTCTCGCCGTGAGCTTGCCCGCCACAGCGAAAAGCTGGCAGGCCATCTGCGGTTGGTGCGCGGGGCTATGGAGGATGACGAAAGCGGCGGCGAGAGCGGTGTGCTGACTCGCCTGACTGAATCGGTAGCCGCATTGCAGACCGCCGGACGGATCACCGATGATTTGGCGGATCTGGCTAAACGCCTGCAAAGCTGTTTATACGACGTGCAGGCGATTGCCGAGGAGGCGGCGGATTTTGAAGACCGCCTCTGCTTTGACGAAAACGAACTCAACACCTTGGAGGATCGGCTGGCTCTCATCGGACGGCTGATGAAACAGCATAACGTCACCGATGAGCAGGCTTTGTTGGATGCGTTGGCTGAGATGCAGACCGAACTGCAAAGCATTCAGTCCTCCGATGCGTATTTAGCCGAATTGGAGCGGCAGTTGGATGTGGCGAAAGAGGCCACCATCGCCGCCTCCCGCCGGCTCACCGCCGCCAGAAAAGAGGCGGCTGTACGCTTTGAACAGGATGTACAGGCGCAACTGGCCTTTATGGATATGCCTCACGTTCGCTTGGCGGTGTCCATCGAGCCCACCGCCCTCACCTCCATCGGCGGCGATGCGGTGGAATTTCTCATCGCTTCCAATCCCGGTGAGCCGCCTAAGTCGATTGCCAAGACCGCTTCGGGTGGCGAATTGTCCCGCATTATGCTGGCGCTCAAAAGCGTGCTGGCACAGGTGGACGACATCGACACCTTGGTGTTTGACGAGGTAGACAGCGGCATCAGCGGTCGCGCCGCCGCCAAGGTGGGCACGCTGATGCGCCGCATTGCCGCCGAGCGGCAGGTCTTGTGCGTTACCCATTTGGCACAGATTGCCGCCTGTGGTCACACCCATCTGTTGGTGAGTAAGTCGGTGTCCGACGGCCGCACCTATACGGCGGTGGATGCCTTGGCAGAGGATGCCCGCTTGCGGGAATTGGCCCGCATTATGGGTGGTGACGTCACCGATGCGGCCTTATCCGCCGCTAAGGAATTGCGTATTCGAGCAGAGGAGGGAACCGAATGAAGCCGTCTCATGGCAATCAGCCTGAGGAGATGACGGAAGAGGAGCGCCGTCAGCACGAACTGTATCTGCAAGAGCTGATGCAGAAAAACAAACAATCCGCCAAGCGTGTGGGCAAGGTGCTGTGGTGCTTGGCTATGGTGGCGTGGGCGCTGTTGCTTTGGCTGGATGTCAAGCATCATGTGGGCCCCGTCAACATTCTGTTTCATGGGATGGGGGCGGCGATCACCGCCCTGATCGCGTTGCCAACGGTGCTGGATTTCTTTGCCGCTAAGAAGAAAAAGAAGAACACTTCCTCCCATGAGGACACCGAGGGTTGACAGAACAGGGTATAGTACAGTATAATAACCCCAATTTAGGCATTACAATGATTCAAGGAGAGATACCAATGACCGTTTACGAAGAATTGGTGGCCCGTGGGCTGATTGCCCAGGTTACCGACGAAGAGGAAATCAAAAATTTGATCAACGCCGGCAAGGCCACTTTCTATATTGGCTTTGACCCCACTGCCGACAGTCTGCACGTGGGTCATTTTATGGCGCTGTGCCTGATGAAGCGCCTGCAGATGGCGGGCAACAAGCCCATCGCCCTCATCGGCGGCGGCACTGCTATGATCGGTGACCCCTCCGGCCGCACCGATATGCGCTCAATGATGACCCGCGAGACCATCCAGCACAACTGCGACTGCTTCAAGAAGCAGATGGAGCGTTTCATCGAATTTGGCGAGGGCAAGGCCCAGATGGTGAACAACGCCGACTGGCTGCTGGATCTCAACTATATCGAGGTGCTGCGTGAGGTGGGTGCCTGCTTCTCGGTCAACAATATGCTGCGTGCCGAGTGCTATAAGCAGCGCATGGAGAAGGGTCTGTCCTTCTTGGAGTTCAACTATATGATCATGCAGTCTTACGACTTCTATCGTCTGTTCCAGACCCACGGTTGCAACCTGCAGTTTGGCGGCAACGACCAGTGGAGCAATATGCTGGGCGGTACCGAGCTGATCCGCCGTAAGCTGGGCAAGGATGCCCATGCCATGACCATCACCCTGCTGCTCAACTCCGAGGGCAAGAAGATGGGCAAGACCGCCAGCGGCGCGGTGTGGCTGGATCCCAACAAGACCCCGCCCTACGACTTCTATCAGTACTGGCGCAACGTGGGCGATCAGGACGTGCTCAAGTGCCTGCGTATGCTCACCTTCCTGCCCATCGAGCAGATCGACGAGATGGACAAGTGGGAGGGCAGCCAGCTCAACACCGCCAAGGAGATCTTGGCCTACGAGCTGACCGCTCTGGTGCATGGCACCGAGGAGGCGGAGAAGGCACAGGCTGCCGCCCGTGCACTGTTCTCCGGTAATGGCAACACCGAGAATATGCCCACCACCGTCATCGCCGACGCCGTGGGTATGGGTATTCTGGACGTGATGGTGAATGCGGGTTTAGCCGCCTCCAAGGGTGAGGCTCGCCGCCTGGTGCAGCAGGGCGGTGTCTCTGTCAACGATGTGAAGGTGACCGATCCTGCCGCTACCCTGAGCAATGCCGACTTTGTGGACGGTGCCGCCATTATTAAAAAGGGTAAAAAGGTCTATCACAAGATTACCTTAGCGTAAAAACCCGGGATCAATCCGGTGCGAAGTGTCCGTTTCATCCGAAACGGACACTTTTTTTACCGTTTTCGCAATTTAACCCTTTACTTTGTGAAAGTGTTGTTGTATAATAATGGTACCTGAGAATTAAAAGGAGGGTTCCCTTTGAGTTCCAAAATCAAAAGCAAAGACGTGGATTTCTTGTTTGATGCCATCCTGAAACTGCAAACCCGTGAAGAGTGCTATATGCTGTTTGAGGATCTTTGCACCGTGCAGGAGATGAAGGCGCTGTCCCAGCGTTTGGTGGTGGCTAAGATGCTCAGCGAGGGCAAGGTTTACAGCGACATCGTTAAGACCACCGGTGCCTCCACCGCCACCATCAGCCGTGTCAAGCGGTCACTGGATTACGGTTGCGATTCCTATGCGCTGGTGTTCGGTCGCATGGAAGCAGAGGAGAAATAATGAACGGCTACGGGGCTTTTGCCGCTTTTTACGACACCCTGACCGATGATGTGGACTACGCCGCCTGGGCAGATTATCTGCTGGCGGCGTTTACACGCCATGGAGGGCGGGTGGATTCCGTTCTGGATCTGGCCTGCGGCAGCGGCAGTCTGTCGCTTCAGCTGGCCGCCCGCGGCTGTGAGGTCATCGGCGTGGACGGCTCGGCGGATATGCTGGCGGTGGCACGGGAAAAGGCCGCTGACGAGGGGCGGGACATCTTGTTCCTGTGTCAGGATATGCGCGAGCTGGATCTCTACGGTACGGTGGATGGCGCGGTGTGTATGTTAGACAGCCTGAGCCATATTCTCCACACCGAGGATTTACGCGAGATTTTCCGCCGTCTGGGGTTGTTTATCGCCCCCGACGGCTTATTGGTGTTTGACGTCAATACGCCCTATAAGCACGCCCACGTGCTGGGGGATAATCACTTTGTGTACGAGCGGGATGAGTTTCTCTGCGCTTGGCGCAATCGCTATCTTCCCGCCACCCACGAGGTGGAGATGGCGCTGGATTTCTTCCTCGAGGAGGAGGACGGTACCTACACCCGCTATACCGATACGGTGCGGGAGCGGGCGTACAGCCTGCAAACCTGGAAAAGCCTGCTGTCTGAGGCGGGCTTTGACCTCTTGGGTGTCTATGATGAGCGGCGGTTCACCGCCCCTGCCGAGGACGCCCAGCGCTGGGTGCTGGTGGCGAAGAATAACGCCATTTACCAACAGAACGATTAACGGAGTGTATTTCAATGGGTAAACTGATTCGTTGCCTGACCCGTGACGCCACGGTGATGGCTTTATTTCTGGATTCCACTGATATGGTGTCCCGCGCCGAGACCATTCACAAGCCCTCGGCGGTGGTCACCGCTGCACTGGGTCGTCTGCTGACGGCGGCTTCGATGATGGGCGTAATGATGAAAGGCAAGGACGACAGCCTGACGCTTAAATTGGCGGGCGGCGGCCCTGTCGGCACCGTGATGGCGGTGTCGGACAGCAGCGGCAACGTCCGCGGCTACGCCCAGAATCCCATCGTGGAGATTCCACTGAAGCCCAATGGCAAGCTGGATGTCAGCGGCGCCGTTGGCACCGACGGACAGTTGTGGGTGCTGCGTGATAACGGCGCACCCGAGCCCTATGTGGGCTGTACGCCGCTGATCTCGGGCGAGATCGCGGAGGATGTCACCAGCTATTACGCCACCAGCGAGCAGACCCCCACGGTGTGTGCGCTGGGCGTGCTGGTCAACCCCGACCTGACGGTGCAGGCGGCAGGCGGACTGCTGTTGCAGCTTTTGCCCTTCTGCCCCGATGAGGTCATCGACAAAGTGGAGGCTAACGTGGCGAAACTCCCTCCCGTCACCGCTATGCTGGGGCAGGGGATGACCCCCGAACAGATCTGCGCTTTGGCGCTGGATGGGATGGAGTACGATGTGCTGGATACCTACGAGCCTGAGTATCGTTGCACCTGCTCTCGGGAAAAGGTGGAGCGTGCCTTTGCCGCCATGAGCCGTGAGGATCGCCTGAGCCTGCCTAACGAAGAAGGGGTGGCGGAGGCCACCTGTCGCTTCTGCGATGCGGTGTACACCTTCACCCGTGAGGATTTGGAGCGGATCGGGAAATAAACCGAAAAATTCTAAATAAAATGGTAAAAATCGCTTGACAAAAGCGACGCCATAGTGTAATATAAGTGGCGTCGCTTATGGCGATGGCCGGTTTGGAAGCATAGCTCAGCTGGTAGAGCACCTGCCTTACAAGCAGGGGGTCACAGGTTCGAGCCCTGTTGTTTCCACCATTTTGGATTCGGCCCGGTAGTTCAGCTGGTTAGAACGCTAGCCTGTCACGCTAGAGGTCGACGGTTCGAGCCCGTTCCGGGTCGCCAAATTTGCCCAGATAGCTCAGTTGGTAGAGCAG
>JAFQGI010000031.1 GCA_017415515.1 Clostridia bacterium | reverse complement strand
CAAAAATCTGCTCTTTTCAAAATCTCCGACCGCAAAGCGAGGAGATTTCGAGGGATTTTTGTTTCGATCGGGCGAAGTAATGCTGGCGCCTTGCGAGCACGAGCGAGGCAAAAAGCGCCGAAATATCCCGCTTTGCGGCGGGTTCGGGTTTGATTGCTCACCCTAAGTAAGAAAAAGAGCCGAGGCTGACGCCTCGGCTCTTTTTGTGTTATTTCACCGCTACGGTTTTATCCAACGCGAAAGAATAGAGCAGCATCTCGGTGACGGGCAGGTCGAAAATGGTTTCCAACGCCTGCTTATAGAACGACAACTGACTGCGGTAGCGGTCGATGAGTTCGGCAGGGGCGGTCACCCTGTCGGTTTTATAATCCACCAAGACGAGGTGATCTCCCTCTCGGAAAACACAGTCGGCGATACCCTGCACCACCACCGTTTCGCCTGCCATCTCCTCGGGCAGGTCGGGGGACAGCGTGCCGGCGGGAACATCCACAATGAAATGGTACTCCCGCCAGATCTCATCCGCCGCGGCCATACGGCGATAGAGGTCGCCGGCAAAGAAACGCTCCAGCTTGTCGTGGGGGATGACGGCGGTCTGCTCGGCGGTGAGGAAGCCGGCGGATAGCAGGCGCTGAGCCTCCGCCACGGAGTCGGCGGTGGCGGCGGCAAAGTCCGCATACTGCATAAAGGTGTGCAAAGCGGTACCTTTTTGGGCAGCGGTCAGCCCCTCCTTTTGCAAAAAGGCGGGGGGCGTTTGCGCCACATATTGGCGGCTGAGTTTTTGGTGAGAGAGTTGGGAGGCGGCCAGCATCGCCGGCACACCCAACAAGGGGGTGTAGGGATAGGTATAGTCCATCCGCTGACGCAAAGTGGCGGTGAGGGCGGTGTCCTCGGCGGCCATTAGCTCCGCCGCGGCGGCGGTGAGGGGAGCCACCGTGTCGCACACCGTCACGGTCAGCGCCTCATCGGCAGACAAAGTGGTAACCTCTGTTGACTGACGATAGGGGACAAAGTCGGGGTGACGCAAAGAGGCGGTGAGCAACATATCGCCGGGGCAGGAAGAACGGAGCACCACCGCCGGCAACAACGCCTCGTCATCGGAGAGGCGGGTTTCCGCCTTGGCGATGGCGGCGGCAGGATCCTTGACCGTATAGGTGAGGATCAGCTTTTCTCTGGCACGGGTGAGAGCCACGTACCACACCCGCAGCTCCTCTGCCGCCTCATCCAGCTTGCGGGAGCACAGCACCCCGCGGTACGGCAGGGGCAGGTGCTTCTCCCCCTCCAAATTGTCGGCAAGCTTGAGACCGATACCGGTTTCGTGGTGGAACAGCAGCTTGGGACCGCTATCCTCCTTGTTACCCTGACCGCCCAAATTGACGAGGAACACCACGGGGAACTCCAAACCTTTGGAGGAGTGAACGGTCATCAAGCGCACGCCGTCCTGACCGAGGGTGTCGCCACCCTCCAGGTCCTTGCCCCGATCTTCCAGACGATCCATATATCGCACAAAGGCGGAAAGGCCTCGGAAGCCGCCCTGCTCAAAGCCGCGGGCCACACCGTCCAGACGGTGCAGATTCGCCACCCGCTGACGGCCACCGCTACGGGCGGCAAACACCGCCTCCATATCCGTTTCGCGAAAAGCGGTTTCCAGCAAACGGTCGGCAGGCAGGGACACCGCCAACACACGCAGACGGCGCAGACGGTTGAGCAGAATGGCACAGCGGGCAGACAGGTCGGGGTCATCCCCCTCGGTGGCCATCTTTTCCACCGCCACATACAACGGCAGATAGCGGCCGAAGGCCACACGGAGGGTGGCCAAATCGTCGGCGGTGAAGCCGAACAAGGGAGAAAGCATCACGGCGGTGAGCTCCACCTCACGCAGAGGATTGTCAATGACGCGAAGCAAGGACATGGCGGTGCGTACCTCGGGGGTGGTGAGGAAGCCCTTACTCTTATCGGCGGCGGCAGGAATGCCCATAGCCGCCAATTCCTTTACGTAGGTTGCCAGGTGCGTGCGACTGCGCAACAAAATACAGATGTCCTTATATTCCATGGGGCGGAAGCCATCCTTCCCCACGCTGATGGGGGTATCCTGCATCAGCTCGCGGATGCGGTGGGCGATCTGACGCGCCTCCATCTGCACGGCGGTAATGCCCGCTTCCTCGGCGGCTCGCTTATCCAACAGCAACCACTCGGTGGGGCGGGAGGCATCGGGATACTCCGCAGAGCATTTCAGCTCGTCATCCTCCCCATAGGTGACACCGCCAAAGCGGCCGTCCATCAACTGACGGAAGATGAAATTCACCGCATCGGTGACCTCGGCACGGCTGCGGAAATTGTTTTTCAGCGTGATGGTGGCGGGGAAATCGGTATTCTCTTTTTTGAAAGGAGTATATTCCTTGCGGCGCTTGGTGAACAGGAAAGGCATCGCCTGACGGAAGCCGTAAATGCTCTGCTTGACGTCCCCCACGAAGAACAGGTTTTGCCCATTGCGGGACAGAGCGGTGAACAAAGCGTCCTGAGCGGCGTTGGTGTCCTGATATTCGTCCACCATAATGTGGGAGAAGCGGCGAGAAAGATCCACCGCCAACGGGGTGGGCCTTTCGGTTTGGGGGTCCACCAGCAAACGCAGAGTTTCGTGCTCCAGATCGTTATAATCCAGCAGCTTTTCCTGCCGTTTGAGGGCGGTGAAGCGGGCGGTATATTCCCGCACCAGTCTGCCGAGGGCATCCACCAAAGGCGCCATCTTAGCCAAATCGGCGCGGCACTCCTCCTCGGTGTCGGCCACCAGATCGGCGCAGGCAGAAACCAGCTTTTTGCCCTCGTTTCGCAGCTTCTGCGCCTCCTCTTTGTATTGCAGCATCACCGGATCCTTGGTGACCACTTTGGTCAGCGACTCAAATCGGATGCCGGTGAGGGTGGCCTGCAGCTCGGCATAGGTGGCGGTGGGAAGCCACTCACGCAGGCGGCTCATCTGCTGATACTCCGCCAACATACTGTCTATATACGGGACAATGCCGCCGGCAACGCTCTTTTCATAGGCTTGATGCCACAGCCGAACGGCATATTCCAACAGCATATCGATGTGATCCAAAATCGGCTTCATCCACGGAGTCTTCTCCAAGGGAGTCACCGCAGTGTAGGCGTCGATTTGCTCTTGCAACCACTTTTCGGGGAAGGGCTTGGCCTGCATGAAGGTGTAGGCCTGCTCCATCGCCGTGCGCAGGGCGGCATCGTTGCGACCGGTGTTGAGCTGGGTCGCCAACGCCATAAAGGCGGGGTCACGGCGGCGATACTGCTCTTCCAGCACCTCGTCCATCGCCTGAGAGGACAACAGGGAGGTCTGGGTTTCCTCCGCCACGCGGAAGCCGATGGGCAGACCGGTCTGGCCGGCGTATTCCTGTAACAAACGCGTGCAAAAGCCGTGGACGGTGGAGATGTTGGCACGGGGAAGCAGCATCTGCTGGCGCTGATACCGCGGATTGTCCGGATCCTCCGCCATCTTTTTCGACAAAGCGCTGCTCAACCGCTGACGCAATTCGGCGGCGGCGGCGCGGGTATAAGTCACCACCAACAGACGATCCACGTCCACGGGGTTTTCTTCATCGGTGATGAGGCGAACAATACGCTCCACCAGCACCGCCGTCTTGCCAGAGCCGGCGGCGGCGGAAATCAGCAGCGAGCCACCGCGGGCATCCATGCTCTGCAATTGTTCATCCGTCCATTTGCGTTCACTCACCGTCGCTCACCTCCTCGTAGGCGGTTTCCAACTCCGCCATCACCTGCGCCATATCCTTAGACGCCAGCTCCCGCACCGGGGCGTCGGCATCGCGGGCGCACACAGCCCGATAATCGCAATAGCCGCAGGGATCGTATTTGCTATCCTTTTGCAAGGGCAGGGCGGCAATCTCGCCCCCTGCCAAACGGTCAGCCATACCCACCAGCAGCGACTCCACCGCCTTACGCAGAAGGTGAAATTGATAGTGGGTGGCCACACTGCCGGTGGGGTTGCCCTCTTTGTTGAGCTTGGCGGGGATAAAGACCCCCTTTGTGCCCTGCTCCATCGCCTCCACCACCGAGGAGTCATCCAACAGCAGGCCGCTCATACGCATCTTTTTCAAACGCTGGGTGGGGTCCTTGCCCCGCTCCACCATCACGTCGGCGAGAGAATGATACAGAACCCCTGCGGGATGCAGTTTCCCTTCCTCCTCCAAATAGCGGCGACTGTTATCGCACAAAATGAAGAGATACAGAAGCATTTGGGTGCCCAAGCCGGCGGGAATCTCTTTTATGTCGAAGGTTTTCTTGCCGGTTTTGTAGTCCACCACGCGGATATAGACCGAGCCGTCGGAACGGCGGAACAGATCCACACGGTCCACCGAGCCGCTGATCTGCACGCTGCCCACGGAGGTGGGCAACCGCAAGGACAGCACGCCCTCGGCGTCGGTGTCCTCTTCGGGATGGATCTTCAACTCGAAATCCACCGGCACAAAGGCGCTTTGGCGCATCTCCATCAAGGTAAACCACAGCATATTGCAGGCGGAACGTTCGGCCAACCCCACCTGATAGAGGAAGCGACCGCTTTTTTCGGCGGCGCCGCCCATCTCGCTTTCGATATATGCGGCGGCGGCCTCACCCACATCCTCCTGCAAACGGAGCATCAGCTCCCGATCCTTCTCGGGGGTGGCCTCCTGCTCACGCAGGGTATCCACCAAGCCACCCTTGGCGGTGTAGACGGGAATCAAGGTTTCCATCAAATAGTGCACCAGCGTGCCGAAGACGGAGGCGTCCACCTGCACCTTGCGGCGAGGCTGAATCCGCAGACCGTAGTTGCAGAAATAAGAGAAAGGACAATGATAGAACGTTTCCGCCTTGGTGGCGGAAAGGCACACATCGGTGCCGTAAAGCCGTTGAGCGAGGGCGGCGTCCTCGATGCGGAAAGGCCTGTCTTGCGCCGCACGCTCCACCGCCGCCAAGCGAGGGGCGTATTCCGCCTGCTCCCCCAGCACCTGCCGCAGGCTGTGGGCCAGGGCGGTAGGGGCCGCCGTTTCCTGTGCCAAGCGGCCAAACATCTCGTGGGCAGACTCCAAATCGCTGCCGTCTGCCGTCTGCGCCACTCCTGTGGTGCGGCCGGGCAGGATGCGTTTGATGGACTCCACCAACGGCGAAGGAGCATTCTCCCCGCCCACGTGATACGTAACGGTCAATCTTTCGGAGGGGGCAGACAGCGCCAAATAGGCGTAATACCGCTCCTCCACGCACTGGGTCAGCACGTCATCCGCCAACACCAAGCCCCGCTCCTTCAAGCGCTGACGTTCCTCTTCCGACAGGATGCCGTCGCCCAACGGATAGGCGGGGAACACCCCCTCGTTGGCGCCCAGCACGAACACCGCACGGGGAGCGTTGTAGCGGATGCGGTCGGCACTGCCCACCGTCACCGCATCCAAACTCTGGGGAATGGATCCCATATCCATGGTGCGGCACAGCATGGTGAACATCTCTTCCAACCGGGAGGCAGGCATGGTTTGATCTCCCAACGCCAACACAAAGCGGTCGAGAATCTGCATCACCTGATCCCATAGGCGCTCGGCGTGATCCGCCAGCAACGGCTGGGCCAGCTCTTCCAGCGTCTCGATCTGCTGCTTAATGCGGGTGGGCAGGCTCTTTTGCCCGCTGAGCCAGGTATACACCGCCACCGCAAACTGACGGCCGGTCACCCGTCCCTGCAAGCTGTCCCGCAGCGCCATCAGCGGCTTCATCAGCGCCGCTCGGCGCGCATTGATCCGCGCCAGGGCGGCGCGGTTGTATTCGTTCTCTTTGCTATCCAAACCGTCGGGATTCTCGGTGAAATCCCACTCCCAACGGCTGCCCTCGATGCCCCACGTATAGACGTAATTTTCCACCTCGGCAATCTCGGTGGGAGAGAGCGGCCACAGATCGGTCTTCATCAGGCGGAGCAGCTCCTCGGTGCGCCAACCGCCCACCGCCACCCGCAACGCCGCCCGAATATACACCACCAGCGGCTCGCAGAGGATATCCTGACGGGTGTCCATATAGCAGGGAATCCCTTCACGGCGAAGCGTCTCATCCAAAATGCCTTGATAATCGGTGAGGTTGCGTGCCACCACCGTGATATCACGGCAACGATAGCCCTCCTCCCGCAACAGACGGCGGATGCTACGCGCCACATAGGCACACTCCTCATACACATCGGCGCAGGGGGTGACGGTAACCTCGGAGGCATCCCCCTCATACACAGCGGGGGCAGGGGCGTATAAGCCACGCTCCAGCGCCTGCAACGCACCGCTTTCGGTGCGATGATTCTCGGTCAATTGGGTCAGCTCCCACGTCAGGCCGTGACGCTCGGCGGCACGGCACAGCGCCCCCACCGTGGCGGTGACGGGAGAGAACAGAGGAAACTCCCGACGGCAATCCGTCTGCTGAGGCCAATGACTGCCGGGGGTGTCGGTGCACAACGCCACCGTCATCCCCTCCACGCGGGGCAAAAACGCCTCCAGCACCTTCATCTCCTGCGCAGTGAAGCCCTTAAATCCATCCACAAAAACGGTGGCTCCGTCGGGGAAGGTACTCTCCGGCAGACGCTCCGCCAGGCGGGTCAGGTCATCCAGCTCATCCAAGCCGGTGGCGCCCGCCAACCCCTCGTAGGTGGCAAACACCCGATAAAGCGCCTCCACCTTTTGCGGTAACAAGCCTTCCTCTTGGGACATTTCTGCCGCCACCCGCTCCAACTCTTCGGTGGGAACGGCGCACTGACGCAGCTCCCCCCACAAAGAGAGAAGCTGCTCCACATAGGCACTGTCTGTGGACAGCCGCATACGCAAACCCTGCATGGGGGTGGCGGTGTCCTCTGCCACGGCGGCAACCTGGGTCAAGGCACGGCTCATCAGCAGAGCACGCACCCCCTCATCCAACCGCCGACCGGCCATACCGCCCACCTCACGCGCCACCAAATCCGCCAAACGGGAAAAACTGGTGACCCGCACCCGAGCGGCCTGCTCGGGGGTCAGCGCACGCAACACCGCACGCTCGCTCTCAAACGAATGCTGTTCCGGAACCAACCAAACCAGCTTTTCCTGTCCACGGGAGGCCAACGCGGTCAAGCTTTCCAAAATTCGATGGGTTTTTCCGCTACCGGAGGGGCCGATGAGCAGTTGTAACATCGCAGATCACTCCTTTTAAGAAGTCCTTTACCGAAATTATACCACATGGCGACGAGTTTCGCCACCCCATTTCGCGTTTTAGTATACCATATCTCATGTCCTCTTTTTCGTACACAAAAAGGCAGCTCGTTGGAGCTGCCTTTTGGATCAATAGGTGCCTTTTTGGACGGCCTGACGAATGTGGGCGAAGGTGACGGCTTCCCCCTCCTGTGCCAACATACGCAACCACCCCTCCAACAAATCGGAGGTGGCGGGATGAATGCGGCGGCGGGCCTTGGCGGCAAGAAAATATTCCAACGGGTGACTGTCGTCGTATGCCGCCCCCCGATAAATCTTGCTGGCCGCCACACGGTCACAAAACATCTCAGCCACATAACGAATGGGCATTTTCACCGGTTCGATGCGCTTTGTCTCCAAGCTGTAATCCGTCCAGTATTCGTAGTGGTGGCGATTGCGCCCCTTGTGGTGCATCCACGCCGCCGAATACCCCTGTTCGGCACGCTCCTGCTCGTTGGGGCTGCGGGTGCCCTGATAATAGCGGGCTCCGGCCCAAAACTCCGCAGGAGAATATTTGGACAGGTCGTGACGCAAGCCCTGCCAGCCGATGCCCACCCGAAAGCAATGGGCAATCACCCGATGCCGATGGCGGGTGATGGTAACAAAATGTCGAAACGGATGCATACTTGCATTCCTCCGTGTTATGTGTTAAAATGCCATTAATCCGCCACCATCGGCAGATCGGGGATGGTTTGACGAAACAGATCGCGGGTCTCTTCCAGCAGGGACATACACAGGCAATCCCCCTCCGAGATGATGAGGTGATCCACCACTTTAATGTCCAAGGGTTTGAGCACCTCGATCAAGTATTGCGTGGTGGACACGTCCGCCTCCGAAGGGAAGCAAAAGCCGTTGGGATGGTTGTGCGCCAACACCACCTGAGTGGCATTGTCTCGCAGTGCCTGCTGCACCGCCAAACGGATATTGAACTGGGCCGAGTTGACGCTGCCTTCGAAAATGCGGGTGGTGTTCAGCACTTTGCGCTTATTGTCTAAGCTCACCATCACCACCGACTCGTCCTTTTCGGACAAGAACCAAGGGATCAGATACCGCGCCATCATATCGGCGTCAAACAACTGCACCACGTCACCCGCAATGACATCCCGATAATACCGGGCCGCCGACCGCCCCACCAGAGTGAGCAAGGCCGCCACATGAGGGGTGACACCCGGCACGGTGACGAGATCGCGGTAATCCGCGTTCACCACCTGCATCCAACTGCCGAACCGATCGACCAATTCGTGAGCCAGAGGATTGGTGTCCCGATAAGGAATGGCGTAGAACAACAGCAGTTCCACAATTTCGTGGTCGCTGAAGCCATCAAGCCCATTGATCAGGAACCGCTCCTTCATCCGCTGGCGGTGCCCCTCATGCTCGGTGCCAGGCTTGTGCGGTCGTGCCATACATCCCACTTCTTTCCCCATAATATACGGTTATTCTACCATATACGCACCCGTTTGTAAAGAGGAGGCCCCTATGAAAACCACCGTCACCGTCACCAAAAACGACGCGGGACAGCGTCTGGATAAATTTCTCACCAAAACCTATCGCAATCTGCCGATGTCCTTGCTGTATAAAGCGGTACGCAAAAAGGATATCCGCCTCAACGGCAAACGGTGCGAGGCTTCCTCACGCCTAAACGAAGGGGATGAAATCTACCTCTTTTTGCCGGACGACGCCTTAGAGATCGCCCCGCCCACCTATGAGTTTATGCACGCCTCCAAGCAGCTGGACATCGTCTATGAAGATGAGCACCTGCTGTTGCTGAACAAAAAAGCGGGGCTGTTGGTGCACCCCGATGATCGGGAATTTGCCGACACCCTCATCTTTCGTGTGCAACGCTATTTATACGAAAAAGGTGAATACAACCCCGCCGATGAGCAGAGCTTTGCTCCGGCGCTGGTCAACCGCATCGACCGCAACACCAGCGGCATCGTCATCGCCGCCAAAACGGCGGCAGCCCTGCGCATCCTCAACGAAAAGCTGAAAAATCGGGAAATCGAAAAATATTACCTCTGCATCGTCCACGGCAGCATGCCGAAAACAGAGGATACGCTGGAAGCGTTTTTGGAAAAAAACGAGTCCCAGAATCGCGTCTATATCTCCGGCACCCAAAAGCAGGGGGCACGCACCATCCGCACCCGATATCGGGTGATCGAAGAGAAGAACGGCTTATCCCTTTTGGAGATCCACCTGCTGACGGGGCGCACCCATCAGATCCGCGCCCACTTAGCCAGCATCGGCCACCCCCTGCTGGGGGACGGCAAATACGGCACCAACGCCCTCAACAAAGGAACGGGATTCCACAAGCAAGCGCTCTGCTCCTATCGGTTGCAATTTGCCTTTTGCACCGATGCCGCCGAGCTGAACTACCTCAACGGCAAAGAATTCACGCTGGAGGACGTGTGGTTTGCCACCGCCTTTCACAACGGAGAAATCGGATAACAAGGAAAACGCCCTGCGAACCTCGCAGGGCGTTTCTTACGTAAAGGCCACCGTTCCGTCACGCACGGAAATGCCAATGGTATCCCCTTTTTGATATGCCCCCGCCAACAGCTTTTCCGCCAAGGGATCCTCCACCCTGGACTGGACGGCACGACGCAACGGGCGGGCTCCATAGACGGTGTCGAAGCCCACGTCCACCAAATACGGGGCGACCTCCTCCCCCACGGAACAGCCGTAGCCAAGGGATTGTAAGCGCTTACAAAGCCGATCTAACAGGCGGGTGGCGATGGCCGCGCCCTGCTCCTTGGTGAGGGGGTGAAACAGCACCACCTCGTCCACCCTGCCCAGAAATTCGGGACGAAACAGCTGTTTGAGTTCGCCCATCACCTCGCTGCGCAGCGCGTTTGTGGAGGTGGCTTGGGCCGCGCCGGCAAAGCCCACACGACCCTCCCCCGCCAAGCGGCGTGCCCCCACGTTGGAGCTCATAATGATGAGGGTGTTGCGGAAATCCACCTTCCTGCCGCGGGAATCGGTCAGCTGGCCATCCTCCAAAATCTGCAACAACAAATTGAACAGATCGGGATGCGCTTTTTCGATCTCGTCAAACAGCACCAGGCTGTACGGACGGCGACGCACCGCCTCGGTCAACTGCCCCCCCTCCTCGTGACCCACATAGCCGGGGGGCGACCCCACCAAACGGGACACCGCGTGCTTTTCCATATACTCGGACATATCCAATCGGATGATGGCCTTTTCATCGCCAAACAGGGCTTGCGCCAACGCCTTGCACAATTCCGTCTTGCCTACACCGGACGGCCCGAGGAAGATGAAGGACCCGGAGGGGCGGTTGGGATCTTGCAGACCCACCCTCCCACGGCGTACCGCCCTGGCCACGGCGCTGACCGCCTCCTCCTGCCCTACGATCCGGCGGTGCAGTGTATCCTCTAAGGAACGCAGGCGCGCCCCCTCCTCGCAGGTGACCTGCTCGGCGGGGATTCCCGTCCACTCCGCCACCACCGCCGCCACGTCCGCCGCCGTCACCGCCCCATCGGCGGGAGAACACGCCTTTTGCTGGCTTTCCAGACGGTGATTCAGCCGCATGATGAGCGCTCGCTCCTCATCCCGCAGACGAGCCGCCTGCTCAAAATTCTGTTCACGGATAGCCGCCTTCTTTGCTCCATTCAGACGAGCCACCTCCCCTTCCATCTGCCGCACCTCCGCCGAGGAGGATTGCCGCCGCAGGCGCACCCGTGCAGCGGCCTCATCCAGCAGGTCGATGGCCTTATCCGGCAAAAAGCGATCGGGAATATACCGCACCGCCAAATCCACCGCCGCGGTCATCGCCTCGTCCTCGATGCGAACGCGGTGATAGGCCTCGTATTTATCCCGCAGGCCACCCAGCACGGCTCGGGTTTGGTCGGGGGTGGGCTCCCCCACCGTGATCGGCTGAAAGCGACGCTCCAAAGCGGCATCCTTTTCGATATGGCGACGGTACTCGTCGATGGTGGTGGCCCCCACCAGCTGCAACTCGCCCCGCGCCAGCACCGGCTTGAGAATGTTGGCGGCATCCACCGCCCCTTCCGCCGCACCGGCGCCGATGAGATTGTGCAACTCGTCGATAAACAACAAAACGTCACCGGCACGGGTCACCTCTGCCAAGGCGTTTTTGACCCGTTCTTCAAAATCGCCCCGGTATTTGGTGCCGGCCACCATCCCTGTCAAATCCAAGGTCAGCAACCGCTTTTCCCTAAGCGGCTCCGGCACCTCCCCCAACACCATACGCTGAGCCAAGCCCTCCACCACCGCCGTTTTCCCCACACCCGGCTCACCGATCAGGCAGGGATTATTTTTGGTACGGCGGCACAGGATATGGATGAGACGGTCGATTTCCTCCTCCCGCCCCACAACGGGATCCAACATCCCCGCTCGTGCCAACGCCGTGAGATCCCGACCAAACTGATCCAACGTTGGGGTGCGCCCTTGCTTGGGCGCTCCTTTGGCGACAGGAGGAGCGGCTGGCCCGCTCACCCGCGCCAGATCCCCCAGCAATTCATTGGGACGACCGTCCAACTGAATCAGCAGGCGCACCGCCACCCCCGTATCGTCCCGCAGAATGGCCGCCAGCAAATGCTCCGTCCCCGCCAGACGCTGCTGCGCCATAGCCGCTTGCGCCAAGGCGCTCTCCATGGCCGCCTTGGCCCGGGGAGTGAAATCCTCCACCGTCAGGGTGCTGTAAGTGCCACAGCTTTCCGCCGCTTGCAACCGCTGGGTATAGCCCATGGCGGTGATGCCTCTTCCACTGAGCACCACCGCCGCCACGCCGCTTCCCTCTTTCAGCAGTCCCAGCAGGATGTGCTCGGTGCCCACGTAGGTGTGCCCCATCTCCTGCGCCGACTCCATGGCCAAATTCAGCGCCGTATTGGCTTTATCCGTAAATCGCTTAAACCGATACATATCGCTCCCTCCCTATACCTACAATATAGGGCAAATACGCTAAGGTTATACATCGTTTTTTATCACCAATTCCCCCACCTGTCATACATTGATTATTGAAGGAGAACACGAATGAAGCAAAGAGGCTCGCCCCTTTGCCGTGTTCACCGGAAAGAGGGGGTGAAATACATGTGTCTGCGTAACCTGTTCTGTGGCAGTGACTGCAACTGGATCCTGTTGATCATCATTGTTCTGTTGCTCATCGATGACGGCGGCTGTGGTTGCAACAACGCCACCACCTACCCCGTCAGCAACGGCTGCGGCTGCGGTTGCGGCTGCTAAGCGCCACCAGAGGACAGGGCGGTCACCCTTACGGTGACCGCCCTGTTTCCTGTTTATTTGACAACTCTTGACAAATTCTCCGTTTTTTGGTAATATCTCCCTACCATCACTTTTCATCGAAAGGGGGAACCCATATGACTTCCACCGGCATTGTGCGCCGCATCGATTCGGCGGGGCGCTTTGTGTTGCCCATCGAGTTGCGCCGCACGCTGGACATTGGGGACGAAGATGCGTTGGAAATCTTTTTGGAGGACAACACCATCGTCCTCAAAAAATACCAGCCCGCCTGCATCTTCTGCGGAAACGCACGGGACGTCAGCGGCTATAAGGGCAAGAACGTGTGTCTGAACTGCCGCCGCGAGCTGGGCGATTCCATATAATCAAGCAAAAAATCCCGAGGCCATCGCCTCGGGATTTTTCGTTACATATACTGGCTCCAAATGATGATGCGGCTGGCACCAAACTCCAATTTGGTGGTTCCCTCAGGCAGGGTGAGGGTCATGGTAAGACTCTCCCCCGGCTCCAAAACGCCAAAGGACAACAAGCCGTAATACTTATTGTCCAGCGTCAGCACATTGCCCTCGGCGTCGGTGCAGACATACTCCACATACGAGGTCTCCTCCGTCTGCCACTTGTCCGTGTGATTGGCAAAGGTCACCGACACCTCATAACCGTTTTGGGAGATGGCATCCACAAAGATGTAGCCGCGGCCGTCCAGGTCGTAACCGGCCGAGGGAAGCTCCACGGGGGGCACCACCGGCTCGTCGGGGCCCAGCTGCACCTCCCAGTCGCTGAGATACTGCTGCAACAAGGCCAAATCGCGGTTGTTCACTTTGCCGTCGGCGGTGACATCTGCCACCGATTGATCCACCGTGACATCCCAGTCGCTGAGATACTGCTGCATCAGGGCCAAATCGCGGTTATTCACCTTGCCGTCGTTGGTTAGGTCGCCATATAGAATGGCATCGGCGCTCACAGACAGCACAGACGCCGCCAACATCGCCACTGCCAACAGGACGGGAATCGCTTTTTTCATCCTTATCCCTCCTTGGGAATCGTTCCGCCTCTTATCATACCAAAAACAGGACTCATCTGTCAACCGAAACCACAAAAAAACCGCCGTCACAACGTGACGGCGGTTTGGACATCCATTAGTTGTTGACGTTTTTGTTGCGGCTCTCAAACAGACGGGTGATCTCTAACAGATCGTCATCCTCCTCAGGCCAAGAGGAAACCTCCAACTTGGTCTGGCCCACGGGAACCGCGCTGTTGTGGGTGGCCACAGCACGCTGATCGCAGGTCAGGCCGGTGGCGATGACGGTGACGCTGACCGCGTCGCCCATCTCGGCATCCAAGCTGTAACCCCAGATGATGTTGGCATCGGGATGCATCTGGTTGCTGATGGCGCTGGTAGCGGCCTCCATCTCATCAAAGTCGAAATCTTCGGGGGCCACGATGTAGATCAGAACGCCGCGAGCACCACTGATGGAGGTCTCCAACAGGGGGCTGTCCACGGCAGCCTGAGCGGCCTCGGCGGCACGATCCTTGCCCTCGGCACGACCCATGCCCATGTGGGCAAAGCCGGCATCCTTCATGATGGCCAGCACGTCGGCAAAGTCCAGATTGATGTCGCCGGGACGGAGAATCAGCTCGGAGATGCTCTGCACACCCTGGCGCAGCACCTCGTCCGCCATCTCAAAGGCGTTCTTCATGGTGATGCGCTCGGTGGTAACCAGTTTGATGCGGTCATTGGGGATGACCACCAGGCTGTCCACGTGCTCCTTCAACGAGGCGATGCCGTCCTCGGCCTGCGCCATACGGCGGTTGCCCTCGAAAGAGAAAGGCTTGGTGACGATGCCCACGGTCAGGATACCCATATCGCGGGCAATCTGGGCCACCACGGGAGCCGCACCGGTGCCGGTGCCGCCGCCCATACCGGCGGTGACAAACACCATATCCGCACCCTGCAGGGCGGCCACGATCTCGTCATGGCTCTCCTCAGCGGCACGCTGGCCACGCTCAGGGTTGCCGCCGGCACCGTGACCACGGGTCAGCTTTTGGCCGATCTGGATCTTATGGGTAGCCAGGGACACATCCAACACGGCGGCATCGGTATTGATCGCCATAAATTCCACACCACGGACACCGGCACGCACCATGCGGTTGATGGCGTTGCCGCCGCCGCCGCCCACGCCGATGACCTTGATCGTAATGCTGTTGTTAGGGACTGCTGCACTGATCTGCATCATAACTGTCGTCCTCCTATTTATACAATAAGTTGATTTATTGTTTAGTCTTATACACACTATATTGTATCACGGCACAATTCTTTTTTCAATATCAAATTGAAAAAAGAAAAAACTTTTTTAGACTTTTTTTGACAAAAAACAACAGGGAAAGGTGTTTGCGGCACCTTTCCCTGTATTTTTCGGATTTACGCGGCACCGGATGGAGTGTAAATCGCCTTGTCGTTGGCGGGATCGTCGTCACCGTAAGTGGTCATATCCAACACACCGGCAGCGTCGGTGCCGTTGTTGGCCCACAGCGTGGGAAGGGCCTCAGCCAGCGCCTTCACTTGCTTTTCTAAGGCGGAGTCCTCGCCCAGCACCACACGCAAGCCCTCGCTCAGTTGCAAGGTGATCTCCGTCTTGTCGGTGATGTCGATAACGGCAACGTGAACGTTCTCCTGACGGTTGGCTTCCTGAATGAGGGTGTGGCAGATATACAGACTGCGCACATCCAACAATTCCTTGCCCACCACCGCGGCGTTATGGGTGGCACCCACCACCTGCACCACGCCCTCCGGCAGATTCTCATCGGTGACGCTTTCCAGCACCAGATTGTCCTCGTTGATCACCGTCCAGACGTCACCCGTCTGCACCGCCGCCATCGGCCTTTTCTCAGCTTCCTCCAATTTATCCAGCACCTCTTGGGGGGTGTAGATGGACTTATCGTTGCTCTTGTCGTCGTCGGAATAGAAAATCATATTCAGGCGGCCGGCGGCGTCCTCGCCGTTATTCTGATACAGGGTCGGCAGCATCTCCACCAACGCCTTGATCTGGTTGGTTAGGTTGGTTTCGTTGCCCAGCACCACCTCGATGCGCTCATTGAGCAGGATGCAAATTCTGGTTTTGGTGTGGATGTCGATGGTGGTCATACTGTCCAGGCCATAGGCATCTGCCGCATCGATGAGGGTTTTACAGATACGCAAACTGCGCTCATCCAACAGCGTCTTGCCCAGTTTTTGGCTTTCGAAGGAAGCGCCCCGGATCTGCACCGTTCCTTTCGGAATGGCATCGGCGTCTACCCTTTCCATGGCGTGGTTGTTCTCCCCCATGATGATCCAATCCTTTTCGGTCTTCACTGCCGCCATGATCGGCATCTCCGCCACACGGATACGCAAATGATAGAAGGAGGCGTTGTCCACCATCACCCGATTGCCGTCCAAATAGGGCAACGCTTTCACCAAAGATTGGCAGGCTTTGACCTTGTTGACACTCAACAGGCTTTGCCCCACATACAATTTACTGGCTTTGATGATCTCTTCGTCGGTGTAGCGGGTATCCCCTTCCACCAGGATCTTTTTCACCGCCAAAAAGCGCACCGACTCACCCTTGGCACTTTTTTGGTCGGCCACGATCTTCACCACCACGGCGGTGGCGATCAACGCCACGATCAGCACGATGGATAACACGATGAGCATACGGGTGAGCATCAGCTTGCGGCGGCGGCGCTGACGCGCCAACTGGCGAGCTTTGCGCAGGTCATCCGGCTCCCCCTCACGGGGACGGACGTGACGCAGATCCCGATTATCCGGGGGCGCGGTCGGCTTTTGTTTGTTTTTGGAGTTTAGACGGTCGTTCATAACAGCGTCCATCCTTTTTCTGAATTTATCTACGACAGACAGAGGCGCCTGCCCGTTGCAGGCAACCCACCGGGTCCTCATAACCTCTGTCCAAATGATGCAATTCCGTAATGCGGGTGTCCCCCCGCGCTGCCAAGGCGGCCACCAACAGGGCGGCTCCGCCGCGCAGGTCGGTGCAGGCCACGTCGGCTCCGTTTAGGGCGTCCACACCCTCCACCACCGCCACCCGTCCATCCACGCGGATGCGTGCTCCCATACGAGTCAGCTCATCCACATAGCGGTAACGGTTTTCAAAAATGGTTTCCACAAACACGGTGGTTCCTTGTGCCACACAGGCCGCCGCCAACAGCGGCGCGGCCGCATCGGTGGGAAAGCCGGGATAGGGCAGGGTGCGCACCATCCCCATCCCGCACAGGCGGGATGGTGCTTGGATATGTAAGGAGTCCCCCGTGGCCGTGATGACACAGCCGGCTTGCTCCAAAGGTGCAAACACCGGCGACACCGGCAAGGCGGGGCAATGCGTTAAGGTCAGCCTGCCGCCCGTAACGGCGGCGGCAGCCAGATAGGTAGCGGCTTCAATGCGGTCGGCCATCACCCGATGGCAAGCGCCGTGAAGGCGGGGCACCCCCTCGATGACAACGGTGCCGCTGTCGCCGCCACGGATGCGGGCGCCACAGGCGTTGAGGAACCCACACAGGTCGGCAATCTCCGGCTCCCGAGCGGCATGGCGAAGCACCGTGGTGCCCTCGGCGGTACAGGCCGCCAACAAAACGTTTTCGGTTGCTCCTACGCTGGGGAAGGGCAGAGCGATCTCCGCCCCGCGCAAACGGGTGGCACGGCAACAAATGCGACCGTGCTCTTCCGTCACCTGCACACCCAACCGCCGCAAAGCGGATAGATGCAGGTCAATGGGACGGGGACCCAGCTCACAACCGCCGGGATAGGTGAGCACCGCCTCGCCGCATCGCGCAACGATGGCTCCCAAGAACACAATGGAGGAGCGCATCGCTCGCATCAACTCATCCGGCACGTGGCCGCAACGCAGGTGGGCGGCGTCCACCGTCACCCGATCCTCCGCTTGCGTCACCACGCACCCCAAATGCCGCAAAATTGCCAGCGAAGCGGTCACGTCTGACAGACGGGGACAGTTGGTAAGTTCGCTCACATCCGCCGCCAACAGGGTGGCCACCAACAGCGGCAGAGCGCTGTTCTTCGCTCCGTGGATGGGAATCTCCCCATCCAGTCTATACCCGCCGCAAATATGTATTGTATCCATAGCGACGCCTCCTCTCCACATCGCCAATGTATGCAGAGAGAAGATGTCCCGACAGATTTATTTTTTCAGTAGCGCGTTCAATTCCTTCCGAATGCGCTCGTCCGCATCCAAAATGGCGGCACCACGCACGTTTTCCGACATTTCCCGCAGGGTATCGGGATTGGAAGTGATCTTTTGGATGGCCGCCCACAGGCTGTCGGCGGTGAGATCTTTTTCTTCAATGCAGACAGCCGCCCCACGATTGACCAGCACCATCGCATTGTGATACTGATGATTCTCCGCCACATAGGGAGAGGGAATCAGGATGGAGGGTTTACCGGCGGCAGGAAGCTCGCTGAGGGTCATGGCGCCGCAACGGCAAATAACCAAGTCTGCCGCCGCCATACAACGGGGCATATCGTCGATATACTCCCGCACGGTGACGCCGTCACCGGTGAGAGCCACACCCATCTCGTCCAGTTGCGCCTTCATGGCGGCAAAACCCGCCTTGCCGGCGCCGTGGATGTGTTGCAGTTTGCCCTCGGCACGGCTGCGGCGGAGCACCTCCGCCATCGCCTCATTGATATGAGCCGCGCCCAGGCTGCCGCCGAAGGACAGCACCAACGGACGGTCGTCCACCCCCAATTCGGCTCGTGCCGCCGCCTTATCCAGCGTGACAAAATCCGAACGGATGGGATTGCCGGTTACCACAGCCTTGACCCCCTCAGGGAGGTGACGGCGGGCATCCTCGCTGCACAGCAGCACCAAAGCGCCCTCCTTGCCCAGCATCTTCACCGTCACACCGGGAAAAGCGTTGGACTCGTGCACCGCCACGGGGATCCCCCGCTTGATGCACTCTCGCAGAACGGGGCCGCAGACGTAGCCGCCGGTGCCCACCGCCAGATCGGGCTGAAACTCTTTTATGATACGGGCAGAAGCGGCAGAAGCGGTGAACACGTTCGCCGCCGCCATGATATTACGCCCAATGTTTTTGAGGCTCAGACGGCGCTGAAAGCCACGCACGCTGACGGTGCGGATGGGATAGCCTGCCGCCGGAACCAGCTGGGTCTCCATACGACCTTTGGCACCCACAAACAAAAACTCAGCGTCGGGATATTCCTTTTTGAGCATCTCGGCAATGGCAAGGGCGGGGTTGATGTGGCCCGCCGTACCGCCACCGGTCATTAAAATCTTCATAAAGGCCCCTTTCTCTGTAACCGCTGAGAAAATCGGGTTGCGATTATCAGTGAGATGGTTTTTTATCAGTCAGAGGTGAAAAGCAGCCACTGAGAATCGTGACTGAGATCGACTCAGTGGTTACTATATTTTTTCCATACGAGATTGGCGGGAAACCGAAAGCACCACACCCATTTGCGCCATCAGCATCAAAATGGAGGTGCCGCCGTAGCTGAAGAAAGGCAGGCTGATACCGGTGTTGGGGAAAAGGTTGGTCACCACCGCCACGTTGATCGCCACTTGGATGCCGATTTGCAGGGTCAAGCCCAACGCCAGCATACAGCCGAACTTATCCGGCGCTTTCATAGCAATTTTGAAGCCGCGCCACATCAGCAAAGCAAACAGCAGCAGCACCAGCACGGCGCCCACAAAGCCCATCTCCTCACAGAAGACGGCGAACACAAAATCGTTTTGCGGTTCCGGCAGGAACAGGTGCTTTTGGCGGGAATTGCCGGGGCCCTGCCCCAGCAAGCCGCCGGAGCCGATGGCAAACAGCGACTGCACCGTCTGCCATGCGTGGTCACGCCCGGACATACCGTCCGCAAAGGTGATCTCGTTGGCAAAGGACTCCATGGGATGCAACCACACCGCGATGCGGTCCTGCTCATAGCCCAGCACCAGCACCATAAACACCACACCAACCACACCGGCAACCACCACTGCCAGCAGATACCAGCCACGCACACCGCCGATATACATCATGGAAAAGCCCAAAATCGCAATCAGCAGGGTGCCGGACAGGTGGGGCTCGATCACCACCAAGCCACAGGTGACGATCAAAATGCCGAACAGCGGCAAAAAGCCCACACCAAAGGTTTTCATCTTTTTATGATTGAGGGATATGAGATGGGCAAACAACAGCACCAACGCAAACTTGGCGATTTCCGACGGCTGGAAGGTGATGCTGCCCACCTGCACCCAACGACGGATGCCGGTTTCCGAGGGCATAAACAAAGCCAGCACCAGCAAGCCGATGCTACCCAGCCACGCGATCCACGCAAAGCGATGGAGAACGTGATAATCCACCATGGAGATGCCCAGCATGGCCACCAAACCGAACGCCGCAAACAAGCCTTGCTTGCGAATATAGAAAAAGCTGTCGCCGCCGTTATAGTTAAAAGCGTACACGTGGCTGGCGGAATACAGCGTGGCCAAGCCGATGATCAAAATCACCATCAGCAACACAAAAAAGTTCATATCAAAGCCGGTCGCCAAATTGAAAAACTTGCGACGCAACTGTCTGCCCCGATCCGAGCCATCGGAACGGCGGGAGGCAGATCGTTCCACAGCCATAGCGTACACTCCTTTCTATCGAAATTCAATGCAAAATATCAGCCAAACACCTGCAACGCCACCGCACCGGCACAGCCGATGAAGGTTACCAGCGTGAACACCGCCACAATGCGGTTTTCGCTCCAACCGCACATCTCGAAATGATGGTGCAGGGGGCTCATCTTGAACAGGCGTTTGCCGTGAGTGATCTTGAAATAGGACACCTGCAAAATCACCGACAGATTCTCGGCAATATACAGAATGCCGATGGGCACCAGCAGGAAGGGTTGCTCGATGCCGAAGGCCAGGGCGGTGAGAACGCCGCCGATAAACAGCGAGCCGGTATCCCCCATAAACACCTGTGCCGGATGGAGATTCCACATCAAAAAGCCTGCCAAGCCGCCCGCCAAAGCCACAGCGGGAACACCCATAGACAGATGACCCGACAAGCCGGACAGAATCAACAGCGCCAACGCCGCCACAAAGCCGGTCAGGCCGCACAGGCCGTCCACGCCGTCGGTGAGGTTGGTGGCGTTGGTCATCGCCACAATCACAAACACCGTAAAGGGAATATACCAAATGCCCCAATCCACCTGACCGATGAAGGGGATGTAAAACTTGCCGCCGCCAAACACATACAGCAGCACCGCATAGGCGGTGGACAGGGTCAGCTGCATCAACAGCTTTTGGGTGGCGGTCAAGCCCAAATTACGCTTTTTTACCACCTTGATGTAGTCGTCGGTGAAACCGATCAAGCCACAACCCAGCGCCAGACCGATGCCTCCCCAAAAGCGCACCTTTTCATAAGGCGTCGCCAACAAAGCAGGCATGGTCACACACGGTATGCCATCGTAGAGGAGAGGCGTTTTGATGGTGTACAGCGCCACCACCGCCGCCAACACCGACAACACGAAGCCGAGGATAAACAAAATGCCGCCCATGGTGGGGGTTCCCTGCTTCTTTTGATGCCAGGTGGGGCCATCCTCCAAGATGGTCTGGCCAAACTTCAATTTGTGCAGCCACGGGATCAGCCACTTGCCCAGCAGCCAAGCAATCAAAAACGAAAGGATCCCACAACCGGACAAAATCACGGTATTTGTCATATTCATACGAATTCCCCTTTTTATTTTGCCAACGCGTCGGCCACCACTTCTCGTTCATCCAAATGGATGACCTCGTCTGCCAAAATCTGATAGGTTTCATGTCCCTTACCTGCCAGCAGGATGGTATCCCCTGCCTGTGCGTGGGCAATCGCCCAGTGGATAGCCTCCACACGGTTTTCCACCACTGTGTAAGGGGTGGTGGTGTCGGCAAGCCCCGCCACAATATCCGCAATGATGGCCGCAGGCTCCTCGGAACGGGGATTGTCGGAGGTGATCACCAGATAATCCGACAAAGAGGCAGCCACGGCGCCCATCAAGGGACGCTTGGTCTTGTCACGGTCGCCGCCACAGCCAAACAAGGTCACCAAACGACCTTCACAGCATTGTTTGAGCGTGCGGCAAATGTTATCCAATCCATCGGGGGTATGAGCATAGTCAATCACCACGGTGAAATCCCGTTCCGTGGGCACCACCTCGGCACGCCCCTTCACCCCGGCGGCGGCAGAAAGCGCCTGCACCACCCGGTCAAAGGGCACACCCAGCGTCAAGCACACGGCGGCGGCGCACAGGCCGTTATACACCGAGAACTGACCGGGAATCTGCATGTGCACCCGATCGCTCCGCTCCCCGGCCGTCAGCGTAAAGTCCACGCCGTCGGCGCGATAGCAAATATCCCCCGCCGTATAATCGGCATCCTCCTTGGAGGAATAGCCGGCTATGGGGCAGGCGACGCCTTCGCGGATAGAGGCCGCCCACGCATCGTCGACGTTGATCAGACCGGTGCGGGACAAGGAGAACAGCTCCTTTTTCGCCAGCATATAATTCTCCATGGTGCCGTGATAATCCAAATGGTCTTGGGTCAGGTTGGTGAACACACCCACCTCATACACACAGCCTGCCACGCGGTGCTGGTGCAACGCGTGAGAAGAAACCTCCATCACACAGTAATCGCACCCTTCCACCACCATCAGCGCCAACAGGCTCTGCAAATCGTAAGGGTCGGGGGTGGTGTGGCGGGCGGGTAACACCCGATCGCCGATGAGGTTGTGGATGGTGCCGATGAGGCCTACCTTATATCCCTCGTGCTCCAACATGGATTTGATAAGGGTGGTGGTGGTGGTCTTGCCGTTGGTGCCGGTGACACCGATCATTTTCAGCCGTGTGGCCGGATGACCGAACCAGTTGGCACAGATCTGCGCCCACGCCATACGGGTATCCTCCGCCATCAGTTGGATGTGCAGGCCCAGATCCCGCTGCACCAAAATGGCGGCGGCCCCTGCCTGCCGGGCGGCCTCGGCAAAGCGATGGCCATCCACGGCGGTGCCCGCGATGCAGACGAACAGGCAGCCGGGCTCCACCCGACGAGAATCGCAGGTGATGGACACAATCTCGGTGTCCTCTTTCAGCAGGCCAAAGGAAATACCGGTGTTGGCCAGCAAGTCATAGAGTTTCATCCGTTTTTCATCCTCTCTGAGGTTTGCATTATTCCGAAGTCGTTTGGTAATAGAAATTCACTTCCACCACCGTGCCCTTAAAGACACGTTCGCCTTCTTTGACGCTTTGGCGGTTGGACAGGGCCGCTTCGCCGGATCCGCTGACCAAGCCGGTCAACTGCACGTTCAGACCCAACTGAGCGGCACGGGCGTTGACCTCGGTGACGGTCAGGCCGGTGAAATCCGGAACCGTCACCATCTGTGCGTCGGTGGTTTCGGTATACAGCAGCACCGTTCCGCCGGCGGGGATGGTCTGGCCCGCTTCGGGAACCTGCATCACCACCGTATCCCCGTTGCCCACGATGGTGGCTTTGAGACCCGCGTTGGCAATCTTATTCTGTGCCACGGCGGGGCTCTGATTCGTCACGTCGGGGGTGATGCGGGAGAGGGAGCTAAGCTCCTCTTCGGTGTAGGAAGGCTCGATGCCCAAATGGGGCAGAATGGAGTCGAAAATCTTCTGTGCCACAGGAGCAGACAGGGTGCCGCCGTAGCGAATGTCGGTCTGAGGATCGTCCAGCAGCACCAGCACCGCCACCTGCGGATCGTCCGCGGGTGCAAAGCCGCTGAAGGAGGCGATCACGTCGTCCTCGTTGGCGGTGGCACGCTTTTCGGAGGTGCCGGTCTTGCCCGCCACGCGGTAGCCCGCCACATAGGCGTTTTTGGAGCCGCCGCCGTTGACGATGTCGCCCAAGATCTTACAGATACGCTGAGAGGTCTCCTTCGATATGATCTGGCGCTTCATCTTGGGGGTGGTTTCGGAAATGACGTTGCCCTCGGCATCCAACACCTTGGACACCACATAAGGGGTCATCAGCTTACCGCCGTTGGCGACGGCAGACATGGCGGTGATCATCTGCAAAGGTGTCACCTGGAAAGTCTGACCGAAGGAGGCGGTGGCCAAAGAGGCCTGGGAATCCTGCAAGGTTTTCAGCGAGTGGTAAATGCCGTTGTTCTGCTCGCCGTTCATATCCACACCGGTCTTTTCGGTGAAGCCGAAGCCGTTGAAATATTTAAAGAAGGTCTCCGCACCCAGATCCAAGCCCAACCGCATAAAATAGGGGTTGCAGGACTTGGAAATGGCCTCCGGCAGATCCAACACGCCGTGTTTGTTGGGGTAGACGTGGCAGCGGATCGGCTTAGGCCAGCCCTCCACCTTCAAGGAGTTGGTGCATTCGTAACTGGTTTTTTCGCTGGCTTTGCCCTCCTCCAACGCCATGGCGGTGGTGAACACCTTGAAGACCGAGCCGGGCTCGTAAGAGTCGGTGATGGCCTTGTTGCGCCATTGGAGCTGACGAGCGGCATAAAGTGCCTCGGATTTTTCGTCACCGGCCAGCGTTGCCAAAAGGGATTGGGTGGTGGGGTCGGTGACGGTGAAGGGGTCGTTGGGATTATAGTCTCCCTTGGTGGCCATGGCCAAGATGGCACCGGTGTTCACGTCCATCACAATGGCCACACCGCGATGCAGCGTGCCGGTGGCCTCCACCGCCTCTGCCAAATATTTTTCGGTGTACATCTGCACGGTGGAATCGATGGTGGTCACCAAACCGTAGCCGTCCTCCGCGTCCACCACCTTGGTGTACTCCATGGTGGTGGGCATCTCATCGCCGATGCCGTTCTGGGCGGTGACGATGCGGCCCGGCTTACCGGACAGCGCTGAATTGTATTTCGCCTCTAAGCCCTCCAAGCCCATATTGTCCGTTCCGGTAAAGCCCAAAACGGTGGAGGCCAAACTGCCCTGAGGATAATACCGCTTATAATCGGTGATGATGTAGAAGGCTTTGGACAGACCGTTTTTCTCAGCCCATTCCACGAATGCGGTCTTCTCTTTGTATTCCACCTTGGATTGGATGACTTCGTATTGGGAGTGGACCTTGCCGGTCTGCTCGTAGATTTTATCGTAATCCAGCGTAAACATCTCCGCCAAATCGGTGGCAATGCGCTTGCGCAGCAACAGCAACGCTTTGTCGTCGGAAAGCTCCTCTTTTTTGTCCACACCCTCCAGGTCTTTCCAGTCGCAAGCGGCGATGTTCTTGGGAGACATCACGATCTTCCACACGTCTGCCGACTCGGCCAAGGGCTGCATATTGGCGTCGTAAATGGGGCCGCGTTTGGCGGTCACCACGGTGTCGCTGAGCTGCTGGGAGACCGCCCGCTTTTGCCAATCCTCGCTCTCCACCAACTGCAGCTGGCACAGCTTGACGATGTTAGCCAGCAAAAACACAATCGCCACCATCACCAGCACGATCCGTGCCCGAACCCGCATCTGCCGCGTGGGCATACGGGTGGTGGGGGTGTTGCGAGGTTCTTTGTCCTGCGAGGAGGTTTTCGGTGTCTTTCTGTCCATAAAAGCGGTCTCCTTTCTGTCTTTCGACGACCTTCTCCCCTTTGCGACAGCGGGGGATAAAACAACAAAACGAGAGTTAAGATCGCGTGCGTCTCAACTCTCGATTGCTGCCTGTACATAGGTATGCGGTCAGGCGCGTAATATGACGCCCCGAATAGCGAAAACTATGAGAAAAAGTCCACAACGGCATCCCATGCCTTTTCCAACCATCCGGCTTCCTTTTCGGCGACGATCACCTGATCCTCTTCGGTGGCGGCGATGTAATACACCTGGCTGCCGTTCACGGGATACAAACCGTTCTCCTGCACGTAAGCGTTCACCCGCTCGGCAGAGGTCTTGCTCATCACCTCGGATTTGAGGCGAACCCCCTCAGACTCCAAGGCGCTGAGCTGGGCCTGCTTGTCCGACAGGGTTTTGTTCATTTCGGTCAAGCGCACGTTGCAGGTGATGAAATAGCCCACCAGCGCAACGGCGACGGCGGCCACGGCGAGGTAGATCAACAAATTCAGCACCGACTGACGATGGGCACGGCGGCGGCTGTCTTCTTCTGCTTTTTTGGTGTTTTTCATCTCCACCAAACGGGGCTTACGTTGCGGGCTGAATAAATCCAGGTCATACGCCGCATTGGTATGTGCCATGTTGTCTACCTCCTTTCCGTCTTTTATCCTTATACTTTAAACCATCTTAGTCTTTGTACCGATCGTGTACCTTTTCGATGCAACGCAATTTGGCGCTGCGGCTGCGGGGGTTGTCCGCCAACTCCTCTTCGGTGGCGGTGGCCGGCTTTTTGGTGATCAGCACGGCGGCGGGTGTGCGCCCGCAGACGCACATGGGGAATTCGCGGGGGCAGGTGCAACCCTGCCGAAACTCTTGAAAGCGATTCTTCACCATCGCATCCTCCAGCGAGTGGAAGGTGATGACCGCCAAGCGACCGCCCACGTTGAGGCAATCAAAAGCGGTGTCCAGCGCCGAGGACAAGCAGTCCAGCTCGCCGTTGACGGCGATGCGCAGGGCTTGGAATACGCGGCGAGCAGGATGACCGTCGCGGCGAGCCGCCGCCGGCACCGCGCGGCTGATGATGTCCGCCAGCTGCAAAGTGGTGGCAATCGGCGCTTTCTCTCGCTCACGCAGGATGGCGCGGGCGATGGGGCGGGAAAATTTCTCCTCTCCGTAGCGCCAGAAGATGTCTGCTAATTGTTTTTCGTCTAACGTAGCCACCAAATCGGCGGCGGTGGTGCCGCTCTGACTCATCCGCATATCCAGCGGTGCGTCGTGGTGGTAGGAAAAGCCGCGCTCGGGCGCATCCAACTGGTGGGAGGAAACGCCGATGTCCAGCAGAATGCCGTCCACACCGTCGATGCCCAGATCGTCCAGCGCTTGACGCATATTCACAAAATTGGTCTGCACCAGGGTGGCGGGCAAGCCCTGCAACCGTGCGCCTGCCGCCGCAATGGCGTCGGGGTCCTGGTCGAGGGCGATGAGCCGCCCCGTTGTGAGCCGAGAGGCGATGGCGTGGGAGTGGCCTCCCCCACCGGCGGTGCCATCCAAATAGATGCCGTCGGGGCGGATGCCCAGCGCCTCAATGGTTTGATCCAGCAGCACCGGACGGTGATAGGTTTGTTCCGCCATAGATGCCACCTCACTTATCGTCAAAATCCGTATTTAATAAATTCTTGTTCCAACTTATCGTCGGTCATATCCGCCATCACCTCATCGTAAACGGCGGGGTTCCAAATTTCTGCCCGACGACCGGCACCGATGATCAAACACGGCTTTTCCAGTCCGGCGTGGGCGATCAAATTCTTGTTGAGCAAAATACGACCCTGGGCGTCGGGGGTGACGTCCTCGGCGGACTCGGTCACCTTGCGCAGCAGCTTGCGGGTCTCGGCCATGGGAGCCTCGGTGATCTTTTGGAGCAGGCTGTCCCACTCCTCCATAGAATAAAGGCTGACACACTTGTCCAGCACGCAGGCGGCGATGAAGGTCTCGCCCAATTTCTCACGCAGCTTGACAGGGACGAAGATACGCCCCTTGGCATCCATATTGTGTTCAAAACGGCCGTACAGCATCATATCCCTGTCACCTCCTTTTGGCCTACCTGTTTTCCACGCCCCCACAGGGCTGTGGAAAACTTTGTGGAAAGTGTGGAAAATCACCACTTTGCACCACTTCGATGCACTTTTCTCCACTTATGACTATTATAAGGGGTGTTTTCGAAAAAATCAATAGGTATTTTTTGCTTTTATTGGAAAAGACGTAAAATTTTTCGTCCTTTTTTTGCGCAAAAACACGAAAAGCCGATGGCAACCAAGGTTGCCATCGGCTTTTGCTGTAAATATTCAGTTGAGATCAGACGTTGAAGAGGAATTCCACCACGTCGCCGTCCTGCATCGCATATTCCTTGCCTTCGGTACGAACCAAGCCCTTGCTGCGGGCATTGGCCAGGCTGCCGCAGGCCATCAGATCGTCAAAGGCGATGACCTGGGCGCGGATGAAGCCGCGCTCGAAATCGGTGTGGATGCGACCGGCGGCTTTGGGGGCCTTCCAGCCACGACAAATGGTCCAGGCGCGAACTTCCTTTTCACCGGCGGTGAGGAAGGAGATCAGACCCAGCAGGTGATAGCTCTTTTGGATGAGGCGATCCAAACCGGAGTTGGTCAGGCCCAGCTCGGAGAGGAACATCAGCTTCTCCTCCGCGTCCATATCCACGATATCCGCCTCCATCTGGGCACAGATGGGCAGCACCTCGGCGCCCTGCTCGGCGGCCAGCGCCTCCACCTTTTTATAATGGGGGTTGCCGGTGGGCTCGCCGCCCACAAAGTCGCTCTCGGTCAGGTTGGCGGCATAGATGATGGGCTTGGAGGTGAGCAGAGCCATCTGGCCCATCATGCACACCTCATCCTCGTCGCAATCCAGCGCACGGGCGGGCTTGCCGCTCTCCAACAGTTCCTGCAAACGTTTCAGGAAATCCAGCTCCTTTTGCAGGCTCTTGTCGCCCTTTAAGTCTTTGGTGACGCGGGCGATGCGGCGCTCCACCATCTCCATATCGGCAAAGATCAGCTCCAAGTCGATGGTCTCGATGTCACGCAGAGGGTCAATGCTGCCCTCCACGTGGATGATGTCGTCGTTTTCAAAGCAACGCACCACGTGGACGATGGCGTCGCACTCGCGGATGTTGCCCAAGAATTTATTACCCAAGCCCTCGCCCTTGCTGGCGCCCTTGACTAAGCCCGCGATGTCCACAAACTCGATGACGGCGGGGACAATGGGAGGCACCTTGGCGCCATCGGTGTACATCTCCTGCAGGGCGTCCAGACGGCTGTCCGGCACCGCCACCACACCCACGTTGGGGTCGATGGTGCAGAAGGGGAAATTGGCGCTCTGGGCGCCGGCGTTGGTGATGGCGTTAAACAAAGTGGACTTGCCCACGTTGGGCAGACCAACGATACCTAATTTCATAGTTTCATTCTCCTTGCGTTTGGCGTTCAATTTGGTATTATACAGCAATTCATCCGCTTTTTCAATACATTTTATCAAGGAAACGGAAAACTCCTTGCCTTTTCTTTCGGCATCTGCTATAATGGGCGGGAAATTCCATAGAAAGTGAAAAGGTGAACCCTATGAAAAAAGTATTTGCGCTGATTCTCTGCTGTGCACTGCTGGTGGTGATGCCTGTCGGCTGCAAAAAGAAAGCCGCCGAAAAGGCCGAATGGACCGATTCCGTCATCTCTGCCGACTTGCTGAAAAACGACCATCTGTATAACCTGGCCCACTGCGGCAAGTTTTCTTCCATCGCCGACCTAAAGATCACGGAAAAGGTCGAGAAAAGCGACACCGTTTCCCTATCGGTCACCGCCAAGGCCGTTTCCCCCCGTGCCGAAGCACAGCTGGTCGCCGATATGACTTATACCCTGACCAACAATCAGTGGAAATTGAAGGATATCCGGCTGACCCAGACGGCCGCCCCCACCGACGCCCCCGACAAAGAATCGGTGCGGATGGAGATTGACAACTACCTCGCCCACAACATGACCTCTCAAGAGCAGAAAAAGCCCATCGCCCTGGCCATCCACGGCGAAGAGCGCCACGAGCTGACCATCAAAACCTCCGACGTGGCCTGGGATATGTCCTACGAGAAGGGGAGCACCACCGCCAAGCTCACCGCCGCCCTGAACAACAACGACGTGGCTTTCATCGGCTATTATAAGCTGACCTTTGACGAGAGCAAGGGCTGGATCATTGAGAGCGAGAAGCAGGAGAACGGACAGCACTATCCGGTGCTGTATCTGGACACGCTGGAACTGAAAAACACCGACAAAAAATAACGTCCCACCCGACGCACCTCATTCCATCGAATGAGGTGCGTTTTTCCATCTTGCCACCGAAGTGTTTTGGTGCTATAATGGCAACAAACCCCAACATAGGGTGAGCAATCAAACCCGAACCCGCCGCAAAGCGGGATATTTCGGCGTTTTTTGCCTCGCTCGTGCTCGCAAGGCGCCAGCATTACTTCGCCCGATCCAAACAAAAATCCCTCGAAATTTCCTCGCTTTGCGGTCGGAGATTTTGAAAAGAGCAGATTTTTGTTCAGCCGCGGCAAAAACGCAGCGAATACTGTATGTATTCGCGAGTATTTTAACAAAGGATGAGCGAAAATCCGCCT
>JAFQGI010000030.1 GCA_017415515.1 Clostridia bacterium | reverse complement strand
TCCTGGCACGGACTTAGACACCTGTACTTTCAGGAGAATCGCCGCCGCTTGATCGCCGAAGGTGGTATGACTGAACGCCAGATTGATAAGGAGATGAGCGAACGTATGGGACACCACCGCAACGACATCAAGAAGTTTTATTCTGAGCTTCTGAAAGATTCATAAGAGAGGAGGAGATAAGTGGGCAGAGAGGTCAAAATCATTCTCAAATCCCACATACCTGAAGACGAAATTGAGGCATTGGCAAAATGCTTCCTGCCAGACATATTAGACTTCTTTGAATCCGAAGAAGGCAGACAAGAATTTGAACAGTGGAAAAGAGAACAATCTGAAAATGAATAATAAGAGGCGGTACAAGTCCAAAGCTCGTACCGCCTCAATTTTATTGTGGGAATACTTTATAAATGTAGTTTTGCATTTCGCTTACAGAGGAAAAAGATATATCGTTTTCTTCAATTCTACTTAGTAATTCTTTGAATTTTTGGATTTTAGGAACAAATACTGCATCAACATTTTTATAATTGCTTAAATGATAGTTCCTAACAACTTCGCTATTGAAAACATTGATTATTCTGTCTTCTGCAGACGGATGATCACTGCTTTTGTCATGCTCTATTTGACTTAACATCATACAAGTCATTGCAAAATATATACCATTTGCTATAAAAGGTGAAGAATCGCTTTCCAATGCAATTATGGCACCTAATAAATCTGCATCATATTCCTGTGAATGCTTTAATTCAATTTTATTAACCTCAAGCCCACTAAGGTTCAAACGAGAAGTACCATTATGCTTTCGCAAGTGATCTAATAATAAGTGAGAGTATTCATGTGCGGCTATCCATAAATATGTTGACATACTTATTTGGCGTTCAAAAGTTATATAATCTTCTTTACTGAGATAGTCGTCAAAAGGAGAATCAAGTTCATATAATTTTTCGGGTGATCCAATATCGTCCAAATCATCAATGTTACACCATACTAGAGGGATTGCAAAATAAGCATTTGAAAACAAATGAAAACTTAGCATAACATCAAGAAAATTAAGTGTTAAAAGTTCATTCATCTGCTTTGTCATTTTATGATTTGCACGAAGCCAATGATCAAGAGTATAGATTTCGATTAGCTTTTGCGTAAACATTAGTAGACCTTCGTTAAATACAATTACAGCATCACCATCAGCAGTTTCGACAAATGCGTTAAATTCCTTGAAATCGGCTGTTCCGAAAAGCGGAATATCACAAAAATGAATTTTACGGTTCTTAAATTCAAGGGATGTGTTTATAACGGTGTCTTTCAATGTAATAAAAGATTCATCGATAATGTCATAAAAGTGCGTGTTTTGAAAAACAGTAGGCATACGATTGTGTTTTTCTCTGATATAATTGTTGATAAATCTCTTATCAAAGATATCGTCTTTCTTTTCAAGCATTTCGGGAAAATCGGAATTATTATGTACATGTTGTCCCGCTAGTTGAATTGCTGTTAGAAGTTCCTTTGCAGTCATGCGTTATGTTCTCCATTTTTCTATTGCGGCATCAACAAGTTTATCTTTTTGTTCCTCAGTTACTTCAAAAGGTAATTGTATTTCGGATTTTTTGCCATCGTTTATAACAATAACTCTAGTTTTCTTTTGGGGTTTAACAGATATCTTTGAAAGAGCCATAAGTATTGATGTTTTGATTAAATCGTAGGCGGCATTATATCCAATATTTTGGAGCAGTTCTATAACAATCATAACAACTTCCGGTGGAAGAGCAAAACCTTTACGATTTGTTAGAGAATATAGACATTCTGAAGAACTAGCATTAAGTTCTTCAATATCTTTTTCTGTAATGCAGTTGCACATTATTGTTGCTTTAATTTTCACATATGTCATTCCTTTCAATAATGAAATAGAGTAATACCACAATTATGTAAAACCATAATATACCTTTGCAGTAAATTATAACAGAGAAATGTCGAATTATCAATAATAAATGGCGGTCATCAATTGTTTTTGATAACCGCCATTTAACATTTATTCAGTTTTACTCAAATAAACAACAAACCCGAACGTTTCACCGATTGGTAAAAGGTTCGGGTTTGAATGCTTTGGTGCGAGGGAGGGGACTTGAACCCCCACGCCATTTGACACACGCACCTCAAACGTGCCTGTCTGCCGATTCCAGCACCCTCGCATATAACAGCGCTTATTATACCACCTACTCTCCCCCGTGTCAATCCTTTTTCCTCCCTTTTCCTATTTTATTTCCCTCTTAGGACTTGACAAAATTTCGACAATCCAGCATAATAGATGTGTTAACGTTCTATGATTGTGAGGTGTTTCCCATGGCAAAGGATTCTGCCATCTCTCTGCGCGTGATTCAACGCTTGCCTCGGTATTATCGCTTCTTATACGACCTCAAAGAAAACGGCATCACCCGCATTTCCTCCCGCGAGCTGGCCCAGCGCATGCGGCTCACCGCCTCCCAGATCCGTCAGGATCTCAACTGTTTCGGCGGCTTCGGTCAGCAGGGCTACGGCTATATGGTGGACCAGCTCTATGACGAAATCGGTCACATCCTCGGCATGGATCAGCTGACCAAGGCCATTTTGGTGGGTGTGGGCAACCTGGGCACCGCCGTGGGCAACCACATTGAGTTTAAGGCCCGCGGTTTTCACCTCATCGGCCTGTTTGACGACAACCCCGAGTTGGTGGGCGACACCCGCGCCGATATGACCATCCGCTCCACCGACGAGGTGGAGGAATTCTGCCGCCGCGAAAAGCCCGAAATGGCGGTGCTGTGCATCCCCAAGGAGGCGGCTCCTCGTCTGGTGGAGGTGCTGGTGGGCTGCGGTGTGAAGGGCTTTTGGAATTTTTCCCACTATGACATTCTCAACGACTATCCCGACGTCATCGTGGAGAACGTACATATGGGCGACAGCCTGATGACCCTCTCCTATCACATGGTGCAGGGCGAAGAAGAATAACCGATACGGCGTGTGTGTGTCACACGCCGTATATTTTTTGTCCTCGTTCACAGAATAGGAACGAGGTGATGAAAATGAACGAGGAAAAACGGCCGCTTCCCTCCCCTGATGACGTGGAACTGCGGGCGAACCCCGTCCTCGGCGAGCCGGTGGACGTGTGGGATCAGATCAACAAGTACGGCACCTATGAGGTGCAGGACACCACCGACACGGACAATGTGTTTCCCACCATCGGGTATGAGGGCAGTGGCGATGCCTGCGTGGATGCGGCAAATAAGATGATAAAGAAAAAGCCCGAGCTGTAAGCTCGGGCTTTTTGTGTTATTTCTTTTCAACCGGAATCCAAAGTTCTCTATAGCGCTGATTTTTCATATCGCCTCTATACCAGTGTGTCACAACCAATTCAGGTGCGTCTGCTAATTGGTAGCCAGAATTCGGAAGCCACTCACTGGCAATCTTCTTTCTCAGATCAAGGTACACCTCCGTGGGAAAAGCACATCGCTCAGTCTCAAACACAGCATAGGTACATTTAGGGATTCGTACATTCTCAAAATAGCGAGCAAATTCTTCTCCCAACACACCGTCTTTGTTGAGATTGTTCCTATAATACTCGGAAAGTTGATAGGCAATGTAGAAATCATAGCCTTCGTCGTTAATATTCGTGATGATATCAAAATTCTTTTCAAGGTTTCCGGCAAGCGCCTGAAGAATGTACTGGAGCGCTCTTGTTTTGACATACATCTCCTCTTCTTGGTCTTCTCTTTCTCCGGGAACACCAACGAAATGACGCTTGTAACCCGTTAGTATCATTTCATCTTTCTCTTCAATTCTGTAATCCATCATACTACCACCTTCCAATGAAAATTTCAGAACAAGGCGGGAAAAGGACTTGAGATTACTGCCGTTGCTGCGCGCCTGTGACGGCAGTAAACCGTGAAACTTTTGAAATGCTTTGGCAAAACTGTCCGGACTTTCATAGCCATATTTCAGCGCAACGTCAATCACTTTCGCATCACCCACGGCTAATTCCGCACCGGCCAGCGTCAACCGGCGATTACGAATATACTCGCCAACGGTGAAACCGCAAAGAATGCTGAATACACGCTGAAAATGATAGCTGGATGAATAGCTTTGCGCCGCAACCACATCATAATCAATCGTTTCTGTTAGATGATCTTCCATGTAGTCAATGGCTTTTTGCATTCCAATAATCCAGTCCATATCCTCCCTCCTTGTCTATCCATAGTCTATCAAAAGGAAGCTCGGGTTTCCCGATATTTTGTGCGAAGAAGAGTCGGATAAAAGGCTTCCCCTCGAGGGGAAGCTGTCAGACGTCAGTCTGACTGATGAGGTGTAGCCGTCGCAGACGGCGTTACTTTGCGCTCTGCGCCCACCTCATCCGCCGCCGTTCGGCGGTCCCCCTTCCCCTCAAGGGGAAGGCGGTCAAGATTGTACGCTTATTTCACACGCTTCATAAAATCCAGGGAGAGGTTGCCCCACTGGCAGGCACCGGGGAGCCAGCCCGCCATGGCGTTGCCGTGCTCCCCCTCGGGGAACAGGTGCAGCTCCGCATAGCGACCGGCGGCAGCCATGGCCTTAGTCAGGCGGATGGAATGCTCAAAGGGTACCAGCGTATCGGGGATGGTGTGCCACATAAAGATGGGGGCGGTTTTGTCGCTGATATGCTTCTCCAAGGAGAGGGTGTCCAGCAACTCCTGAGAGGCATCTTCGCCCAGAATATGCCGAAACGAATCCTGGTGGCCGGCGTCGGGGTCGGCGCAGGTGACGGGATAGCCCAGAATCGCGCCCGTTAGGCGAGAATCGGTGGCAGGAGCGGTGGGCAAATACTGGTTCACGATATCGTCAAACACCGCCACACAGCCGCACAGGTGACCGCCGGCAGAGAAACCGACACCGAACACGCGGTTGGGGTCAACACCCCACTCGGCGGCATGGGCGCGGACGGACTTAACCGCCATCTGGGCGTCCAGCATGGGGGCGGGATGGGCATAGGGCTGGACACGGTAGTAGACGATGAAAGCGTTAAAGCCGTTGTCGTAGTAGAACTGCGCCACAGGGTCGCACTCCCACTCGCCGTGGATGCAATAACCGCCACCGGGATAGACGATCATGGCGGGATGCACCTCGCCGTCCTCGTGGAGGTAAGCGGTCATCTTATTCTCAAAGGGGATGTTTTCGTCGTAGAGAGGGATGTCGTTCTCCCAAATTTTCAACTCTTTAATCATTGTCAGCACTCCTTATTCATCGTATCCAAAAAAGTCGTCTACCGACTTATCGTACTGTTTTGCTAATTCCACATCGGTGGGACAGGTGATAATCTCATTTATGTAGGGGTCCAACAACGGCAACACGTGCTCCTCACTCTGCTTGACCGAGAGGGAGCCGTCCAAATCGATGGCAGAGCCATCCTCAAACACCAACACGTAAGAGCCGCGCTCCACCAATTCGTCGAAGACGTTGATGCGTCCCTCGACGTAGTACACCTGCTCGATATCCTCATAGGCATAGGTGACGGGGTTGAGCAGTGGGAACTTGGCGGCGTCATCCCACACCATACGGTCGGTGTAAAAGCGAGGGGCGGCCAATGTGAACACCACGGCGAAAAACAGACACACTGCCGCCGTCAAGCCAAACAACACGTGGCACACCGTATTCGTTACAGTGGAATTCTCCAGCTCATCCTGCGCCATCCAGCGCTCCGCATCCTTGCGAAACAGAAGAGGAAACAGACGGCGGCGCAAACTCAGCGCACCGAACAAGGCAGGCAAAAGCGGCAATATGGCGACAAATACCCAATCGAAAGGGGCATATGCCGCACCGTGGCAAAGCAAGGCGTAAATGCCGCCGGCTATAAGGAGATACAGTGGCATAAGCACGGCGTACATAATACCGCATACTGCCAACAGACGACCGCCCTCTTTGACTCCGTATTGCTGCTCTCTGCCCTGTAGATACACAGCGCCGCAATCCTCGGGCAACGGCGCAAAGGTGCGCGCCTGCTCCGTTTGCAGAAAGGCATACAGGCGCTGAAAATACGGCTCCAACTTGCCTTTTTCCGCCTGTGGGCGGTACTTTTTCAGCGCCTTGTCCATATCGCCTGCCACAAAGGCGGCGTAGGCATCGCTTTGGGTAAAAGGCAGCAACTGAGAAAAAGTCTCGTAAAACTCGCCCCATTGTGCAAAGAGCCACGCCTGTATTTCCTCCTCGGTCAAATACTCCCGCAGGGGAGCGACGTCCTCACCGGCGCAAGCGGCAATGGCGGCGCATTTTTCTGCAAAGCACGGCTCGTAGAGGGCGTCATCCAACGCCATCGCTTCCGCTCGAGGGAGCAATTCGCGCAACAAGTCCGCCAACACGGCAAAGCTTAATTGCAACTGCTCCGATGAGTGGTTATAGGGAAAATAGCAACAGCGAAAATCGTCCTCATCCATCAGCTCGTACAAATGCAAGAAAAGGGGACGATTTTTCCGAGGGTAAACACGAGCAAACAGCGTGCCCACGGGACACATCATACTATTCTTTTTGGTCAGCACGATTTCTACACAGGATAAGCGCAATTCCAAAAAGAAAATAATCGCCTTTTTGCTCTCGCTCACCTGCATATCCATCGCACCCAATTCCTCACCGAGGGTTTGGGTACATTGGGCGCATTCCAGCGCCAATTTTTCCATCCGTTTCGCCATCGTTTACATCCTCTTTAGCAGTTCGCTCAAATCGATGAGTCGAGCGGCGGTGACAAAGTCGCCGCTGTGGGTGAGGCCTGCGGCACGGCGGAGCAGGTGCTCTGCCATCATTTGGCGGTAGGGTCTCCCCTCCTCGGCGGTGAAAAAACCGCCGTAGATGGCCACCTCGTCCTCGCAGACGGGGGCGGCGGTGTACTCGACCGCCAGCACGGGATAGAGGTGGTGCTTGTCACGGATAAGGTGCTCCTCCAAGACGGTGAAGCCGTTATGTAACAACCAACGGCGCAGGTCTTCGGCACGGGTCATGGGCTGCAAAATCAGGCGGATGCCCTCGTTTTGCACCCACGGTGCGGCTTCTAAAATGGCGACGATGGTCTCGCCGCCCATACCGGCGATGGCAACATCATCCACCTCTTGATCCGTGACGGTAGAAAGGCCGTCGCCGAGGCGTAAAGCGATTTCACTTGTCAGCCCATTTTCCGTGATAGTGCGGCGGGCGGCGTCCAAAGGGCCCTCCCCGATGTCCGAGGCGATGGCGGACGGGCACACGCCACTCTGCACCAAGTAAACAGGCAGGTAGGCGTGGTCGGTGCCGATGTCCGCCAAGCGGCTACCCTGCCGCACCAAGGCGGCCACGGCAGACAGGCGTTTGTCTAACGTAATCATAGTTTCCTCCAAGCCGACTGCGTCGGCCAACGATAAACCCGGTGGAGGACATACCTCCACCGGGTCTTTTCGGATTAGTTGCCGAAGTGCTTGTTCAGCTTCTCCACCAGATCGTCCACAGACACGCCGTGCACGGAGCAGGCCTGCTCCAGATTCTCGCTGCGGGCGCCGGGGCAACCCAAGCAGTGCATGCCCATCTCCAGGAAGTAAGGAGCGGTGGTGGGATCGGCGTCCAGAATGTTGCCGATGATACTGGTCTTAGTGATGATCATAGGGAAAACTCCTTTCATTTGGTTACAAAACTATTATAGCATTTTGCTGTTAAAATGCAAGTGGGATTAGTTGGCGTTTTTCTCCACCGCCAAGGTGACTACCTCGCCGTTGATGTTCCACTCCTTGACGTAGCCGGCGGTAGAGCCAACCGTCAAGGCAGTGGCCATCACGTCGGAGCCGATGGAAGCCCAGTTGCGCTCCACCAACTGCTCCACGTTCTCGTTGCCGGTGACGTAGACGGAGATGGTGTCCATCACCTCAAAGCCGGCCTCTTTACGCATGGTCTGCAGCTTGCTGACCACCTCGCGGACGAAGCCCTCCTCGATAAGTTCGGGGGTCAGGCGGGTGTCGATAGCAACCGTAATGCCACGATCCGAGACGGTGTAATAACCCTCGGTCTGGGTGGTCTCGATGAGCAGGTCCTCGGTGGCCAGCGTCACGTCGCCGGAGGGCAGGTGCAGGGTGATGGCACCGTTGGCGTTCAACTCGGCCATGGTGGCGTTGCCGTCCAGCTCGGTGAGGGCAGTGCGGATGTCATTCAGCTGCTTGCCGTACTTGGGGCCGACGGTCTTGAGCTGAGGCTTGAAGGAGTAGCTCATAAAGGCGGCGGCGTCAGAGATAAACTCCACAGACTTGATGTTCAGCTCGTCGGCAATGATGGCGGTGCAGAACTCGTCCAAGGAGCCGTCCATCTGGACGTACATCTTACCCAAGGGCTGACGATTCTTGCAGGCAGCGCCGTTACGGGCGGCACGACCCTGCACCACAATCTGCAGGACGCTGTCCATAGCGGCCTCCAGGGCGGTGTCGATGTAGGCCTCGTTGACCTCGGGGAAGGCGCACAGATGGACGCTGACGGGAGCAGTGGGATCGTTCTCACACACCAGGTTGCGGTAGATGTCCTCTGCCATGAAGGGAATCATGGGGGCGGATGCCTTAGCCACCGTCACCAGAGCGGTGTACAGGGTCATATAGGCGTTGATCTTATCCTGAGGCATATCCTTGCCCCAGAAGCGCTCGCGGCTGCGGCGGACGTACCAGTTGCTCAGCTCGTCCACGAAATCCTGCAGCACACGGGAGGCCTCGGGAATGCGATAATTGGCAAGATGGTCGTCCACTACCTTAACGCAAGAATTCAGCTTGGACAACAGCCACTTATCCATCACGGACAGTTTATCGTATTCCAGGCTGTACTTGGTGGCATCGAAATTGTCGATGTTGGCGTACAGCACGAAGAAGGCGTAGGTGTTCCACAGAGTGCCGAGGAACTTGCGCTGGCACTCCTGCACCGCCTTACCCGAGAAGCGGTTGGGCAGCCAAGGAGCGGAGTTGGAATAGAAATACCAACGGATGGCGTCGGCGCCGTAGGTTTCCAGTGCCTCGAAGGGGTCGACGGCGTTGCCCTTGGACTTGCTCATCTTCTGACCGTCGGCATCCTGCACGTGACCCAAGACGAGGACGTTCTTGTAAGGTGCCTTATTGAACAGCAGGGTGGAGATCGCCAGCAGAGAATAGAACCAACCACGGGTCTGGTCCACGCCCTCGGAGATGAAATCGGCGGGGAACTGCTTTTGGAACACATCCTGATTCTCGAAGGGATAGTGGTGCTGGGCGAAGGGCATGGCGCCGGAGTCAAACCAGCAGTCAATGACCTCAGGCACACGCTTCATCACGCCGCCGCAATCGGGGCAACGCAGGGTGACTGCGTCGATAAAGGGACGGTGCAGCTCCACATTCTCGGGGCAATCAATGGCCATCTCACGCAGCTCTTCACGGCTGCCGACAGCGTGCTGACAGCCGCAGGAACACTCCCAAATATTGAGAGGAGTACCCCAATAGCGGTTACGGCTGATACCCCAATCCTGCACATTCTCCAGCCAATCACCGAAGCGACCCTTACCGATGGACTCGGGGATCCAATTAACGGTGTTGTTGTTGCGGATCAGATCCTCACGCACGGCGGTCATCTTGATAAACCAAGACTCGCGGGCGTAGTAAATCAGAGGGGTGTCGCAACGCCAACAGAAGGGATAGTCGTGCTCAAACTTAGGCGCATCGAACAACTGACCGCGAGAGTCCAGATCTACCAGAATCTTGGGGTCGGCATCCTTAACGAACAGACCGGCGAAGGGGGTGTCCTCGGTCATGTGACCGGCGCCGTCCACCAACTGCACGAAGGGCAGGTCGTACTTGCGACCCACCTGGGCATCGTCCTCACCGAAGGCGGGAGCGATATGTACGATACCGGTACCGTCGGTCATGGTGACGTAGCCGTCGCAGGTGATGTAGAAGCCTTCCTTGCGCTGTTTATCCGCCAGCGCCTTGGCACAGTCGTACAGAGGCTCGTAGGCCTTGCGCTCCAGGTCGCGACCCACGTAGGTCCCCAACACCTCGTAGGCAGGAGCGTCCTCAACCGCCAGCTTGCCCAGCACGCGGTCCAGCAGAGCCTCGGCCATATAATAGGTGTAGCCGTCGGCGGCCTTCACCTTACAATAGGTCTCGTCAGGGTTGACGCACAGCGCCACGTTGGAGGGCAGCGTCCAAGGGGTGGTGGTCCAAGCCAGGAAATACGCGTCCTCGTCGGCAACCTTAAAGCGCACCACAGCGGAACGCTCCTTGACGCACTTATAGCCCTGTGCTACCTCGTGGCTGGACAGAGGAGTGCCGCAACGAGGGCAATAGGGAACGATCTTGAAGCCTTTATACAGCAGCTTCTTGTCCCAAATCTGGCGCAGAGCCCACCACTCGGACTCGATGTAGTCGTCGTGATAGGTGACGTAGGGGTCATTCATATCCACCCAGAAGCCAACGGTGCCGGAGAAACCTTCCCACATACCCTTGTACTTCCAGACGCTCTCCTTACACTTCTCGATGAAAGGCTCAAGACCGTATTTTTCGATCTGCTCCTTACCATCCAGACCCAGCTGTTTCTCCACCTCCAGCTCCACAGGGAGACCGTGGGTGTCCCAACCGGCCTTGCGAGGGACCATATAGCCCTTCATGGTGCGGTAGCGGGGGATCATATCCTTGATCACGCGGGTGAGCACGTGGCCGATATGGGGCTTACCGTTGGCCGTGGGAGGGCCGTCGTAGAAGGTGTAGGTCTCCCCCTTCTTGCTCTGCTCCAAGGACTGCTCGAAGACCTTGTTGTCGGTCCAGAACTGCAGCACCTCGCGCTCCCGCTGTACAAAGTCCATATTGGTCGATACTTTCTTGTACATCTCAATACCTCCAAACAATAAAAAATCCCTCGTCCCGCAAAACAGGACGAAGGTCAAACTTCGCTATACCACCTATTTGCACGTACCATCATACGCATTCCCAATAACGGAGGAAACCCGTCCGTGCCTAATAGGAAAATCCGTTCAGCCGGCAACTCCCGAGGGATATTCACGCCGCATACCTACCGTCGGGCTTACACCCTCCCCGACTCGCTGTGGGAGCATAACTGCGCTACTGACTCGTTCACTGTTTTTAATTATCATACAATATAATAGCGGATAGCGCGAGAAATGTCAAGGGGGAAAAGGGAAAAGACGTGTGGTAAGACAATCCCCACGGGCGGTCGAGGGCGCCCGCCCCTACGGGGTCTATCCAAGGTCGGTGCGGGGGAAAGGCTTCCCCTCGAGGGGAAGCTGGCTGCCCGAAGGGCAGACTGATGAGGTGGTCGCAGAGCGTCGGATATTTAACGATAATCCAAAAGCTTTCGGCAACACCTCATCCGCCTCGTTTCACTCGGCACCTTCCCCTCAAGGGGAAGGCTTGATCCTACCGCTGCCTTGGTGCGGGGTGGTAGGGAGAAAAGAGGAAACCGCCCGACAGCAATCTGTCAGGCGGTTTTCAAATAACGTAATTAATGTGAATTGTCATTTACAACGATGGAAAACTCGAAACCAAATTGACTCCAATATTTTTCCATAATGGCTTGATACTCGTCATGCGTTATCACACCGGTCTTTACCAAATAGTAAACACTGGAGCTAAAAGCAGAATCGTAAGAGAAACTGACAAAGAAACCGTGGTCAGCTGGATAACCATACAATCCGTCGGTTTGCTTCATACCGTCAGCCGTAACAACGCTGAAGAAAAAAGTCGGCTTGGGGGTGACGCCGTCGTAGGTCAACACCATACGATAGATGAGAGCTCCCGTCTCGGCATCTCGCTCTACGGTGATGTCTCCTACCACCGAAAAGCCGTCTGCCGTGTACGAGGTCTCTTTAACCCAGTCGAAGGGAACTTCCTCAAAGCCCTCTAATTTGAAGTAAATCGGCACCTCTCCGTTTGCGTAGTTCTCCCCCGATTCATAAATAATCCACAAATAAGGCCACTCAGGCATCGGCTCGACAGGATCTTCGCCGGATGGATCTGTAACAGTGGGCTGAGTGGTGGGCGTGGTTTGGGTAGGTTGTGTTTGGGTTGCGGTGGGACGAGTTTGGTTGGCGGTCGGTTGCGTGGGATTCGTCTTGGTCGGCTCGGTTTTGCTCGGAGTAGTAGCGGTGGACTGGGTCTTGCTGGGGGTCGTGGTTACCGTTGGGGACTGGGTCTTGCTGGGGGTGGTGGTCTGGGACGGAACGGGAACCGACGTGGTGGGGGTCGTGGGGGCCACGATGCCGCCGTCGGTGGTGGTGGCGGTGGCGTTGTTTGCCGTGGTGGTGTCCCCTATCTCCGTAGGAGTATTGGTGGTCGCGGTGGGTTTGCCATCGGAAATCGGTGGGGTTTCGTGGAATGCGTCGTTTGTAAACAAAGCGAAGCTGGCCAGCGACACCAGCGCCACCGAGCTCAACGAGGCGGTGATGCGGGTGATCCTCTGCTTCTTTTTACGCTGTGCTATCACGTATTGCTCTCGCCGTGCAAACACGTTGTCGGCGATCTCTCTATAACTCTTCATATACAAAATTCTCCTTTTCCAATTGTGCTTTGAGCGCCTGCTTGGCTCGATACACCAAGTTTTCGATTTGGCGTTTGCTCTTCTTCATGGCAACCGCCGCATCGGCATTGCTGAAACCGTCAAAATAGGTCAGATACAGCACTTGGCGATACTCCTCTTTCAGACTGTGCAAGGCTTTGTGCAGGACGATCTTCTGCTCCTCCTGCAAATAGGAGCGTTCCACCCCCTGCTCCTCAATGAGGCAGCTTTCCAGATCGTCGATGGGGGTGTCGGCCATCTTTTTGTGACGGCGGAGGTAATCCATTGCCACATTGCGGCCAATGGTATACAGCCAGGTTTTGAAAGCGTATTTTTCTGTGAATTTTGGCTTTTTGGTTACGATTTTAACGAAGGTCTCCTCCATCAATTCTTCGGCGACAAAAATGTTGTTCACATAGCCGTTCAGATAGAGGATCAAGCCGTCTTTATAGTCTCGTATGATCTCCACAATGCCCTCGTCGTCACCATCAAGAAAACGGCGGTAGCTACTGGCACCGTTATCCATGGACTGCCTCCTTTCCGAAAGGTACTGCGTTACCCTTTCACTTATTAAACGGATAAGAGTGGAAAAACTCTCACTTTTTGGAAAAAGGTTTCACAATTCTATTGTAAAGGAGCACCGCAAAGAAAGCAAGAAAAAAAGGAAAACCGCCTGACAGGGGATGTCAGGCGGTTTCCTTTGTTAGAGGGGTGTTTGAGGAGGATGTACTCAAGTTCTTATGGGCATTCCGGTGCGGCTCCATCCTGCCCTCGTTGAGTACATCCTTATGATAACAAGCAGATATGAACTTTCTGTGACAAAACAATGAATTCCAAGTAAGAAATTTATGAATATCACGAGAAAAATTTTCGCAAAAAAGCAAACAAATGTTTGACTTTGCCGAACATATGTGCTATACTGGGGACGAAAGTAGCAAAATACTGCCATTTTTAGGAGGTTTTTTATGAAACCGTTGAATGAAAAACAACAAAAAGTGCTGGCCTTCGTGAAGGAACGCTTGGGCGACGGCATCCCCCCCTCTGTGCGGGAGATCGGCGATGCCTGCGGCATCAAATCCACCTCCACCGTCCACGCTTATTTGAAGCGTTTGGAGGACGAGGGCTACATCGACCGCCGCAGCGGTCTCAACCGTGCCATCCGCCTGCCCGGCGAGAGTGTCACCCGCGTGCCGCTGCTGGGTAAGGTCACCGCCGGTATGCCCATCCTGGCGGTGGAAGAGGTGGAGGACTACGTCCCCTTCTCCGGCGGCAATCAATATCCTGCCGGCGAGCTGTTTGCCCTGCGGGTCAGCGGCACCAGTATGATTAACGCCGGTATCCTCGACCGGGACGTGGTGATCGTGCGCCGCACCAACACCGCCCAGAACGGCGACGTGGTGGTGGCGCTCATCGGCGACGAGGCCACCGTCAAGCGCATTTATATGGAGAGCGACCACATCCGCTTGCAGCCGGAAAACCCCGAGTTTGAGCCCATCATCGTCAAAGAGGCCATCGTGCTGGGCAAGGTCGTCTCGCTGGTGCGGTATTTCTGATGAGTATGTATAAATATTTGATCAGCGCCTGTCTGTGCGGCGAACAATGCCGTTATGACGGGGGCAGTTTTGACTTTCCTCACCTGCGCAAACTGGCAGAAGACGGTGTAGCTCTCCCCTATTGCCCCGAACATTGCGGTGGTTTGCCCATCCCCCGCAAGCCCTGTGAGATCGTGGGCGACAAAGTGCTGGCGGCGGACGGCACCGACTGCACCGCCGAATATACCCGCGGTGCCGAGGGAGCGCTGGCGCTGTGCAAAGAACACGGCATCACTGCCGCCATTCTCAAAGAGAGCAGCCCAAGCTGCGGCAAAAGCCGTATCTATGACGGCACCCACACGGGAGTGAAAATCCCCGGAATGGGGCTGGCAGCGCGTCTGCTGCACGAGAACGGCATTGCGCTGTACAGCGAAAAAGAATTACCGACGGAAATCAAGGGATAAAGAAAGCGGTCCGTACCGATGGTACGGACCGCTTTTTGGTTAGGGTGAGCAATCAAACCCGAACCCTAGTGTTAAGCCAAGGTGTATTTTTCCTTGTAATTGGCATAGGCGTGCTGGAAATCCACGTCAGTGCGTTTGATATCCTGCAAATAATGGTGAGTATCAAAGGTGTTGTGCTCCACCTCAATAACGGCAACCGCCACGTTGGAGCAGTGGTCGGACACACGCTCAAAATTGGTGAGCATATCCGCCAGCACAAAGCCCATCTCAATGCTGCACTCGCCGTTACGCAAGCGACGGACGTGACCGGCACGAATCTTGGAAATCAGACCGTCAATGACCTGCTCCAAGGGCTCCACCTGCCGCGCCATGGTGATATCGTTTTCGGAATAGGCGCGGTTGGTGATCTCCAAGATCTCGCGGATGGCGGCGGTGAGAACCGCCAGCTCCTTCTTGGCCTCATCGGTGAAGGAAAGGCCCTTTTCGTGCATCTCCACGGCACAATCCTTCAAGTTCAGCGCGTGATCACCCAAACGCTCAAAATTGCCAATGGCATGGAGCATTTTGGACACCACTTGAGAGTCCTTCTCGGACAAAGCACGGGAAGACAACTGCACCAAATAGGTGCCCAGCTTATCCTCAGCATCATCCAACTGATGCTCAACGTCACGCATCGGCTCGATCTTCTTCTCGTCGAATTTCTCCAACAATTTCAGAGACATCAACACATTGTGATAGGCCAGGCCGCACATGTTGATGCTGGCGTGATTGCACTCAGACACCGCCACGGAGGGGGAATTCAGCAGACGCTCGTCGAGAAACAGGCCTTTCTTCTCCTCGGTTGCCTCCTCCTTGTCGCGAACGACCAAGCAGGCCAACTTCTCCATCTGCTTGCCGAAAGGCAACAGCAGAGCAGCGGTGAGCACGTTGAAGATGGAGTGAACCACCGCCACAGCAAAGGCGCTGGAGCTCTCATCTGCATGCAGGAAGGTGTAGATCGCACTCTGATCGGAGAGGAAGGAATTGAACAGCATAAACGCCGGCAACCACACCACCGTGCCGATGAGATTCATGGCGAAATGCAACACCACCACCCGCTTGGCGTTGCGGTTGGTGCCGATAGAGGACAGCATCGAGGTAACACAGGTGCCGATGTTGGCGCCCATCACCAGCGGAATCGCCATATAGTTGGTGATGACTCCGTTCATCGCAAAGGTCTGCACGATACCGATGGTAGCAGCAGAGGACTGGATAACACCGGTGAAAATCGTGCTGATGAGCAACAAGATCAGAGGATTGCTGTAACGAGTCAACAGTGACTTAAACTCCTCCAGCTCAGAGAGGGGGCTGACGCCCATGTCCATCAGCTCCATGCCGTAAATCAGAATGGCAAAGCCGATGAGGATGGTGCCGATGCTCTTGCGCTGATCTTTCTTGGACATCATCACCATCACGGTACCGATCAAAGCCAACACCGGAGCAAAATTCTCCGGTTTGAGCATCAGGATACCGATATTGTTGCTCTCAATGCCGGACATAGAGAGAATCCAAGAGGTGAAGGTGGTGCCGATGTTAGCGCCATAGATGACGTATAAGGTCTGGGACATGGTCATCAAACCGGAGTTGACCAAACCCACCATCATCACCGTAGTCGCAGAAGATGACTGCACCGCAATGGTGATAGCGGCACCGAGGAGAATACTGACAAAAGGATTGGTCGTGGCCTTTTTGAGTGTACGCTCCAACTTACCGCCGGACATCTTTTCCAAATTTCCGGACATGACGTTCATGCCGAACATAAAGAACACCAGACCGATAATCAAACCAATAACAACAGAGAGCCAATAAGCTGGCGTCGTCTGCGCGATGCTTGTAATTTCAGGCATTTTGAAGCCATCCTTTCGTTTATAACAAATGGGTGAAATATGAAAATCGGAGCAGGTCCGTTATTGTTTTTTGCGGGGATGTTGCCAAACTCCCCCATATTGACTAAATCATAGCATATTCCACATTATTTTTCAATATTCAATAAATAAAAACGCCTCGTCAAATATCATAAAGATGTTTCCACTTTTTCTATATTTTTGGATAAAAAGGGAGGGATCGCCAAACGATCCCTCCCCTGTCGGAGTTACTTCAATTAGTCAGCCTGACGAGCGGCAATCACCTTATCCGCTACCGGCTTGGGAGCCTCTTCATAACGCTCGAAGGCCAGGGTGAAATAACCACGGCCCTGGGTGGTGGAGCGGAGCATCACGGCATAGTCGCCCAGCTCGCCCTGAGGCACCTCAGCGTCGATGCAGGTCAGCTCGTCCTCGGCGGGGTTCATACCCAACACGCGGCCGCGACGCTTGTTAATATCGCCCATGATGTCACCGGTATTATCCGACGGCACATAGACGGACAGATGCATCACAGGCTCCAACAGAATGGGATTGGCCTGTGCAATACCCTCTTTGTAAGCAATGGAAGCGGCGGTCTTGAATGCCATTTCAGAGGAGTCAACGGGGTGGTAGGAACCATCCACCAGAGTGGCCTTGACGCCAACCAGAGGATAGCCGGCCAGCACGCCCTCTTTGGAGCAATCCTGCAAGCCCTTCTCCACGGCGGGGAAGTAGTTCTTCGGCACGGCGCCGCCGAACACCTTCTCCTCAAAGACCAACTCGTCGCCCTCCCAGGGCTCGAACTCGATCCACACGTCACCAAACTGACCGTGACCGCCGGACTGCTTCTTGTGGCGGCCCTGGACCTTCACCTTGCGGCGGATAGTCTCACGATAGGCCACCTCGGGCTCGGACAGGGTGACCTCGGCGCCGAACTTCGCCTTCAAACGGGAGACGATGATATCCAAATGCTGCTCACCCAAGCCGGAGAGGATCAGCTCGCCGGTCTCGGTGTTCTTCTCCACCTTGATGGTGGGATCCTCTTCGCACAGACGGGCCAAACCGGTGGCAACCTTCTCCTCGTCGCCCTTCTTGGTGGTGTTGACCGCACGGGACAGGCAGGGGGAATCAAAGGGAACGCCGGGCAGAGTCACAGGGCAGCTGGGAGCGCACAGGGTGTCGCCGGTGCCGGTGTTGACCAGCTTTGCCACAGCACCGATGTCGCCGGCGCCGATATAAGGTGCTTCCTCCTGCTTCTTGCCACGGACGTAGAACAGCTTGCCCAGACGCTCGGACTCGCCGGTGCGGGTGTTGAGCAGCGCCATATCGGGCACGATCTTGCCGCGGATGACTTTGAAATAAACCATCTTGCCCACGAAGGGGTCAACCACCGTTTTGAAAACGGTGGCAACGGCGGGGGCGTTCTCGTCTACCTCTAGCTCAATGGGATCGCCATTGGCGTCGGTGCCGATCTCGCCTGCCACAGACTCGGCCCAAGGAGCCAGCCACAGCAGACCGGTCAGCAGCTGATCGATAGCCTCCAGCTCCTGTGCAGAGCCGCAGAACACGGGGGCGATCTCGCCGCGACGAACGCCGGAGGCGATGCCCTGAATCAGCTCGTCAGGAGTGAACTCCTCGCCGGAGAAGTATTTTTCCATCAGTTCCTCGCTGGTCTCGGCGACCGCCTCGTTCATAGCGGTACGCAGACCCTCCAGACGGTGACCCATATCGGGGATGGGAACCTGCTTGGCCTTGCCGTCCTCATAGGTGTAGGCGCGGTACTCCAACAGGTTGACGTAGCACTCCACCTTATGATCCACCACGTGGGGAACCACCATAGGACAGACCATGGGACCAAATTTGCCCTTCAGGTCCTCAAACACTTTATAGAAATCCGCGCTCTCGCGGTCTAGTTTGTTCACAAAGAAGATGGTGGCAATGCCCTTTTTCTGTGCCGCGGCAAAGGCCTTTTCGGCACCAACGGTCAAGCCACTCTTACCGGAAACGACGATGACCGAAGAACCGGCGGCACGAATACCCTCGCGCAGGCCACCCACAAAGTCGAACAGACCGGGAGTGTCCAAAATGTTCAGCTTGGTGTTCTTCCATTCCACGGGAACGAGAGAGGTAGAAACGGACACCTTGCGGCGGATCTCCTCCGGGTCAAAGTCACTGACGGTGTTGCCATCCGCAATCTTGCCCAGGCGGTCCGCCTGATACGCCAGGTAATACATCGCCTCAGTCAGGCTGGTCTTACCCGAGCCGGCATGACCCGTCAGAGCCACGTTACGGATGGTTTTTGCATTGTAGTTTTTCATGAATGCACGCCCTTTCTCATAACCCTCCCCCACCCTTTGGCTAATTTTCATAGCAAAACGGCGAGAAATAGGATATTTTGCACAAAAAAATCAAACAAACTCCGTTTGTTTTATACGATTATACTACATTAAAAGTAGTTTGGCAACTGTTTTTTTGTGAAATTTATGAAAAAATATCAGAATAGTATAAAGGAGTAAAAGAGGATACTGTGGGAGGGCACGGAGACCCCTCCCTTACGGGGTCTAAGCATCGCCCTCTACGCATTCTGTGTAAATGAGTGCGGAGCAGAAAACCGATCATAGGGACGGCGGACCCGACGGTATGGGATTTGAGATAACATACAAATCGGGGGTATCAAAAAGGGGGGGCGAAAAATTGTGCAATTCGACAAACTTTGAAAAAGTCACGAAATCTCTCTTGACGGTCACTTGACCGTGTGATATAATCAAATCGCAGAAACAAAGGAGGTGATGGGATGACCACCACTCTACCGGGGACCACCATTGAGGTCTCCGAGATACGCAAGGGAATCTCCCGGCAACTGTTCGACGGCATCTTTGCCGCAGGCGGTATTACCCTATCCCAAGTGGCGGTGATGACCGATCTGGAGCCCTATCGCATACAAAACTGGGTCAAACGCGGCTTTGTCTCCTCTCCCCAACGGCGACAATACAGCAAAAATCAATTTGCCCGTATCGTCATCATACATATGTTGTGCGAATCCCTGCAACTGGATCGCATCTGCGAACTGCTTTCCTACATCAACGGCAACCTGCACGACGAAAGTGACGACATCATCGACGACAGCGAGCTGTACCACCGCTACACCGATATGATCGCCGATGCCGGCGGCGTCATCAGCCGCGAGACCATCCGTCAGGCCGCTAAACAGGCCGCCGCCGACTATGCGGAGCCGATTCCCGGTGCACGGGAACGATTGGAGCAAACCCTGCAGGTCATGGCCTATGCCCACTATGCCGCCATGGCACGGCACACGGCAGAGGAAACCTTGGCACAACTGCTGTAACAACAAAGCAACATCATTTAAAGGAGGATTCGATTATGTTAGCTTGGTGGGACTCTTTGAGTCTGTTCTCGCAAATCTTTGCCTGTGTCGCCATCCCCACCACGTTGGTGCTGGCCATCCAAACGGTGATGATGCTCATCGGACTGGACGGTGACGGTGTCGGGGATACGGACGGCGACCTCTCTCTCGATCACGACATCGGTGACATCGACGTCGACACCGACGCAGCCGACGGCATCTTCGGTGACGATATGCCTTTAGGTGACCCCGACCCTTCCGGTCTGGGTGACCTGCGTATCCTGTCAGTTCGCGGTATCATCGCCTTTTTGGTGGTGTTCGGTTGGGTCGGCTTTGTGATGGACAGAGGCGGTGCGGCCATCTGGCTGTGCCTGCTGATCGCCACGGTATGCGGCTTTGCCACTATGCTACTGATGGCTCTGCTGATGCGTGCGGTGATGGGGCTGCGCAACAACGGCAACATCAATAACCGCAACGCCATCGGCACCGCAGGACGTGTGTATCTCACCGTGCCCGCCTCCCGCAGCGGCGAGGGTAAGGTGAACGTACTGCTCCAAGGCTCCTACGTGGAGCGGGAGGCCGTCACCGACGAGGACACCCCTCTCCCCACCGGAGCGGAAGTCATCGTGGTGGGTGTCAGCGGTCAGACCACTTTAGTGGTCAAGCGAAAATAGGCCATTCCCGTTCCACACCAACGGAACGGTTAAGCAAATACATAAACGCATTTTGAATGAATTAGGAGGTATTAGTTATGGGTTCCGGTACTGTATTTTTAATCATCGCCATTGTGTTAGTTATTGTGTCCTTCCTCATCTGGGTATGTTCCCGCTATAAGAAGTGTCCCTCGGATAAGATCATGGTGGTCTACGGCTCCATCGGTAAAAACAAAGACGGCACCAACCGCAGCGCCAAGTGCATCCACGGCGGTGCCGAGTTTGTCATCCCCGTTTTCCAGTCCTATTCGTTTCTGGATCTGACCCCCATCTCCATCCAGGTAGACCTGAAGAATGCTCTGTCCCGTCAGAACATTCGTATCGACGTGCCCTCCCGCTTCACGGTGGGTATCTCCACCGAGCCCGGCGTGATGCAGAACGCCGCCGAGCGTCTGCTGGGTCTGCAACTGTCTGAGATTCAGGAATTGTCCAAGGACATCATCTTCGGTCAGCTCCGTTTGATCATCGCCACCATGGACATCGAAGAAATCAACACCGACCGTGACAAGTTTCTCGCCGCGGTCAGCAGCAACGTGGAGACTGAGCTGAAAAAGATCGGTCTGCGGCTCATCAACGTGAACGTTACCGACATCAGCGACGAATCCGGCTACATCGCCGCTCTGGGTAAAGAGGCGGCGGCTAAGGCCATCAACGACGCTAAGAAGAGCGTGGCCGAGCAGGAGCGCGACGGCTCCATCGGTGAAGCCAACGCCCACATGGATCAGCGTATCAAGGTGTCCGAAGCAGACTCCATCGCCATTCAGGGTGAAAACGAAGCCAAGATGAAGATCGCCATGTCCGACGCTGCGCTGAAAGAGAAAGAGGCCGAGGCGCTGAAGATCGCTACCACCGCCGAAAAGATCCAGGCCGCCAAGGCGTTGGAGGAGTCCTACGCCGCCGAGCGTGCCGCTGAAGAGGCTCGCCGCTCCAAGGAGCAGGCCACGCTGGAAGCGGACATCATCGTGCAGGCCGAGGCCAAAAAGCGCGAGATGGAACTGGAGGCCGAAGCCGAGGCCGAGCAGATCCGCCGCAAGGCCAAGGGTGAGGCGGACGCTATCTATGCCAAGATGGAAGCGGAAGCCCGCGGTATGGAAGAAATGCTGAAAAAGCAGGCGGCCGGTTTTGCCGAGATCGTCAAATCTGCCGGCGGTGACCCCGAGGCCGCCCTCAAGCTGCTCATCGCCGACAAGCTGGAAGAGTTGATGAAGGTACAGGTGGAGGCTGTCAAGAACATCAAGATCGACAAGGTCACCGTGTGGGATAACGGCCAGAGTGCGGACGGCAAAAATGCCACTGCCGGCTTTATCTCCGGTATGATGAAGTCGGTGCCCCCTCTGGAGGAGGTCTTCTCCATGGCCGGTATGCAGTTGCCCGAGATCCTGGGCAAGAAAGCGGAGGCTCCCCTACCCGCCGCCGAGTAAGGTGATACATAATGAAACCCTTTAAAAAGACGCTTCTCTATTTCATCTACAATGAATTGGCTTTCTTTGCGGGCGGTATCCTCGGCGGTTTTCTCGGATTGGCGTTACACCTCATCTTAGGAAACCGCGTCGACCGCACCCTGCTGTACGGCATCACGGGAGCACTGGCTACCTGCACCGCGCTGTTTCTCTTGATGCTGCGAGACGCCTATGAAGAACGGCAATTCCCGCTGAAGAAAGCGTGCCTCGCCATCCTTCCCGGTTTTATGCTCCGTTGGCTGGTGGTCTTTCTCAGCAAAGGCGACCAAGGCTTCCTGCTGTGCGGCAGTGCGTCGATGTTCACCGACGGCGAGACCGTAGCCGAAGTGCTCATCACCCTCATTTGCTTTGATCTGCTCATCCATCTGCCTGCTATGTTGCTGGGCGGTTGGTGGGGATGCCGCAATCGGAGACGCGAAACCGAGGCGCTGACCAAGAAAGAGCTGTAAAATATTTGAACAGATGCAAAAAAGGCCACCCGTGATGGGTGGCCTTTTCTCAAGAAAATTTATGCCATATACTCAGCAGCGGTAGCAGAATTCATCTCGCCATAGATCACGATTTGCTCACCATTGGCCTCAATGACGTAATACGGGCGTGCGTAGATGATGCGATCTAACGCACTCTCAGGAATATTGATGACACGGATGGCAAAGGAACAGGAATCCTCATCCCACTCGGTGAGATACACCACCGGTATATCAATAACATAGGTGCCGTTGACGTTTTCCAACACAGGGTCCACACCCTCTTGGTTGGTCAAGACGGATCCCATAGCGATGAGCTTGCAAGTGTGTCCCATATACTCAATGGTGGCATCGGTGTAATCCACCTCGTTGCCGTTCTTGACGCCCACCGACACGGACAAATCGAATTTGAAAGCCAGGCCGGTGCCACTCTCGGTGTCCATAGCGCTGTGCTCCACTTCTTCCGCGTACTGCACCTCAAGGGCGGCGCTCTCATAATACCACTTGGCGGCATCCAGTTTGGGACAATCATACATCAGATAAGAGATGTTTTCTCTGTCGGCCACGGTGCCGCGATACCACACGGAGCTCAACTTGGTATTGGCGAAGGCGGCGCCGTCAAAATAGATGGTGCTCGTACCCATGGCCACCGAAGCCAGATTACTGCAGTTGGTGAAGGCGCTCAGACCTACGTTGACCACGTTGTTGAAATCCACCCAGGTCAAGGCGGAGCAATACGCAAACGCACCCATTCCAATGGTTTCCACGCTGTCGCTGAAGGTGACCGTGGACAGGCCGACGGCATCGTAAAACGCTCTGTCTCCAATGGTGGTCACGCCCTCCGGCACCGTATAGATGCCGGCTCTGCCGGCGGGATACCGCACCAGAGTAGTGCCCTCCTTATTGAACATCACACCGTCGATGTCCATATAGCAGGGATGATCCTCTGCCACGGTGATGCTCCGCAGGGTGGTGGGCAACGCGTTGTAATCAAAGTATTCCAGGGTAGCCGGAATGTGGATGGAGGTCAAGCCGCTTTGAGAGAAGGCCATTCCCCTAATCTCATAGAGACTCTCGGGGAACACAATGGACTGCAAGGATTCGCACTTATAGAAGGTTCTATCATTAATCGTTTCAAGGCTTGCGGGAATGTTGATGGAGGCCAGCGCCTTGCACTCCTCAAAGGCGCGCTCACCAATGGATACCACGGTGTCCGGCAGCACCATGGAGGTGATACCGCTGCGGTAGAAGGCAAGAGGTTTGATTCTCTCAACCCCATCCGCCACGGACACGTCGGTGAGTTTAGAAGTCTCGGCAAAAGCACGGTAGCCGATGGTGGTGACGCCGTCACCGATGACCACCGAGGTCAGATTCTTACAGCGGGAGAATACGCTATCACCGATGGTGGTAACATTGTCGGGAATCGTCACCGAGGTAACGTCGGGATTGTTGATAAAGGCACGATCCCCAACGGCGATGACGGGATAGCCTTCGATCTCATCGGGAATGACCACGTCGCCGCCCTCGCCGGCATAACGGGTGATGGTAACGCCGTCCTCACCGAACTCGTAATAGAACCCATCCTCGGTCATTAGGGGGCCTTCCGGCTCTTCCGGCTCTTCCGGCTCTTCTTCCCCGGTGGCATACTCCCATGTGGCATTCAACAAATAGTCGTTGCTTTCACCGATCGCGATCTCAGCCGCCTTGGTCTCTGTGCCGTTGTATTTGACCAGTTCCAGCGAGGTGCAATTGTTAAACGCGCTCTCTCCGATGCTTTCCATAGTGGAGGGCAGAGAGACCGAAATCAAACTCTCGCAACCGCTGAAGACATAAGTATCGATGTAGGTGACGCCCTCGGGAATGACAACGGAGGTAACACCGCTGTAAGAGAAAGCGCCGTACTCGATGCCAACCACGGGGTAGCCATCAATTTCGTTGGGAACGACGACGGCACCGCCATCTCCACCGTAGCCGGTGATAATCGCATTGTTATCCGCATCCAAGTAGTAGAGATATTGACCGCCGGAGGTTGCGGGCTTCTCCTCCAACGGAGGCATCGGACCGATCCATCCATAGTGCCAGGTAGCATCGTACAAGGGATCGTTTTCAATCTGAATGTTGATAAAATCGCGCGCTTCCTGCGTACCGGAATAATACACGTCGGTCAGGCTGTCACAGAAACGGAAGGCCGCCTCCTGAATGTAGCCAACGGTGGCCGGCAGAGCAATCTGCTCCAAAGCAGAACAGCCGTTGAAGGCATACTCACCGATATAAGTGACACCCTCAGGGATGGTGATCTCCCGCAGAGACTCGCACAAGCTGAATGCATCGTTGCCGATGAAATAGAGGCTATCCGGCAGATACACATTCTGCAGAGCGGAACAACGGTCAAAGGTGCGGTCTTGCAACACCTCTACCCCATCGGGGATGGCAATCTCCTCCAAAGAATAGCAAGAATCAAACGCATGTGCTCCGATCTCTTTCACACCGGTGCCGAAGTTGACCTCTTTCAAGCTCTCACAGGCAATGAAGGCATAATCGTCGATGATCTCGACGTTGTCGCCCATATTCACGGTCTCCAGGAAGGTGCACACGCCAAAGGCGTAATAGCCGATCTCCACCACGCTATCCGGGATGTCCACCTCGGTCAACCAATCTTTGTAGGCACAGGCAGATTCACCGATAACCTTTAACGGATAGCCGCCCAACGTATCGGGGAGGTAGAAGGACTCGCCGTCACCCCCATAGTTCGTGAGAGTGGCACCGCCGTCCTCGACGATGTAGTACCAAGTTCCCCACCCCTCAACGTACTCGTACACGGTGGGGTCGCTCTCCGCCACGGTGCCGAGGGGGGTGAACGCCATGGTCACCAACAACGCCAACACCGCGCTCAATAGTTTTACGTAACGTTTCATAGATTTTTCCTCCTTTTCTGTTTATGTTAAAGGTAGTTGCCTATCCTGATTGTAACAGTAATACTATGCGATATATAAGCACCCTTAGGGGTGAAAATCTTCTTTTTCGGGGTGAGAAAGGGGTGAAAATCGGACAAACAGAAAAAGGCCACCCGTGGTGGGTGGCCTTTGGGGTTATTCCTTATTAAATTACAAATCGCTGAACAGGTCGGCGTTGTACTCGCCGGCGGCGTACAACTCCTTGAAGCTCTCCACCACCAAGGGCTTATCCTCGGCATAGGTGACGCCAAACCACTTGTCGGGGGTGGGCAGCACTTTAACGGACACCTTGCCCTGCTTCAACAGGTCACCGATGTGACCGGGCAGCAGGTACTCCGCCTTCAGTTCGTTGCCCTCGATGCCCTGCAGGAAGGTGACGAAATCCTCCTCCAGCATAGGCAGATAAGCGGGGGTCAGACCCCAGAAGTTCATGGACACGGCGCCGTCGGCGTCCAGAATCTTGTCGCCTGCGGCGGCACCGCCGTCGGCGGTCTTGACGATATCGGAGGTCTCCACCACGTCGGTGAGGTAGTTATCGGCATTGACCTGGCACACACCGCGGGTGACGCCGCCGTTGTCGGACAGGGTGTTCTTCAGCTGGAAGCCGGCCATACAGAAGTTGGTGTCGGTGGCTTCGGTGACCAGGAACTCGTGCAGCTCCTTGAAAGCCACCTTGCCATAGTAGTCGTCAGCGTTGATAACAACGAAAGGCTCGGTGAGCAGATCCTTAGCAGACAGCACGGCCTGACCGGTGCCCCAAGGCTTGCCGCGGCCCTCGGGAACGGAATAGCCCTCGGGCAGAGCGTCCAGAGCCTGGAACGCATAGCCTACCTCCACGTCGTGGGCGGCGCAGATCTTCTCAATGCGGTTGCCGATGATCTCGCGGAAATCCGCCTCGATATCCTTGCGGATGATGAACACGATCTTGTTAAAGCCGGCCTTGATGGCGTCGTGGATGGAATAGTCCATAATGATCTCGCCGTTGGGACCCACGGGAGCCAACTGCTTAATGCCGCCGCCGAAGCGGGAGCCGATACCGGCCGCCATAATTAACAGAGTGGTTTTCATAGTGCATATCTCCTTTAAAATTAAGATCAATTAAGTTTATCCACGCAGACACCGCCATAGGGACGGATGTTCAGCACGTGGCAAGAGCCCTCGCCGAACACCTGCTCGATGGTGGACTTGAAGGTGTCCAGCATATCCAACGGCACGAAATTCTGTGTGGTGCCACCGAAGCCGCCGCCGTGGACACGCCAGGCGCCCTTGCCCTCCAACAGGCGGTGAGCCAGCGCCAAGGCCAGAGCCATGCTCTGCTCCTTGACGTCGTGGACGGCGTAGACGTTCTGCAAATACTGGAAGGAGGAGTTGCCGGAGGCGATGATCAGCTTCTTAAAACTCTCAAAGTCGCCCGCTTTCAGCGCGGCAACCTGCTCCACCACACGGTCGTTCTCCTGCAGGAAGTGGATGGCACGCAACACAGCGCGATCGCCGTGTTCCTTACGCAGGTCGGCGATGTTCGCCAGCAGAGTCTCCATATTGGTCTGACGCAGGACGGGCACGCCCAAAGAGGCGGCCACTGCCTTCATCTCGCCGGGGACAGCAGCGTACTCGTGGGTCAGGTCGGCGTGGTCGCCGCCCACATCCACGATGCACAGGGCGTGACCGGTAGCCGCAAAGTCCACGTCCACCTTCTCAATGATGGGGTTGGCGGGATCGGCAAAGTCGATGGTGATGATGTTACCCACGGAGGAGGCCATCTGATCCATCAGACCGCAAGGCTTGCCGAAATACACGTTCTCGGTGTACTGAGCGATCTGGGCGATCTCCACGGCGCTGACCTTACCCTCATTATATAGGTGGTTGAGGATGACGCCGATGAGCACCTCGAAAGCGGCAGAAGAGGAAAGGCCACTACCCTTGAGCACATTGGAGGTGGCATACGCGTCAAAGCCGCCGATGGCGTAATCCAGATCGGCAAAGCGAGCGGCGGTACCGCGAATCAGGGAAGCAGAGCCGTTTTTCTCCTCTTCAACAGGGAGCAGCTCGGAAATGTCTACCTCAATAATGGGATAGCCCTCGGACTGCATACGGATGCCGCCATCGGTGGGGCGAACCACGGCAATGACGTCCAGATTGACCGAGCCCGCCAGCACACGACCGTAGTTGTGGTCGGTGTGGTTGCCGCCAATCTCGGTGCGACCGGGAGCGGAGAACAGATACAGGTCGCCCTCACCACCAAAGGTGGCGGCAAAGCCCTCAACTGCGGCGGCATAGCGGTCCCGCTGAGCCAGCACCTGCGCTTCACCGTATAAAGCGGCAAAAGCGGTGTCGTAACCGCCACAGCGAATCTTATCTAACAGAGTTTGAGCAGACATACAACTACCTCCCCTATTTTTCTGCTTACATTATACCGCCTAATATAGGAAAGTGCAAGAATTTTATTTCGGCATTTGTATGGACAAATGTTGCATCTTGTGCTATACTGGAACAGTAAAACCGCCAAGGAGGGACGCAGATGGCACACGAGAGGTATCAATTTCGGGATACGCTGAAGGAGAACGCCGGCCTATCGGTGTACAACACCGGCTATGAGCAATGCCACGGCGGTCATATTTGGGGACCGGCCTTACGGGACCATTATCTCATCCACTACGTGGTGTCGGGCAGTGGCATTCTGCGATGCAATCAGCAAGAATACGCGGTGGGAGCAGGCATGCTGTTTATCATCTTCCCCTCGCAGGTGGCCAGCTATCAGGCAGATGCCCACGACCCCTGGCAATACAACTGGGTGGGCTTCAACGGCACCGATGCCAGACGATTGGTGAAGCTGACCGGACTGAGCCAAGAGCAGCCGGTATGGAGAAGCGACAACCCCGAGGAAACCTGCGCCCTGCTCCGCAGCATCGCGGATGCCAGCGACAACACCGCCGCCGCCGACGCGGAGATGGTGGGACGGTTGTATCTGTTTTTGTCCCATCTCATTAAGCTCAACCGCAGCCGATCGGTGGGCGACACCCACCAGACTTACGTGGATAACGCCCTGCGGTATATCCAGTATAACTACGCCAGCAACATCGGCGTGGCGGATATTGCCCGCTACGTGGGCATCAGCCGCAGCCAGCTCTACCGCGCCTTTTTGCAGGATTTCGGGGTGTCCCCCCACGCCTATCTGCAGACCTATCGCATCAACGAGGCGTGCAGCCTGCTTCGCGATCCCGCCTTCTCCGTGGCGGAGGTGGCAGGCTCGGTGGGTTTCAACGATCCGTTGTATTTTTCCCGCGTATTCAAGAGCATCAAGGGTGTGACACCCTCGGATTATCAGAAAAAACGGAATAAGTGAAAGAACGGTGAGGCCATTGCCTCACCGTTCTTCTTTTTGCAATTCTTCCCGCAGGTGGCGGATGATGCGCTTTTCCAAACGGGAGATGTAGGATTGGGAGATTCCCAAACGATCCGCCACCTCCTTTTGGGTGTGCTCCTGCTCGCCGCCGATGCCAAAGCGCAGGCGCATAATTTGCTGCTCTCGCGGTGGCAAACGCCCCACACAGCAGAGGAGCTGTTGGCGTTCCGCCTCCGACTCCAACTCCCGATGGACCACATCGGCATCGCTTCCCAGCACATCCGAAAGCAACAGCTCGTTGCCGTCCCAATCTACGTTCAGCGGTTCATCCAAGGAAATCTCGCTCCGCTTTTGAGCGTTTTTGCGTAAATACATCAATATCTCGTTTTCGATGCAACGGGAGGAATAGGTCGCCAGCTTGATATTGCGTCCCGGGCAGAAGGTACGCACCGCCTTTATGAGACCGATGGTGCCGATGGAGATGAGATCTTCCAGCCCAACTCCTGAACTTTCAAATTTGCGGGCAATATACACCACCAAACGCAAATTGCGGGTGATGAGAGTGTCCCGTGCCGACTCATCCCCCTCTTCTAAGCGGGCCAAAACCGCCCGCTCCTCCTCCGATGTGAGGGGTGGGGGCAATATTTCCGTGCCGTTGATGTAATGCACGGATTCGCGCCCAAAAAGCCGCCAAAGCAGCCGCCGCAAGCGGCCAATTAACCTGTAAAGCATAACGCCTTGTCATCCTTTCTCTCCAAATTTTCTGCCATATCTGCCCCCATTAGGCCTTGATACTCTCCCCTGCCCAGGCTCTCGCACACGGCGACGTAGCAAGCGGGTAACGGATGCTCGTTGCCGTGGACATAGGCAACTGCCGATGCGGGCAAAAAAGCGGGAAGCAAACCATCACCGCCCAAGGTGTCATACGGAATCAGCCGCCAACCGGCAGGTAGATCGGAAACGGAGGGAACGTAGGCAAGCAACGCCTCTGCTACCTGCCGCTCCACCACCAGCACCGGTCTGCCCGAAAACGGCTCGGCGAGGTGATTGCCGCTGTCATATAAACAGGAGAAGGTAACGGTATGGCCGTCATACGTAAGGCACACGCGAAAAAGGTGCGCTTTGGGGGCGCGGCGACGTAGCACCTGCTCAAAAAGCCACAGAAGGCCGTAGCATACCACGGTGAGAGCCACCAACAAAAGCGGCGGAACAGAATAATACACCACGCCGTTGAATACATAAAAGCCTTGGGGTGCTAAAAAGAAATAGAGCGCACCGCAGAGCCCCGCCAAGCCGGCAGAAAGGGCGAACAGCAGGACCACACGGCGCATAAAGGCGCGGCGAGAACGAAAGCCAAAAGCCACCAACGCCATCAACACCGCCGCAAACAAACGAATCAGCAAAGAAACCCACACGGAAACAGGCGGCAAAAACAACACAAGGCAGGAGAACGCACCCACCAACGCTCCCATCGCCAGTCGCCAAGCTTTTCCTTCACCGCCCACGGCACGGCGTACCCCCAACAGCAGCAAAAAGTCGATCCACCAATTGAGCGCAAACAGAATATCTATGTAAATGACCATGTGCTCACATCCTTGCTCCTATTATACGGCATCGGTGCGGCGATTTTTTGCCGAAACAAGGAGGGAAAGAAAAAAGGACAAGTGTCTTGTTTTTCAACAGCAAATGTGCTATACTGGCCGGGTAAACTGCACCTCCTGTCACATACTATAACAGAGGTGAGTGACAAGATGGAAAAACCTGCCGATTGCGTGCTGTGGTCCTGGATACTGCTGTTGACTGTGACGGCTTTGCCGCTAACGGCGGCAGTGGCGGTTCTCCTCCCCTATCTCCCCCTTGCGTGGCGGGGGTGGCTGTGGGTGGTGTGGGGCGGCGTTTTCGTTGGCATCGCCTGTGTGTATCTGCCGCTGCGACGGCGAAATATGTGCTTTTCCCTCACCGAGGACTGCGTGGAAGTAACGAGCGGCGTGGTGTTTGTCACCACACGGCGCATCCGCTATGAGGCAGTACGACAGGTAACACTGCTGCAAGGCCCCATTGAGCGGCGATGTCACACGGCCTTTTTGCTGGTGAGCGGCACCGGCGGCTATCTGTTGGTGGAGGGCATCGATCTGGCACAAGCCGAACGCTGGTGCCACCGCCTCTATCCCCGATGAAACGGCGGCGGGAGCACCCCATCGCCATACCGGGGCATATTCCCTATTACTATCTACTGCTACTGCTCCCCCTTCTGCGAGGGATATGGTATATTCGCCTGCCGGATGGCTTTCCCCGCTGGCTGAGGGGGGCTTGGTTTGACGGAGCGGTGACGCTGGCGTTGCTGGCGCTCTCCGCCATCGCGTGGAAGCGACGCACCTATGACATCAGCCCCCATCGTCTGCGGCTGTGCCGTGGTATCTTCTTTACACGCACCACCCTGGTGCCTCTGCGGTGGGTCACCACCCTGACGGTGGAGCGACCGCTGTGGATGCGACCGTTCGGGGCGGTCAGGGTCAGCGCCGACACCGATGGCGGCAATCACAAATTCGCCGACCTACGACTGACGGTGTGGCGACAGCAGGCGAAGCTGTTTTTACCCGAATCCGAAGACGGAATATATCACCACGCCAAGGCGTGGCGAATATGGCTGCTCAGTTTTCTGTCCTCCGACTCCCTCGGAGGGCTGTTGTTGCTGACAGCGGCGTTGCGGCAAAGCAGTGTCATCCTCGGCGAAGGCATCCGCAACAAGGTGATGAACAACTTGGAGAACGCGGCAGATATGTTGGCGGCCATCCCCCGCACCGCCGCCTTGCTCATCCTCATTTTAGCCATTGGTTGGGTAGCGGGAACGGTGCGGCATCTACTGCGGCATCTCCCCTTCGCCCTCTGCCGCCGCAAGGACACCCTGACGATCTATACAGGACGGTTTACACGGCGAATTCACTGCTGTGCGGTGGATGCCGTCAACTATGTGGATACGCGCCAAACGTTGCCCGCTCACCTACTGAAAGTGTACACGGTGTATATCAGCTGCACCGGCTATGGCAAGGACAAAAACACCCTGGCGGTGGCGATACCGCCTTGTCGACGGGTGGGTGAGGAATGGCGGCTGTTGTTCCCTCATCTGCGCCCTTGCGCTGTGCACCTCAGGCCGGTGAAGGGGGCGTGGCTTCGTTATCTGCGGTTGCCCATGCTCTTGCTGCTGGCCTTGCCCTTTGCAGGACAAGTGGTGGGATGGCTGTTTCCTCTTTGGCGGGAATTAGCGACCTATTTATCCCTACTCAGCGTACTCCCTTGCCTGTGGCTGGGGGCGGTGCGGCTTGCCGCCTGCCGTATAGCGGGTGCGGGATATCAGAAGGGGCAGTACAGCCTGTGCTATGCCCGTCTGCTCACTCTGCATCGCGTCACCATCCCGCAGAATAAAGTGGCGGCGGTGCACATTCGCCAAGCCCTGTGGCAGCGCCATCGGAATGTGTGCGACCTGCGCATTTACAGCAATCATGAATTTCGCCGCCCCCACAAGGTGCGACATCTCAAATACGACGAAGTGAAACAACTGTTGAAGGAAGTGTGAAACGATGGAAACCATCCGCACCGACCAACTGGTGGCTAACCAGTTGGGAGTTGACCTCAATACTGCCGCCGCTCTGATTATGGAGGGGCGTATCTGGATCGGCAACGTGCCGGCGGAAAAGCCCGGCTCCCCCCTACCCGCCGACACGGTAATTACCTGCCGTGAAAAGGCGAAAAAATACGCCAGCCGCTCCGGCTATAAGCTAGAAAAGGCGCTGGCACATTTTGCCGTTGACCCCGCCCACCGCACTGTGTGTGACATCGGCGCCAGCAACGGCGGATTCACCGATTGCCTGCTGCAAAACGGTGCCGAGCGCGTGTTCGCGGTTGACGTGGCGTACGGTATTCTCGACTATAAACTGCGTATCGACGAGCGGGTGACGGTGCTGGAACGCACCAACGCCCGCAACCTCACCCCGGAACAGTTGGGTGGCACCCTCTGCGATATGGTGACGGTGGACGTATCCTTTATTTCGCTGAAAAAGATCTATCCTGCCATCCATCGGGTCTTAAAAGAGGGTGGCGAGGTGGTCACCCTCATCAAACCCCAGTTTGAGGCAAAGCAGAAGGAACTGGGCAAAAACGGCATCCTGAAAGACCCCGCCGCCACCCTGCCGCCCCTGATGGCGGAGCTGTTCCAATCGGCGGCTGAAAACGGGCTGACGGTGCTGGGGCTGACGGTGTCCCCCATCCACGGCACCAACGGCAACGTGGAGTACCTGGCGCACTACAAGCACACCGCCCCTGACGAGGAGGAGATGGCGAAGTACCCTGCTATGGTAGAAGCTGTGATGGAGTTACAGCCGGACGTGTAAGACAAATCCGGTCGTATACAGCAAAAAAGTAACACCGTCTGAGACGGCTACACCTTCCTCCTCGCCGGAGGCGGCCCCCCTTTTGTCGGCTCCGCCGACATTCCCCCCGATAGCGGGGGGAATCGGCCTCAAGAGAAAGGCTTACTCAATCGCTGCAAAGCAGAAAAAGCAGGCAACGGAATTTCCGTTGCCTGCTTTTTGTGTTTTAATCGATCAGAAGATCCCGGATTTCACCGGTTTTGGCATCCACATGAACACTGCGGAACAACGCGGAATTCGCCGTACCGTCGTGAAGGGCATCCACGTAACGCAAACCGATCACATAATCAGGAACATCCTCCGTAGGGGCTACCAACGCATAAATGACTGCCACATAAGCGGTTTCCATATTCTTCGAACCTTGCGGTATTCCCCAATAATCGCCTGCCAACGCAATGGCATCTTCCTCGCTGATGAAATCGCTGCTGATCGCTGGCGATTCGATCTTCTTTATGGTTTTTGCGACCAACTGCACCGGATAGGTGGTCTTGATCAAGCCGTCATAAGACACTTGGTACGTCTCTCCGATCTGCAGGTTCCCATCCGGATGGATAGATTCATGATTCACCCACAGTACCGTATCATACGGTTCCAACTCGTCAAAATACATCAATGCCGCTCCATCAACCACGTAAATGACCTTGCCGTTGACAACATCGCTTTCCGGAACGGTGACGTTTATCACTTCTTCTGTATCCATCACTTGGTAGTCGATTGCATAAACCGTCTGTTGATACCACGGACGCACGAAGCCGTCGTAAGACACCTCCAACAGCGACCCGATATACGGAATACCGCTGCCCAGCAAATGGCGGGTGCTGACCCAAATGCGTTTACCGATCAGAGAAGCATCGTCTGCCTGCACCACATCCAGTTCGAAGAATTGCGCCTCTTTGTTCCACTCCGCGAAATAACCGCAGAGGGTATAGGCACCACGCTCCACAACACCGCCGCTTAACAGGTTCTCCAATACTGTCGCAGATTGCTCTTCGGTAAGAGCGGCACACGCGCGATCATCCGGCGCGTTCTCTTTGTATAAGAAATCGTCGTATACGAAATAGCGGGTCTTACCATCCAAAGAGAAGAAAGCGTTGCTCAGGTATTCCACATCGTCCAGCATGCCATATCCCCATGTCACCTCATCCAAAACCTGTTGCAGATACTCTCTGCGCTCTTGACTCATCGCATAACCGCCGGTCAATTTGGCGGCTTGATCGTAGGGCATTGGGTGACTGAGGGTTCGCCAATACGCTTCCATAGGATCTGCCGTGCTGCTGCCACTGCCGCCTTTCTCCAACTGGAGGAAATTGATATTAAGCGGCGGATGGGCGGCGGTGAAGGCGGCGAGGATATCCTCCGCCTGCTGAGCAGTGATGTGCTTATAACCCTCGTTGCTATCGCCGGGAACCTGGGTGGTGTGGAACCAAAAGCCATCCGTATCCGTAATGGAGGCTAAGCTGTCCACCAAGCCGATCTCCACGGCATAATAGCCGTCGTAGGTAACACGCTCCACGAAGGTGAGTGTCCCATCCATAAGCCGGTAGAAATCGGTGCCGCTGAGAGCGGCTCCGCCTGACCACTGATGCTCAATGTAGCCGTCTTGATGGAGATAATACTGACTGCGCTCCCCGGAACTGAGCAGATGCACCAGTTTGCCGTTTTGAATGGTGTATGCGTCGTACACATAATTACGCGTGCCATAGAATCCGTTATAGGCGGAAATCAGCAGGTCGTTTTGTCCGTTCTTATCCAGATCCATCACCTTGATGCCGATAGCAAACATGGGGTCAAGATGCTCACGGAAAATCAGATAAGAACAATCCGGTGCCTCAGCAGAGGGAGCCAGACCATAGCAGTAGTCTACGATCTCCTTCAAGAGATCGTCGTACAAATCAACGCCCGTCTCGAGAATAGAATAGGTCGTGGCGTTCCACAACGAGGCGGCGTAAATGGCGTTGGGGAACCCCTCCTGCACGTAGCCTGCGTACAAAACGCGCAACGAATTGCCCACCTCGGGAGCACAGCCCGCCGGAGCGTACCCGGTATACACTTTCAGCGTTTCGCCCAGCTCTTCGGAATACTGCGGGTTGACCTTTAACAGAACGTACTCCTCTTCCTTGTTCCACGACAACACGGTGCCGGTAACCTGAGCATTGATGTCCGTGAGATCGCTGGACGGAGGAGTGACATTCTCTGACGTATTGGGGAACCATTCGCTGATGAGTGCGGCTTCTTGAGCCGTGAGCCAGCCGAGCATCCCATCCTCCGACAGGAGAGCGGAGAAATCCGACGGCACATAGTAATCGGCGGCACCCACATTGACACAACCGACAAAAGCAAAGGCACGGTCTACAGAGTCGGCTTTTTGCCATGCATTCTCATCGGCTAAACGTCTGAGCAGGGTGTGCAAAGCGGCCGCTTGCTCGTCGCTGAGGAATTCCCGCTCCTTCCACTGCTCCATCGTAGTAGTAGGCTGTTCGCGGGGCTCGTCAAAGACGGCGATGAAATGGTCGGTGGGGATGATATGCCACACGTAGGCCTCTTTTTTGGTGACACCGGTCATATCCTCTTTTTGAATGCCGGAGAACAAAAGCCACTCGCCCAGCATCGTATCGCCGGCATAAGGCTGATACACATCCAAACGGACGGACAAGCAGGTGCCATCCTCGGTGTAGACATAAGAGCCAACCGCGGGCTGCACCGTGGAGGTGCCGGCCTTATAATAGGTCATCACAAGGTGATTCTCTTCGAAAAACGCCTCGTCAAACGCGGAAAAGTCCATTTTCTGCCAGCGGTCATCCTGCAGGGAACGCAGCACCGCATCCAATTCGGTGCGGGAATACAGCACCTTCACGGGGAGGGCGCCATAGGTGGAGGACAAAGCGGGGTTGGATTCGGGTAGGTAGCCGAATAGGTTGCGCAGTTCCTCCTCCCCCATCCAGCTATACGCCTCCACCACGATGGTCTCGCCAACGGCAGAGGCGGCGATGGAATCGTCAGGGGTTTCGTCCTCGTCGGTGGCGGAGGATTGCTTATCGGTTTCGGAGTCGTCGGGCTTGGGGTCGGTGAGCAGGCAGACGCCCGCCACGGTGGAGACCAGCAAGGCGGCCACAATGATCCAAATGGTGGGTTTCTTGTAAGACAGCACCGACTTGATGCGGGACTTGACCGATGTTTCGCCGAAAGCCAAGGGGCAAGCGGAAACCAATCGGCGGGGTGCACTGCAAGCCAGCAACGCCTCGGAATAAGAACGGCGAGCCTCCGCATTCATATCCCGCACCACCCGCTCGTCACAGGCGGCCTCGATGTCACGGCACAGCAGGATATAGGCCACCCACATCAAGGGGTTGAACCAATACACCGTCAGCAGGAGGAAACCCAACGGTTTCCACCAATGGTCGCGGCGGTGGAGGTGGGCCTGCTCGTGGGCCACCACGCTATCCCGCGCCATACCATTCAAATCGGAGGGCAAATAGACACGGGGGCGGAACACGCCGAGGATAAAGGGACTGCGAATGTGGTCGCACTGCCACAGATTGCCCTCCAAGTGAGCCGCCTCCCCCACTCGACGGCGCAGGCGAAGGGTGGTGACGACAGCGTACACCGCCATCGCTGCCACACCCGCCAGCCACACGTAGGTAGCAACGGTCAGCACGATCTGCCACGGATCGGCACTCGCCTCAGGGGTGGCGGTGGACACGGAGGCATCGGCAGAGGGTGGTTCCACGGGGGTGTGATTCACCACAGGCGGCGTCACCACAGGGGTGTCTACTACGGGAGTATCCACCACAGGCGGCGTCACCACAGGAGCGTCCACTATGGGGGGATCGGGAATGGGGGTATCGGGAACGATGACCTCTGTGGAGGGGGCATCAGGGGTATCGGGGGTCACCTGCTCCACAGGAGCGGTGTCGGGTGTGGGCACCGACACGGCGGCTTTCGGCATCAGGCTCAGATTGCTCTCGATGGCAAAAGGACACACCAAGCGCACCGCCACCAAGGCCCACAGCAGACAATGCAACCAGCGGGGGGCCTTATGAAACAACCCACGCAACAGCACCACCGCCACCACCAAAATGCCGGCGGTGAGGCTCATATTCAGCAAGTGCAAAAAGATGTTCTCCATAGATCACACCTCCTCGATGAGGCGGCGAATCTCCGCCACCTCGTCCTCGGTCAAGGATTTACGGGCGGCAAACGCCGCCAAAAAGGCAGGCAGAGAGCCGCCGAAGGATTCCTCCACGAACTGTTCGCTGCGACGGGCGTAAAACTCGTCCCGCGAAATCAGCGCAGTGACCTGTCCCCCCTCGTTGCGGAACAGACCACGCTCAGCCAAGCGTTTCAGCACCGTATAGGTGGTAGTGCGCTTCCATTGCAGCTCGCTCTCGCACAACTGCACCAAGTTCTGGGTGGAGAGGGGTTGATTGGCCCAAATAATGTCCGCAAAGTGGGACTCCACCACACCTAAACTCCAATCGTTCATCACAGCACCTCCTTTTTGTTGTCTACACCTTGTCGACAATTATAGTCTACACGATGTAGACAAGTTTGTCAAGAGGATTATGAAAAATTTTTAGAGGATAAAAAAAGCCGAGCAACGGAAATCGTTGCTCGGCTTTTGATTAGGGCTTCGTGATGGTAATGGCGGTGATACGGGGCGGTAAGGAAGGCATCATGATGTCCTCGTAAGTTACCACATATTCCTCCCCCACCATGGGATCCAGCTCGATGTCCCCCAATTCAACCCACACGTCTTGGAAAAACTTTCCCACATCGTAGCATTGCATCAGCATAGAGCGTCCCTCCACCTGCTTCACCTTGCCGGTGAAAGAAAGGGTGGTGCCGCTGTAAATCGCGTCTCCTTTTGTGACGGTGCGTTCGACATAAGCCTCCAAGCCGGTGGCCTTTTTGTAATCCTCCTTGGCGATGCCGGAGAACAGCAGCCACTGCCCCACCACGGCGTCGCCGGCGGCAGGCTGCTCCACCTCCAACCGCACCGACAGCCACAGGCTGGTGCTATCCTGCACATAGACGTAATCGCTGATCTTGGGGTGACAGGAAGCCATACCGTTTCGATAATAGGTCAGCAGCAGGTAATTATCCTGGAAGAAAGCCTCGTCGTACGAGGCAAAATTCTCTGCTTTCAGCCCGGTCCAATCGTTGGTATAGGCGGCAATAAACCGATCCAGCTGAGCGCGGGTTTCAATCGGGCGAACAGGGAGATACGTGGGATCGGCAGAATCAAAGAAGGTGCTGGGCACATACTGACCGAACATTTCCCGCAAAGCCTGCTCCTCCATCCAGTTTGTGGAAGAAACGGTCACGGCGAAGCCGACAGGAGCTGTGTTTTCGGGAGTATCCGGCACAGAAGGAGCATCCCCCTCCGGCTTAAAGACCACACCGTCCTGGAAGTATTCGTTATCCCCCGCCGCCTGCCATTCCTTGGGCAGGTTGGCAGACTCTTTGGCATGGAATACGTAGTTGCCTCCATCCACGGCAAAGGCCACCTTGCGATCACCAAAGGTGAACACCACTTGGCTGTCCCCCACTTTGGCATAGGTGCCATCCGTGTTATAGCCGCCGCCAAACACCACGTAGGCGGCGGTGTTGTTGGGGCAATAAGCCACACGCAAATTCTTGGCTTCCGACTCCATCACCACGTATTGATCGGCTTCGGAAATGCTCTTTTCAGCCTCAGCTTTGCAGGCGGCATCGTGCTTGGCGTAGTATTGCTGGAAATCAACGGCGTCATCGCGCACTTTTTTGGGAAACTTCTCTTCAATGGAAGAAACGTAATCCACACCGCTCTTCGGCCACCAGCATTTCACCAATTCGTAGCCTGCATCCGTCCGCTTTGCAGTAATGGCGAAGGGAGAATGAGCCGCCCCCCACACCCGCAATTCCCCTTGGGTAGTGCAGGTGTATTCCCGATACATCATCACGCCGTAAACGGTGGTGGCATCCTTCTTCTCCTCCACGCTGAGTGTGGTGTAGGCCACGGCCGGATATTTGCCCTCGGTGTGGCCGGAATAATGCTCGGCACGAAGCGTAGACAGGACAAGTGCATCCAGGTCCGATGATATCTCTGTGGTGATTTTTCCGCACCCGCCAAGCACCATAATAGCCACCAGCACCACAACCAGCATTAGGCACAGCCACGGTTTTTTATAACTAAAAAAGGAAATGGGTTTTGCTTTTTCTTTCGCGTATTTTTTCATCTGTATTTCACCTCAACCATGGGGGATTATCCGAAAAAGTACGCCTCTGTCCGAGGACAGAGGCATAGTAAATTACAGTTTGGAATAGCCGAAGCCGTTGACCAAAGCATCCAGCCTAACCCCCGCCTTACACTGGGGGCACTCGTGGGCCAAATAGCTGGCATAGTCGGGCAAGTTATTGGGGTTGAAGCAGGCGCGCACGTCGTAGTTGCCCACCTTTTCGGTGGTGGCAAAGATGGAGGAAATCCCTACCACGTGACCGCCATAGTAATCCACCGCCTGAATGGCACCCAGAGCAGTGTAACCGGTGGTCACCGAAGCGGCCAAAATCAGCACGTGCTTGCCCGCCACCATAGGAACCATATTATCCCGCAGCACCAACTGGCTTCCCACCGTATGCTCGGGGGTCAGCACGTAGATGGTCTGGTGGGCGTTCATGTTCATATAACCGCTGCGGGTCAGCTCGTCCGCCAAGCAAGCGCCGATGACCTCGGTGCCGTCCAGGCACAGAATGGTATCCACGATGGTGGTGCTGTTGTAATAGGGCAACAGCTCCTGTGCCACCGCCTTAGCCTCCGACAGACGCATCTTCTGTGTCGTCACGTCAATATAATAATTCGTATGACTATGACTGGTGGCGAAATGGCCGCGGGTCACACGCAAAAACAGATTTTTACGTTTGGAAGGAATTTTGAACGTTGCATTGGTAGGCATAGGACAACCCCCTATCTGTCAATATAGGTATATTTTACACCATTTTGCGCAAACGCACAAGAGGAAAATGCGAGAAAGTGAGATTTTTATGCAAAACGCTTGAATTCTACCATTTTCAACAAAACCGTTGACAAAGCCGCTTTAAAGTGTTAAACTGATAAAAACTCAATGCGCTAGGCGAAGCCTACGGGAAACGGAGGAACCCCCTCCACCGAAGGAGTAACACTCTCAGGTCAAAGACCGCAGGCGGATAGCATTCTGGAGAAGTCCGTGCCCGACACGGATGCCGAAGGGGCAAAGGGTCACCCCCCAATCTCTCAGGCGAAAGGACAGAATCACCACCACCGTCACCCTCCTATTGTGGAATAGGTGTTTGTCGGTGCTGATTTTGTGCGAAAGCGGACGGCTTTCGCACTTTTTGTTATGGGAATACCATATCGTCCTTTTTCTCCACATAGTATTGAGGTGGAAAGGATGAATTTGCTATGTTTCTCGAAAAAGTAACCGAGGTCAACAATGTCGTCAACACCTTTGTGTGGGTGACACTGGGCTTAGTTCTGCTCATCGGCACAGGTGTACTTATGACCCTGCTGACCAAATTCTTTCAGGTGTCCCACTTCGGGCATTGGATGAAGGAAACCATCGGCAAGGTGTTTACCAAAAAGGTGTCCGGTCACACCAAGGACAAATCCTCCATCTCCCAGTTTCAGGCGCTATGTACCGCCCTCGCCGCCACCGTGGGCGTGGGCAACATCGCCGGCGTGGCCGCCGCCATCGTAGCGGGCGGTCCCGGCGCCATCTTTTGGATGTGGGTGGCGGCCTTTTTCGGTATGATGACCAACTTTTCCGAAAACGTGCTGGGTATCTTCTACCGCCGCAAAGTCAATGGCGAATGGGCCGGCGGTGCCATGTATTATCTGCGGGACGGTCTGGGCAGCAAAAAGGGCTGCCAATGGATCGGCAAGGTGCTGGCGGTGCTGTTCGCCTGCTTTGCCATCCTCGCCTCCTTCGGCATCGGCAATATGGGACAGGTCAACAAGATCGTGGCCAACCTTGAAAGCGCCTTTGACGTTCCTGCCCTCTCCTCGGTGGTACTGTACGACGGCGTGACGCTGTATTCTGTCGTCATCGGTGGCGTGTTGGTGGTGCTGGCAGGACTCATCATTCTCGGCGGCATGCAGCGCATCGCCAAGGTAGCGGAGAAAATCGTGCCGGTGATGATCCTGCTGTTTATCATAGGTTCCCTGACCATTATCGGTGTCAATTACAGCCGTGTGGGTGCGGCCTTTGGCTCCATCTTTGACGGCGCCTTCAGTGGCAAGGCAGTATGGGGTGGCGCCGTGGGCGTCACCCTACGGCAGGTGGTCACCTGGGGTTTTAAGCGCGGCGTGTTCTCCAACGAGGCGGGTCTGGGCTCCTCTGTGATGGTGCACGCCTGCTCCAACGTCAAAGAGCCTGTGCGGCAGGGCATGTGGGGCATTTTCGAGGTGTTTGCCGACACCATGGTGATCTGCACCATGACCGCGCTGGTCATCCTCACCGGCGGCATGGTGGATCTGAGCACCGGTGCGTTGGCGCAGGGCACCACCGACGCCACGCTGGTGTCTGCCACCTTCGGCAACGTGTTCGGAAAGGGCGGCGAAATGTTTGTGGCGGTGGCCATTCTGCTGTTCGCCTTCACCACCGTGCTGGGCTGGTCCCAGTACGGCTCTAAGGCGGTGGAGTATCTGGGCGGCAAGCGCGCCAAGCAGGTGTATCAAGTGTTTTTCGTGCTGCTGATTCTGTCCGGTGCGCTGATGACCTCCTCCCTGGCGTGGGACATTTCCGACACCTTCAACGGGTTGATGATGATCCCCAACCTCATTGGTGTGATCGTGCTCAGCGGGCAGGTGAAACAGATCACCCAAAATTACATTGACCGTAAGTTTAAGCATAAAAACGTGGCTCCGATGCTGTCCTACAACCCACGCATTCAGCAGCAAATGGAGCAGGAGGATTGATCCTCCATCCCGACGACCTCTTCATAGTCCTCTACATAGGCGCCCCTGTCCACCGTCTTGGGTGGCAGGGGCGCCGCCTCGTTTGAGAGCCAAGCATCTTAGGATGCTTGGCAGGTTTATTCGCCTACGGCAGTTCAAGGACGAATAAAATATCACAAAAACCGCAGGTTTTAATAGCACTTTTGATGCATCAAAAATATCACTCCGACGGCAGCCAGAATATCACTTGAAAAGTGTCTCAGGTACTTGTATAATGAACATAGAGGTGATTTATATGGGCTTGTTTGATATCTTTAAGAAAAAGCCACAGTTGACCGAAGAACAACGCAAATGGAATAAAATGTGGGAACTGTGGGTAAATGGAAAAGCGAAGTCTCCCTACACCGAACTGATGACCTACGAAAGCGAAATCAACAACGGCGGTCACAGTCAGTATTTTACCAACGTGGAAAACGTGGGCGATTTATCAAAAGAAATGTCCGCTTTGGAGCGAATTCTGCCGGTCGAACTACAATCCAATCTCAGCAAAGCCTATCAAGCCTATTTGAAATTGGAAGAAAGCGAAGAAGACGAGACCGCAGAAGCAACATTAGATGCATGCGATAGCGTATTCTATGAAAACGAACAGGAAATCCATCGTTTGCTGAATGAATACGCCGGTAAAATCGAATTGTGAATTTCCGTAAAAAAGGAAGGCTTGCCATTGGCAAGCCTTCCTTTTTTACAAAATGATGAGGTTTTTGGGAGAGGCAGTGAGGTTGATACTGCCCTCATCGGTAACGTACACCATATCCTCAATGCGAACACCAAACTTATTTTCCAAATAGATGCCCGGCTCAATGGTCATCACCGTACCGGGGCGCAGAACGGTGGCGCAGTTGGGGCTGAAGGCGGGACTCTCGTGGATCTCCACGCCCACGCTGTGGCCGAGGCCGTGGCCAAAGCACCCCTCGTAGCCGGCGGCGTTGATGATGTCGCGGGCGATCTTATCGATGTCCTGACACACCGCACCGGCACGGACCGCCTTTTCGGATTCCCGTTGGGCTTTCAGCACGGTATCGTACACCAAGCGCATCTCGTCGGTGGCGGAGCCAACGGCGACGGTGCGAGTCATATCCGAATGATAACCGCCCACCACGGCGCCGAAGTCCATGGTGACGAAATCGCCTACCTCCACCAATTTATCGGTGGGCTCGCCGTGGGGCAGAGAGGAATTCTTACCCGACACCACGATAAAGTCGAAGGACACGCCCTCGCTACCCATGCGACGCATAAAGAATTCCATATCCAGCATAATCTCCCGCTCACTGCGACCGGGGGCGATGTGATTAAGAATATAGGTAAAGGTCTCGTCGGTCATTCGCTGTGCCTCACGGATGAGGGACAGCTCCTTTTCGTTCTTGACGGTGCGCATTTCCTCAATCATACGGTCGAAGCGGTCACTGTCCGACACGGTGAGGTCGGGCAGGGCGGCACGCATCGCCGCCAAGCGGTTGACCGAGATCACATCGGCTTCTATAAACAGCTCCTTGACGCCGTGGGCGGCACAGATCTCCCCCACTTCGGCAAACAGCCGCTTGCACAGCTGCACGCGGCAACCCGTCACGGTGGCGGCGGCGCGCTCGTAGTAACGGAAGTCGATGAGAAACACCGTCTCGCCAGGGGTAAACAGCACCGAGCCGGCGCTGGAATGAAAGCCGGTGAAATAGAATCGGTGGGTATCCCCTGTCACGAGGAAAGCCTGACCGGGCTCTAAGGCGGATTGGATGCGCTCTACACGCTCTTTAAACATATCGATACACTCCTTTTTAGAGTTCTTTTAAGACGTCACAAAGATAAGCATACACCCGAGCGGTGGAGGCGACAAACAGCCGCTCACGACAGGTGTGGACATCCCACATATTCGGGCCGATGGACACAGCGTCCAAGCCGGGGATCTTTTCGCAGAACAGACCGCATTCGAGACCGGCGTGGATGGCGGCAACGGTGGGTTTTTCGCCGTATTTCTGCTCCCACACGGCGCACATCACGTCCCGCAAACGGGATTCTTTGCGGTATTCCCAGGCGGGGTAATGGCCGTAGGTGGTGCAGGGTGCCATCGCTGCCAGCTTCGCCAGCAGGGCGGTTTTCTCTGCGCCGACGCTGCTACGCACCGCAAAAGAAGCACGGAGCGCATCCCCCTCGGTGGTGAGGATGCCCAAGTTGAGAGAGGTCTGCACCAAGCCATCAATGTCGGCGCTCATCGACTGAATGCCGTTGGGGACGGTGGTGAGCAAGGTCAGCACCGCCGCAGAGGAGGCGGCATCCATAGCCGTACTCGCCGAAGCAGGCGTCACCGTGATGGTGAGATTGGGGTCGCCCTCCACACGGTGTGCCGCAGCGAAGGCAGCGGCAGCGGCGGTGGGGTCGCTGTCGCAGGCGATGACGGCGGTGCAGAATACGGGGATGGCGTTGTCCTTTTGTCCGCCGCCGATGGAAACCAAGCGGCAGTCGATGGACTGCAAAAACTGCGCTACCACCACGTTGGCGTTGAGGCGACCTTTATCGATCTCGATGCCGGAGTGGCCGCCCTGCAATCCGCCTACCTCCACCTGCCAGCAAGGGGCGGTGTTGGGTGCGTAAGTCAGGGGCAAGGTCAGCTCGGTGCGAGCACCACCGGCACAGCTGACGGTGAGAACGCCTTCTTCTTCGCTGTCAATGTTGATGAGCAGTTTGCCCTCAAGATAAGACGGGTCAAAGCCTTCGGCGCCGTACATACCCGTTTCCTCGTCCACGGTGAGAAGCACCTCCAAGGGAGGATGGGGCAGGTCGGTGGATTCGAGGATGGCGAAAGCCATCGCCACGGCGATGCCGTTGTCGCCACCCAGGGTGGTGCCGTGGGCGAAGACCAGCTCGCCGTCGGTGTCCACATCCAGACCGTCGGTGGCAAAGTCGATGGAACAGTCAGGTGCTTTTTCGCACACCATATCGATGTGACCCTGCAGGATAACGGCGGGATGATCCTCATAGCCGGCAGTGGCAGGCTTTTTAATAATGACGTTGCCCAGAGTGTCCTGATGGTAAGTCAGGTTGTGCGCCTTGGCGAAAGCCACGCAATAATCGCTGATGCGGGCGGTATCCCCCGAGCCGTGGGGGATGCCGCAGATCTCTTCAAAATAGTGAAAAACCCGTGTGGGTTGCAAATGGGTGAGTTTTCCCATAGAGGTCACCTCGTGAGAAAAATATATAGATAGATGATAGCACAAAAGGGTTTAGAAAGCAAGAGATAATGAAACAATCCCTCCACCGCCTGCGGCGGTCCCCCTCCCTTTACACAAGGGAGACGTAAAACACCTCATCCGTCACGGCAAAGCCGTGACACCTTCCCCTCAAGGGGAAGACTAAGCTTTGGAATATGGCGACAGCCATATTCGAGGGGCGGCAAAGGACACAACGGCCTGTGCCATCCAGAAGCCGCCCCGCCCCTCAAGGGGAAGGCTTAATCGGCTTATGCGGATTTAAGACAGAAAAACACCCCTGAAACGATTGTTTCAGGGGTGAAGCGGTTTCGCTTTACAGATTGCAAACCGTTGAAAACACTGAGTTTACAGCTTTTCTACGTCGGCGTTGGTGATGAGGTGGAAACTGGCGGCCTCCAGCGCCTTTTCGGCGGCGGCGTTATCCGTAGGTCGGATAACCACATAGGCATGCTTCTCAGTACGAGCCATAAAGGCGTACAGATACTCCACGTTGACGCCGGCTTGTGCCAAGACGGACAGCGCTGTGGACAGCTTGCCCGGCTGATCACCGATCTTAACACCGATGACGTCGGTAATCTTCAGCACATAGCCTTTCTCCTGCAAAACGGAGGCGGCGGTGTCGTTATCGTTGACGATCAAACGAAGCAGGCCGAAATCCTGGGTGTCGGCGATGGACAGTGCCCGTAAATTGACGTGATTGGCGGCCAAGGTATCGGTGATGTCCACCAAAGCACCCTGCTTATTCTCCACAAAAACGGTTAACTGCTTTAACATAGTCACTCTCCCCTTTCTTAGTCGTGTAACTTACGCTTATCAATGACGCGGACCGCCTTGCCTTCGCTGCGGACAATGCTCTTGGGTGCCACCAGATGCACCTTGGGATTGATGCCCAGCATCACCTTCATGGCGTTGGCCAGTGCCTTTTCCTGCTCGGTGATGCCGCTGACGGTATCGGAGAACATCTCTGCGGTCATCTCCACATTCACGTCGAAGGTATCGGTGTTGCCCACACGGTCCACCACGATCTGATAGTTGGGCTCGTAGCCCTCCTTCAGCAGCACGGTCTCGATCTGGCTGGGGAACACGTTGACGCCGCGGATGATCATCATATCGTCGCTGCGCCCCATGGGTTTCGCCATCTTGATGAGGGTACGACCGCAGGAACACTTTTTGCGGCTGAGCACACAGATGTCGCGGGTGCGGTAGCGAAGCAGCGGGAAGGCTTCTTTATCCAACGAGGTGAACACCAGCTCGCCCTTGCTGCCCTCCGGCAGCACCTCGCCGGTGTCGGGGTCGATGATCTCAGCCAGGAAGTGGTCCTCGTTGATATGCATACCCGTCTGCTCACAGCACTCAAAGGACACGCCGGGGCCGGAGGTCTCGGTAAGACCGTAGATGTCGTAGGCCTTGATACCCAAGGTCTTTTCAATGCCGCGGCGCATCTCCTCGGTCCAGGGCTCGGCGCCGAAGATACCCGCCTTCAGCGGAATCTGATCGGGGGTGTAGCCCTGCTCCTTGAGGGTCTCGCCGATGTAGGCGGCATAAGAGGGAGTGCAACACAAAATGGTGGCGGACAGGTCGGTCATAAACTGAATCTGACGCTCGGTATTGCCCGACGACATAGGCAGGGTCAAGCACCCCACTTTATGAGAGCCGCCGTTGAGGCCGGGGCCGCCGGTGAACAGACCGTAGCCGTAGGCCACCTGACACACGTCCTCGTTGGTACCGCCGGCGGCGACGATGGCACGAGCACAACAATCCTCCCACAAGTCAACGTCGTGCTGGGTGTAGAAGGCCACCACGCGGCGACCGGTGGTGCCGGAGGTGGACTGAATACGAACGCACTCGGACAGAGGCTTTGCCAGCAGGCCATAAGGATAAGCGTCACGCAGATCCGCCTTGGTGAGGAAGGGCAGCTTATACAGATCCTCAATGCCGTGGATATCCTCGGGCGTAACGCCCTTTTCCTCCATCAGGTTGCGGTAGTAAGGCACGTTGTCATACACGTGCCGCACCTGCTTAACCAGCTTTTCGGATTGGAGCTTTTTGATCTCTTCTACGGGCATGGTTTCGATTTCTTTTTGATAGTAGCGCTGTTCCATTTGTCAATCGTCCTTTCTGCTCAAATTAGGTTTGTGCGAAATGCAGAAAACAAAAACGCCCTCTGCATTCCGCTGTCGGAATACAGAGGACGAGAAAAATCCCGTGGTACCACCTCTATTTACCGCTATCTCACAATAACGGCCTCCGAGTGCAAACACACCCTACTCGATGTAACGGTCGAACCCGTTTGGCCTACACAGTTACCCTTCAGCCAACGACTCGCGAAATGAATTCACCGACTTTACACTGCCGTATCGCACCAACCACGGCTCTCTGAAAGTGATATTTTCGGTTACTGGTTTCCGCTCAAGCGTCTTTATGTACTGATTTTAGCACCATCATTTGACAATGTCAATGGTTTTTTGAGAAAAATCATGCGTGAAAGCCGAGGCTGAACGCCACCTTATTCATCTCCACAAATTTGGGTGCCACCGTATTCTCGATGGCGACGATCCAACGTTCGTAGGGAATGTCGAAATACTTGGCGGCACGCCCCATCAGCACGATGTTCACCGCCTTGGCGGAGCCTGCCTGCTGTGCCAGAGAAAGGGCGTCCAGCGCATCCACAGAGAGACCCTTGGCAGTCAGCTCATCCAGCACGGCGGTGGGATACTCTGCCGCGCCGATGATGACCGGCATGGGGTCGATCTGCTGGGTGTTGACCACGATGCGGCCGTCGGTCTTCAAATACTTGGCGTAGCGGGCGGCCTCCAGTTTTTCAAAAGCGATGATGACGTCGGCCTCGCCCTCGGTGACGATGGGCGAATACACCTTATCGCCGAAGCGAACGTAGGTGACCACTGAACCGCCGCGCTGACTCATACCGTGGACCTCGCTGACCTTGACGTCGTAGCCCTCGTCCATCAGCAGACGGCCGAGCAACTTAGAGGCAAGCAGACTGCCCTGACCGCCCACGCCGACGATCATCACACTTGTGGTTTTCATAAGCAATCTACCTCCTTATACAATAGCGTCAAAGGGACACAACTGCTGACACACGCCGCAACCGACGCACAGCGTCGTGTCCACGCAGGCCTTGCCGTCCTTCATGCTGATGGCGGGACAGCCGAGAGTCATACAACGCTTGCAAGATTTGCACTTATCTGCATCCACCTTGAGAGCCGGCAGCGCCTTCACCGATTTCAGTAGGACGCAGGGGCGGCGAGAGATGATGACCGAAGGCTCCTCTGCCGCCAACTCCTCCTTGATCACGGTGTCGCAGGCTTTCAGGTCGTAGGGATCCACCACACGGACGCGGTTGATGCCCAAGGCGCGGCACAGTGCCTCCAGATCCACCTTGGCGGCGGGATCGCCCTTGATGTTAAAGCCGGTGGTGGGATTCTGCTGGTGACCGGTCATGCCGGTGATGGAGTTATCCAGGATAATGACGGTGGAATTGGTGGCGTTGTAGGCCACGTTGACCAAACCGGTCATACCCGAATGCATAAAGGTGGAGTCGCCGATAACGGCGACGGATTTCCGCTCCGCCTCAGCACCACGAGCCAGATTAAAGCCGTGCAAGCCGGACACGGACGCACCCATACACAGGGTGGAATCCAGCGCATTCAGAGGAGGCACGGCACCCAGGGTGTAGCAACCGATGTCGCCCAAAGCAGTGATCTTATTCTTCGCCAAGGTATAGAACAGACCGCGATGAGGACAACCGGCGCACATCATGGGCGGACGGTTGGGGATGGCGGAATCGGCAGACACGGAGGCGTTTGCCTCCTTGCCGAAGGCGGCGGCGATGGTCTGCTGGGAGAACTCGCCCAAGAGGGAGAACAGTTCCTTGCCCACCACGTCGATGCCGAGGGAGCGAACGTGAGTCTCAATGACAGGGTCCAACTCCTCGATGACGTAGAGTTTCTTCACCTTAGCGGCGAAATCTTTAATCAGTTGAGTGGGCAAAGGATAGGGCATGCCGATTTTCAGCACCGAAACGGTGTCGCCCAGCGCCTCTTTGACGTATAAGTAAGAGCAACCCGAGGTGATGATGCCGATCTTGTCGGAATGCATCTCCACCGTATTGAAGGGGCAATCCTCTGCCAGCTTACGCAACGCGTCGGTGCGCTGTTCCACGAGGGGATGGCGCCGAATGGCATTGGCGGGCATCATGATGTACTTCTGGGGATTCTTAACGTACTCCTTGAGGGGAGCCGCCTCTCTCTCCCCCGCCTCCACCACAGACTGGCTGTGGGCGATGCGGGTGCACATACGCAAAAGAACGGGGGTATCGTACTCCTCAGACAGCTTGAAAGCGGCTTTCGCATACGCATAGGCCTCGTTGGAGTCGGCAGGCTCCAGCATCGGCACCTTGGCCGCCATAGCGTAATGGCGGCTGTCCTGCTCATTCTGAGAGGAATGCATAGCCGGGTCGTCCGCCACGCAAATGACCATACCGCCGCCCACACCCGTATAGGACAGGGTGAACAGCGGGTCCGCGGCCACGTTGAGACCCACGTGCTTCATGGCGCAGGCGGAACGGGCACCCGCCAGAGAGGCGCCAAACGCCACCTCGCAGGCCACCTTTTCGTTGGGTGCCCACTCGCTGTGGATGTCGTCATACTTTGCCAAGAATTCGGTAATTTCGGTGGAGGGGGTGCCGGGATAGCTGGACACCACCTGCAAGCCGCCGTCATAGAGACCTGCGGCCACCGCCTGATTGCCGATCATTAACTTCTTCATAAATAAACTACCTCTTTATTAGGATTTGTTCTGCAGGGCGACCAAGCCTTCGCCGCCGTACATCTTACGCAGCTTCGGCTTTTCGATCTTGCCGGTGGGGTTGCGGGGAACCTCCGCAAAGATGATCTTGCGGGGACGCTTATAGCGGGGCAGGTCGAGGCAGAACTCATTGATCTCTTCCTCGGTGCAGGTCATGCCCGCCTTCACCTCAATGATGGCGGTGGCGATCTCGCCCAAGCGGGAATCCGGCAAGCCAATGACCGCCACATCCTTAATCTTTTGATGGGCGGCAAGGAAGTTTTCGATCTGGACGGGATAGAGATTTTCGCCGCCGGTGATGATCACGTCCTTCTTACGGTCCACCAGATAGATAAAGCCGTCGGGATCCTGCATCGCCATATCACCGGTGTATAGCCAGCCATCGCGTAAAGTGTCGGCGGTGGCGGCGGGGTCGCGATAATAGCACACCATCACGCCGGGGCCACGCAGGCAGAGTTCGCCCACGGTGCCCTGCTCCACTTCCCTGCCGTCGGGATCTACGATCTTGACCTCCCAGCCATAGCCGGGTACGCCGATGGCGCCCACCTTATGGACGTTCTCCACCCCCAGATGCACCGCACCGGGACCGATGGATTCAGACAATCCATAGTTAGTATCATACTGCTGTTCGGGGAAATAGTCAAGCCATCGTTTGATCAAACTTTGAGGCACAGGTTGAGCGCCGATATGCATCAGTCGCCACTGCTTCAAATCGAACTCGTCAAGGGAAATCTCACCGCTGTCCAGGGCGTTGAGAATCTCCTGTGCCCACGGCACCAGCAGCCACACGATGGTGCACTTTTCCTCGCTGGCGGCAGTGAGGATGTGGCGAGCTTTAGCACCCTTGAGGATGACCGCCTTAGAGCCTGCCAAGAGGCTACCGAACCAGTGCATCTTGGCGCCGGTGTGATACAGCGGCGGGATGCAGAGGAAGCAATCCTCCCGAGTCTGACCGTGGTGAGCCTGCTCCACTCGGCAGGAATGAATCAGACTGCGATGGGTGTGGAGAATCGCCTTGGGAAAGCCGGTGGTGCCGGAGGAAAAATAAATGGCTGCCTCATCCTCTTCGGTAAGGGTGGACGCAGGGAACATACCCGAACACTCGGAGATAAGGTCATTATAGTCGTCGGCAAACACAGGGCAACCGGCCCCCATATAAATGAGGTGGCAGGTGCGGCTGATCTTATCCGCCACCGCCTCCACACGGCCCACAAACTCGGTGCCGAAGATCAGCACATCCGCCTGCGCCAACGAAAGGCAATAGTCAATCTCATCCGAGGAGTAACGATAGTTCAGCGGCACCGCCAACGCACCGGATTTGAGGATGCCGAAATAAATCGGCAGCCAATCGATGCAGTTCATTAGCAGGATGGCCACCTTCTTCCCCTTGCCGATGCCGTTCTGCTGCAAGAGGTTCGCCAAACGATTGGCCTTTTCGTTAAAAACCTCCCAGGTGATCTCACGGCGATAGGAACGGGCACGGGGCGTGGACTCCACCAGCTCAAACTCGTGCCAGGTGGCACGGCGGGTCTCCGGCTGTTCGGGATTCAGCTCCACCAGCGCCACGTCATGGGCAAACTCACGAGCATTTCTCTCTAATAAATGTACGATAGTCATAACGATTACTCCTCACAAAAAGCATACTAATACTTTAACACTTTAAAGCGGAATTGTCAACCGCTTTTGGTTGATTTTTGGGCATTTTTTCGACTTTTTGAAAAATTTTCTTAAAACCTATTGACATATTTGCTTTAAAGTGTTAAAGTGTAGCCACAACAAACTTGCTTTAAAGCGCTAAATCGAAAGGAAGATGTCTTATGTCCCCCTGTATGCTAACGGAAACGGCGTTTCGCCTCTCCCCCACGGCGTGGATCACCATCCCCATGCTCATCGCCTTTTTCGGGCTGATGATCGGAGTGGGATTTGCCTGCCGCAAGCACTCCACCAACGTGGACGGCTTTGTGCTGGGCGGTCGCTCCGTCGGCCCCTGGCTCACCGCCTTTGCTTTTGGCACCTCCTATTTCTCGGCGGTCATTTTCGTGGGCTATGCAGGGCAATTTGGCTGGAATTTCGGTTTGGCATCCACCTGGATCGGTCTAGGAAACGCCTTTATCGGCTCGCTGCTGGCCTGGTCGGTGCTGGGACGACGCACCCGTGTCATGACCCAGCATTTGGGTAGCAAGACCATGCCGGATTTCTTTGAGAAGCGGTACGATTCCAAGAAATTGAAGGTGGTTGCCTCCTTTATCGTGTTTGTGTTTCTGATCCCTTACACCGCCTCGCTGTACAACGGTCTTTCCTCCTTATTTAATGATGTTTTTGCCATCCCCTACTGGGTGGTGGTGGTGGTGATGGCGGTGCTCACCGGCGTGTACGTCATCTTCGGTGGCTATATGGCCACCGCCATCAACGACTTCATTCAAGGCATCATTATGCTGGTGGGCATTGTCACCGTGATTGCGGCAGTTCTGGCACAGAACGGCGGCTTTAACGCCGCTGCAGAGGCGCTCAACACCAGCCCGCAAGCCGGTCACGCCTACACCTCTATGTTCGGTCCCAATCCCCTATTTCTGTTGTTTGTGGTGCTATTAACTTCGCTGGGCACATGGGGACTGCCTCAGATGGTGGGCAAATTCTACTCCATCAAGGACGAGGGATCGATCAAAAAGGGTACTATTATCTCCACCATCTTTGCTATTGTGGTAGCAGGCGGCTGCTATTTCCTTGGCGGTTTTGGCAAGCTGTACTTTGACGACATGAAAGAAGCCGGTCACATCTCCGAAAAAGGCGTGCTGTTTGATAAGGTCATTCCCACCATGCTACAAGACTTAGCTCCCATCGTGGTGGCGCTGATCATCGTGTTGGTGCTGGCCGCCTCTATGTCCACGCTGTCCTCGCTGGTGCTGACTTCCTCCTCCACCCTGACGCTGGACGTAGTGAAACCCGCTATGGAGAAGAAAAAACCTCTAAGCGAAAAACGCAGTGTATTGGTAATGCGGCTGTTCATCGTCTTCTTTGTGGCGGTGTCGGCGGTCATTGCCATTCTCAAGGACACGCTGTGGAAAGACTCGGTGTTTATCGCCCAAATGATGGGCGTGTCTTGGGGTGCACTGGCGGGTGCGTTCCTCGCCCCCTTCCTGTATGGTCTGTACAGCAAAAAGGTCACTCGTGCGGCGGTGGCGGTCAGCTTTGTGTTCGGCACGGGTCTGGAGCTTGTTCAGCTGTGTATCAGCATGGGATGGCTGTCGGTGAAGGGAATTCCGGTGTTGGAATTCGTGTTCACCAACTCCCTCTACTCCGGCGTGTTCGCTATGTTGGGTGGCTTGGTGATCGTGCCGATTGTCAGCCTGTTCACCAAAAAAACGCTACCCACCGGCATAGAGGAAAAATTCAGTTGCTACGACAAAACCGTAGTAACCAAATCAAGAGTATCTCTCGGATAAAGGAAAGAGGCAAGCAGGATCACCTGCTTGCCTCTTTTGCTATAAACGGTTATTTTTTCTTGCGAACGAGAATGGCAGCAACGGCGGAGAGAACACCCACCGCAGCAATAGCAACAGCGATGACGATGTACAGCTTGTCGTTGCCTTTTTTGACGATTTTAGCCTCTACCTCCTCGTTGTCATCCTCGACTTCGGAAGCAGCGGTGGTGGAGGTTGTGGTAACAATGTCATCAGCCTCCACACCGGGGCCGTAGATGTACTCAGTAGTGGAAATGGGCGTGTCGATGGGCACATCCGCTGCCTCACCCTGGGAAGCAGAGGAACCTGTCACCGTTTCGGTGGTAGAAGGCTGAGCCACCGTGACGGTGGGGGCACTTTCTGTGGGGCGTTTCACCGTCGTCGTGGTGGCGGCAGCGGTGGGCCGCAACGCCGTAGGACGGGTAGTCGTTGTAGTGGTAGTGGTGGTAGGCGACTCGATGGTGGTGGACTCAGTAGGAACCGTGGTGGTGGGGAACGCAAAGCCGTTATCTAAGGACAAATCCGCAAAGATGGGCTGATGATCCGAAGCACCACGCACATCCGCATCGTTCACCACCGTGAAATATTTGGCGGAGATACCCTCGGAGTACAGAACGTAGTCAATACCGCCGCGATTATTACCGTGAGAGGTCATCTCGGCTTGTTCCCGAACAATGGAGATCGGCTCGTTGTTGTAGCCGCTGTTATAGTCACCGGTGGAAATGACAGGATAGCCATAGGTATCCTTATAATAGTTGATGGCCTCAGCCAGCTCGGTGGCCTGCTGACGGCGCATGCTTTGCCCCTTACTATCCTTTTCAGCGTCTAAGTGGGTGCTGATAAAGACGAAATGCTCACCGGTCTTTTTGACCTTAAACAATGCCATGCTGACATACCGCATACGCTGGATACAGCCCCAATAGTTGCAGGAATAGCCGTACAGCTCACGGTCCACCAGCTCCAAGGTCTTGGTGTTGTACATCATGGTGGTGCACATCCAGTCCTTTTTGCCGAGGCTCTCTCTGGCCTCCAACGGCATACCCATCGGCACGTCAGCGTTGACATAGTCGTAATCCGGCAGGTTCTTACGCAGGGAAACGTGCCACTTATAGTTGTTCTCCTGCAGGCCGATAACATCGGGTTTATAGTAATTGATAGCGGCTGCTGCCTTGTCGCCACGGTTGCCCAAAGGCTGACCCCAGGACCAACCGCCCAAAGATTCGTCGTTATCCACCAGCGTATTATAGGACATCACGCGGATGTCGGCGCCGGCAGTAAGGTCTTTTGCACTGCTGCCGGTATAGGCGGCAACAGGAATACCTCCCAACAGCAAGGTGATAGGCAGAATGCCGCACACCAAGGACATCAGAAACAAACGCATCCTCTTTTTCATTTCAAATCCTCCCATCAAAATAGGATATAGAATAGTATATCACACAATCCAAACGACGGCAAGAGAAAAAAAGAAAGACCCCGACTGTGAAACACAGTCGGGGTCTTGATTAGGTTAGCGAACCTTCCGCTTTACAGCGAAATCTATCACCACTCCAGAACGCCGTCGTTGCTGTCGTACTTGTTGATGTAGTTGGCAGCCTGGATGTCGTCGTACACGACAACCTCGCGGCCTTCATACTCGAACACGTAGTAAGCACGGGCATAGATGACGGTATCCTCATTAGCCAAGGGGATGTTGGTGATACGCACAGCGAACTGAGCGTAGTCAGCCTCCAGGTCATACAGACGCTCGGCGTTGATGTCAACGGTCCTCTTGCCGTCCACATCGTCCAGCTTCATATCGCCCAGACCCACGCCGGGAGCGTTGGTCACGATAGCGCCCATACGGAGCAGCTTGTAGGACTCGCCGTTACCGAACGCATCGATGGTGGCGTTGGTCAGGTCGGCGAAGACACCGTTGGCAGTAATGCCGTCAGCCTTGACGCCGAAGGCGAAGGCCAGACCCAGCTTATCGGAGGTCATCTCCATACGGCTGGAACCGACGTAGTCGATGACGTTGCCCTCATCGTTATCCAGCATATCGTCGCCCACGTACTTGACCAGCACGTCGCTGTTCAGGAAAGCAACCAGCTCGTCGGCGAAGACCTGCTGACCGGCAGCAGAGGGGTGCCAACCGGCACCGGCGGTGTTGGTGGTCAGACCCAGATAATACAGACCCTCAGCAGCGCCGCCGTTCTCCTCGATCAGAGCCTCGATCATAGCGTTGTCGTCAGTCTTCATCATACCGGCGATCCAGACGATCTTGGCGTCGGGGTTCTTGGCGCGGACCAGATCCAGCATCTCCTGATAGCCGACCTCACGCAGGGAGGCATCGGTCTGGTTGGCGATGTCGTTGGTGCCCAGAGCGATGACCACCACGTCAGGCTGACGCTTGGTGAAGTCGTACTGGGTGTTCTGGTCATACTGATAACGCTGAGCGGTGTAAACGGTCTGCATAGTGACGGAGCTGTAGCCGTACTTACAACCCAGACCGGAGTAGCAGACGTCGGAGAAGTCGGCGTTCAGAGCCTTAGCGGTCAGGTAGGGATAAGCCACGGTGGCATCCTGCCACAGGGGGCTACCGCCTTCAGAATCACTGGAGGTACCCAGAGCACCGAAACCGGTGGAGATGGAGTCACCGATGAACTCGATGTACAGACGGTTGTCAGCGGGCTTCTCATTGAAGCTGCCGTTCATCACGATGGAGGTGATGCCCACCTCAGCGCCGCGATGCTCGGTCTGACGGTACACCTCGAAGGTGTGGTTGCCGGCGGACAGATCCTCGGCCAGAACCAACTCCACGTTACCGGTGGAGGTGATGCGGCACTGGGCGCGATCCACCTTCACACCATCCACGATGACGGTGAAGTACAGGCCGCCGTAGGTGGAGTCGGTGTTATAGATGGACTTGACGTTCAGGTTCAGAGCAACCTTGCCCTCGCAGTTGGCGGAGAACTCGATGCCGGAAGCGGAGAAGTCCAGCCACAGAGCGCCGTCCTTCAGCTGGTTACGGCCCTGCGTCTTGATATAGTCCTTAGCATCCTTGATGGGAGTAGCAAACTCATCCAGGAACTGGATGTCGGCGAACACGGCCTTGTGGTCGGAAGCGCCGTTGACAGCCGCATCGGCAACGGTGGTCTCATACAGGTGAGTGGCCATACCGTTGTAGAAGATGTGGTCGATGTAACGACCGGCGGTAGCATCGGTGAAGCCGGCATCGGCCACCTTGTACCAAGACACGTTATCGTCGTAGGTGCCGTCCAAGCCGGAGTTGAAGTCGCCGCCCCAGATCACGGGCATCTTGTACTCGTTGGACAGGCCGGCCACGTAAGCAGCAGCCTCTTCCAACTGCTGAGGACGCCAGTAACCGTCGCCCTCTTCGGCAACGCCGTCGCCGTTCAGGTCGGAAGTGCCAACCAGATTACCGGCATCGGGATGGGTAACGGCAGCGATGAACTTCTCGCCGGTAGCGATCACCTCGCAGAAGCCCACGTTGACGTAACGCATACCCTGGGTGCCCCAGCGGCTGACGGTGTTACGGAACAGGTCGGTATCCAGCAGACGGATGGTGTTCACGTTGTAAGCAATGCAGGTGTACAGCTTACCGTTGTTCTGCGTATCCTGGCTCTCCATGATACCGAAAGCATAATCGGGCATATTGGCCACGAAGTAGTCATACCACTCGCCGGAGAACTCCTCCAGAGCGATGACGTCGGGCTTGTAGTAGTTGATCATGGCGCAGGCCTTCTCGGGACGACCGTCGATGGCAGAACCCCAAGAATAGCCGCCGTTGGCGGTATCCTGACCCACCAACACGTTGTAGGTCATGAAGCGGATGTCGGCGCCGGAGGTCATGGTCTCGGGATACAGACCGGTGTAGCCGGTCTCAGCCACAGCCATAGTGATATCGTCATAATAGACGTCGCCGCCGTTGTTCACGCCCTGAGCGGGATAGATTACCAGAGAGGTGTATTCACCGGAGTTGAAGGCAATCTGATAGGTGGTCCACTCGGTGGAACCGGTGAAATAGTAGTTGGAGCTGTTCAGAGTAACAGCCTCAGCACCATCCTTGATGTAGAAACGGGGCTGACCGCCGGAGGCAGCCAACTTTGCCTTAAAGGTCAGGATGTAGTCGGTGTTGGCCTCAACGGCAACGGTCTGCTTAACGAAAGCGCCGTACTTAGCGGTGTTGGTGCCCTGCAGAGAGAAGTTGCCGTTGGCAACCTCGGTCCAAGTGATATTGGCGGCGGTCACGGTCCAGCCGGTCAGGTCGCCGGTCTCGAAGTCACCGTTGGTGATGTAGCCGTCGTTGGAGGGAGTCTCGTTACCCTCGGGGGCGGCAATGACCTTCTGCAGGTTGAAATTGTCGTAGTAGATGTTACCGTCCATAGCGGTGGAAGAGCTCGGAGCGGCGTGCTGCTGCAGCACGATGCGCACCTGAGTGTTCTCACCGGAGTTGAAGGTCAGCTGGTGGGAATCCCAAGCGCCGGCCGTGATGTTCCAGTAGTAACTGGGAGAAGCCAACTCGCTGGTGCCGCTGGCACCGGCATAGATGTGCACACGAGCAATACCGCCGGTGAGAGAGCCGTTGTAGTAGGACTCAACATCCAGAGTGTAATCGCTGTTAGCCTCCACGGTGATGGTCTGCTCAGCCACGGTGCTGTAACGGCTGGTGGTGGTGGCCTTCAGGGCGTAGTCGCCATTCAAAGCCTCAACCTCACCGCCGGACACAGTCCAGCCATCAACAGTGCCATCGTTGAAGTAGCCGTTGACGACCAGGTTGCCGTCGGCTTCCTCATCGGGAGTGATCACAGAACCGACCGCAGGACCGGTCATCACAACGTCGTCGAAGTAGTAGGTGCCGCCGTCGTTAGCCATACGGTTGGACCACACCAGAGCAATGGCGGCGTTATCACCGGTGTTGAAGGTGTGGGTCACCTGAACCCAAGTGTTCGCAGCGGTGGGATAAATGGTCTTGGAACCTAAATTGGTTGCATTATCGGTGGTCTGGGGATACAGATAGAAAGACGCACCGGAGCCGGTAGCATTGCTACCCTCGTAGTAGTACCAGAAGGTGACAGTGTAGTCAGAATTAGGGACCACGGAGATGGGGTTCTGCTGCATCATACCCTGATACTTGCTGGCGGTGTTGGTGGTCTTGTGGGCATAGCTGCCGCTGTGAACCACGTCAGACTGAACCTCGCCGCTGTAGCTGTTCTTCCAGCCAGTCAAGTCGCCGGTCTCGAAATCGCCGTTGGTGACGAAGTCACTGGAGTCCTCGGCGCTCACGGACAGAATGCCCACGGGCAGCACAGTGCATAGCATGGCCAAGCAGGACAGCACAGCCAAAATTTTGCGCAGTTTGATTTGCATAGTGTTTTCCTCCTAAAATTGAATTTTTGGATTCTACAATAGTGGAGAGTGGGCGGCTTCCGTAAAGCCGCCCGTTCCGATGAGAGTGTTCTCTCATCACAGCGGCGGCAAACCGTCACGCAGAGGATACGACTATCTCCCCCGACGTATGGATGCGTCGCCCGAGAGAACATACTCCTACTATCTCGCTCATTATATAATAAATCAACTTAAAAGGCAAGAAAATTTGTCCATTTTTACATAGGCAGTTTGACTATATTTTCAATGAAAAATTTGGTGGAAAAGACAACAAACAAACAAACAAACAGCCCCTCTCCTCGCGGAAAGGGGCTGTTTTTGCGTTACTTTATCCGTTAATCAAGGGAAAGCCGCCTCACTTACGCACTGTCTCGGGAGAATGGAGCAAAGCGACATTCTCGAGAGGCGGCAACGATTTTTAGCGGTTAGTAGAGACTAAAAGCCGCCTCGATCACCACTCCAAAATGCCATCGTTGATGTCGATGTTGCCGATGTTGTTGTCCTTATAGACACGCTTGTCAATGTCACTAAGTTATGAACGCACATAAAGAAATCCCCTCTGTTCGAGCAATGAACAGAGGGGATCTCATCAGGTTAACAAATTATCTTACCAATCAAAAATTCCGTCGTTGGTGTTGACGTTGTCATCGTAGTTGGCGGCGTATACGTCACCATAAACCACAATCTCTTCCCCATCGCACTCGTAGACGTAGTAAGGACGGGCGTAGACGATCGCATCGGAATATTCCCAAGGAATGTTGGTGACACGCACAGCGTAATAGAGATAGTCGTCCACGATCTTATTTCCGTAAACCGCAGGGACATCCTTGGTGCTTTCGGAGAGGTTGTCGTGGGTCATACGGGCAGGACGCAGACCGATCTCCACGTCGTTGGTGACGATGGCTCCCGCCGCCACCAAACGGTAAGCAGGCGCATCAAGAACGGCGTTCACGGTGGCATCAGACAGATCGATCACGTGGTTCTGATCCAACTGGACGCCTTGTGCATTCAGACTGAAGCGGAACGCCAAGCCCACCAGTTCGTCGGTCATCTCCATACGGGAGGTGCCGGTGCCGGCCATCAGATTTGCGCCCTCGGGTGCCACAGGATCGTCGGGGTCTTCAGGCTTTTCGGGGACCACGTCCAGCTCGTTGGCCTGAATGAAAGCCACCAGCTCGTCGGCAAATTTCTGCTGACCCACCAGGTTGGGGTGATAGCCGCCGCCGGAGGTGTTCATGGTCAGCTTGCAGGCATAATAGCCGGCCTCCGCGCCGCCGAACTCCGCCACGATCTCCTCCACCATAGAGTTGACACCGGAGGTCATCATATTGTAGATCCACACGATGGGAGCATTGGGGTTCTTCTCACGCACCAAAGCGAGCATCTCCACCAGACCCTCACGCTTTAAGGTGGCGTTGGACTGGCAGGAGTTATCGTTGGTGCCCAGAGCCAAGACGATCACATCCGGCTCGTTGGAGAAGTCGTAAGCGGTGGACTGGTCGTAGTTATAGCGCTGCGCAGGATAGACGTCCTGCATGGTGGTGGAGCTGTAACCGTACTTGCAGCCCAGACCCGACCAAGCCACGTTGGACCAATCGGCATCCAAAGCCTGAGCGGTCAGGAAGGGGTACGCCTGTGTGGCGTCGGACCACAGCGCGGCACCGTCTCCCTGAGAGTTGTTACCCAGATTGCCGAAGCCGCAGGAGATGGAATCGCCGATGAACTCGATGTAAAGGCCCTTATCGGCGGGTTTTTTCAGCATCTCGCCGTCGTAGGACAGGGCGCACACGCCGATTTCGCCGGTCTGGTGCTCCGACTGGCGATAAATGGCAAAGGTATGCTTGCCTGCGGGCAGATCGGAGGCCAGCTTGACCTTAGTCTCGCCCACGGAGGTAATGCGGCAATAGTCACGGGCCAGCTTTTCGCCATCCACCACGATGGTGAAGTAAATGCCGCCGTCAGAGCCGCTGTTGGCGATCTTACGCGCATTGAAGGTGGCGTAAACGTCGCCCTCGCAATCCAGCTCAAACTCCATACCGGAAATGGAGAAATCCAGCATCAAGGTGCCGCCCACCATGGCGGTACGGCCTTGGGTCTTGATATTGCCCATCAGGGTGTCGATCATCTTGAGGTTGGGATCTTCGTCATCACCGCCGAGAACCACCTCGGTCAGGGTGATGTCGTCCATATACATCTCGGTGGCCAGATTGTTGCCTGCACCGACCAGGGTGAAGAACACGGAAGTGGTGGTGGCCTCAAACTCCACGGCAAACTGGGTCCACTCGGTTTTGGTGCCATAGATATAGGCCAGTTTGGCACCGGCATCGCTGGTGCCGGCGCACAGCTGGATGTTGACACCATTCTTCAGCGCCTTATACCACAGGCTGATGCGGTAGGTTTTGCCGATTTCCAAACCGGTGATGGTCTGATTGCCCAAACCGCCCCAGCCACCGTTGCCGACGATCTGCAGGCCATAGCTGCCGGTGTGGGCAGCAACAGCGGACACACGGGTGGACTGGTAAATCTTCCAGCCGGCCTCGTTTCCGGTCTCGAAGCTGCCGTTATTGAACAGATCGCCCTCAACCGGCTCGTAAGGAACCTCGGGAACGTCAGGCACAACAGGCGTGCCTCCCCCCTGAGAAACCACAGAAATATCATCCACAATCGCGGTGGCGTTGGGATTGTTACCCATAATGGAGATGAACACGCTGGTGTTGCTACCGGAGTAGAAGGAACCCTTATACTCTGTCCAAGCGGAGCCGCCGGAGGTGGCCACCTGCATCATATTGGTGGTATCAGCGCCATCCTTCACCAAAAAGGTCATGTTCGCAGCATCCTTAGCCCAGGCGGTGAGATCGTAGTCGGTGTTGGGCTGCACATTGATCTTTTGGCGCACCATCTGCCACTGACCGCAGCTCACCTTCAGTGCAGAGCCGCCGTTGCGACCGGCTACAATCTCTACAGAGCAGCTGTTCCACAGATTGGTCCAGCCGGTCAGGTCACCGGTTTCAAAATCGCCGTTGACCAGCAGATTGTCGGCGGCAAACACCGTGCTGACAGGCATCATCACGCACAGCAGCATAGCCACCAGCACAGCAGCCAACAGCTTACGAGCAACAAGTTTCATAACAATGACTCCTCTCAAAACATATTTTGCTAACCATATTATAACAAGGCTAACCATTGTTTGTCAACTGCAACAAAGAAAGCCGACGCCAAATTTGGTGTCGGCTTTTTGGTGCTTTTTACTCCCCCACCACGGCGTTGATGCCGGCGTGGATAACATCGATGAGATGAGCATCCCACTCGGGGAAGGCGTTGACGGCGGGGGTCTTGCCGGTCAGCACCTTATACCAGGTGGCAGCGGCGGCATAGCGACCGTAATCCCAAGACAGGTGGAATCCGTCGCGGTTGAGGGAAAGGCCACCGTTTTTGTAATCAAACTCAGGGGCGTTCTCCCGCAGATACTGCACCACAGGGCCGCTGGGCAACACACCGGCGCCAATCAAACGACAAGCCATCTCGGTGCAATCTCCGATGCGGCGATACATCTCCTGCTGATCGCGGTTGTAATTGAGGAAGCCGCCGTGATCGGAGTCGATCTCGTAGGCCCAAGTCTGATGAAAATAAATTTTCGCTTTGGGGCATTTCTCACGAACAAAAGCCACCAACTCCGTGAGATACGGGATATAGGTTTGCGGCTGACCGCTGTGGTGGCTTACCTGCTGAACGGTGACAACGTCCCACTCGTCCAGTGCCAAGCCCTCAGGCAGAGTAACGGTGCGGTTGCAATTTTGACCGTTTTGCTCCAAATAGTAAGCGCTTTCTCCATCAGTGATATGGTTCCAATGAGTCTCCAAGCTGCAACCGCCGATCATCAGGTTGGTGGTTTCCAGCTCCACACCGTTGGCCACGGCGATCTGATGCAGCCATTCCTGGGCATCCTGCGAAAAACTGTTACCGATAGACAAAAGTTTCATAATGATTCCCTCACTTTCCTTCATTTTCAAAGAAATGCAACAGTTGGTCCTTAATTTGGGTCATACCGATATCGGAAGGATGACCCCAGATCTTATCAATATCTCTCAAGCAGATGACCTTGACGCCGTTGCGGGTAGCGGCCTCGATCAGGCCCTCATGGATGCAAGGTTTCAACTCCGTATTGATGATGGCATAGACGTTTACGTCCGGCAGGATCTCTGCCACGCGGCAGAAGAGACGACCGATGGCCGGCAGAGCACAATACATATCCTCTTTGGTCCAGCCCTCAAATTTCAATTCTCCCTCGGGAGCACCGCACCAATCGTCGTTGGTTCCGCCGAAGATCAGCAGGGTATCGATGCCGTCAAGGGTGCCCTCCTCATACATACGATCCAGTCGCGTATTGAAGCAAAGATGCGTATAATCTTCCTTTTCATAGCCGGTGTAGCAAATGGTGGAGCCGGACCAACTCTCGTTGAGCACCAGCTCGGAATCGGTGGCAGAGATCAGCTGATGCCACCAGGTCTGCTCCACGGTGGTCACACGGGAATTGTGCTCATCCTCAGGGCTGTAATAGATCACGTTCCTTTCTGGAATGTGGCCCTTAAAAGTGGAATAGCTATCCCCTAAAATCACGGTTTTTCCCAATTTGATCATGGAAAACGACTCCTTCCTCGGTGTAAAGCGGAATAGCTTTACAGATAAAACGTCCATACTTTTGCGCGGAACAGACAGCTTTTCAGCAGCAGTTTTACACACATATAAAACCGTCGTTGTTCTGCTTGTAAAAAAGCGCTTTTCTCCGTTTTTTGGGATTCCAAAGCGTTGCTTATAAGCATAGCAAATCCATGCGAATTTTGCAAGAGGTTGCAAGAAAAAACGAAAAATTTTCGTCATTTTTTGCTGTTTTGCTTTGTCAAGAAAAATTTTCTGTATATCCTGACAAATTTGCCGTCTTCTTTTTGTTTATTTTTCGGCGGATTTTTTGGCGGATTTCGACACTTTCTGTATTGACAATATTTTCCCTTTACAATATAATAGGGGATGAGCTTAAGCTGTGATATTGGGTCTTTGTGCCCCACTGCCTACCCGGCATGGTGATACGCACAGCTTGGGTAGGCACTATCCCGGTTTAACCGAATCTTCATTCGAGAAAGGAGGAAAATCCATGAAGAAGTACATCGCCCCCGAGATGATGGCCCTGTCCTTCGCTGCCGAGGAGGCCATCTCCGCTCCCCTGGAGGGCAGCAACACCTTCAATGACGGCGAGCTGGAGTGGTAAGAGATTCGCAGAATCTTGACCCTTCGCAAATCTGTCACGGCAAATCCCCGCACAAACCCAAAAATTTGTAAGGAGGAAAACAAAAATGAACATGCGTAAAATTTTGGCTGTTCTGGCTGCAACCCTGATGCTGTGCGCTGCCATCCCCATGGGCGCTCTGTCCGTGGCTGCAGACGTTAGCTTCGATTTCGAAGACGGCACCGTCAACGGTTGGGCATCCGACGTCGGCGTGGAAGTTGTCGATCTCGACGGCGCCAAGGTTCTGAAGTGGGACGCTTCCGGCGCCGCTTGGGCCAACATGTACAACTACTGCAATCTTTCCGCCAACACGGAATACGTCATGACCATGAAGGTTAAGGCTGACCGTGACACCAACATGAACTTCAAGGTTCTGACCGGCGACTGGTCCGCAACCACCTACACCACCACCTTCGACGTCACCACCGAGTGGCAGGAGGTTTCCGTGCAGTTCAACTCCGGCGAGGGCAGCTTTGTGATGCTGTCCAGCAACGCTGACGCTGGCGCCGGCGCTACCTACTACGTAGATAGCTTCGCCATCGAGGTGTACGTTGCTCCCGCAGTTCCCGGCCAGATCGTCAACGGCGATTTCGAGACCGGCGACGCTACCGGTTGGAACTGCCATCAGGGTACCGTGATCAGCACTACCGCTGCCTACAACGGCCACTACGGCGCCAACATTAAAGGCGACGGCGGCTGGGGCGGTATGCTGGATCAGGAAATCGCTGTTGAGGCCGGCAAGACCTACCACATCAGCGTGCGGGTTATGGCTCAGGCCAACGGCGTCAACATCCAGATTCAGGATGGCCCCACCGGCACCAGAACCTACCTGGGCAACACCTGGTTCGACAAGACCGCATGGACTGAGGTTTCCTGGGACGTCGTTCCCACCGGCGATGTCATCTGCATCAACTTCTGCGGCGGCGGTAACGGCATCGCCGAGGACGTTTACGTTGACGACGTCACCGTGACCGAGCTGAAGGATCCTTCCTTCGACGGCTACATCACCAACGGCGACTTCGAGATCGGCGAGGCCACTCCCTGGACTCTGTTCGGCAACTCTGCGATTTCTGCCGACGCCGCCAAGAACGGCGCCTATGGTCTGATCTGCAACAACCCCACCGGTAACTGGAACGGCACTGCCTATCAGGACTTCACCGTCGAAGTGGGCAAGACCTACAAGGTGACCATGTGGGCCAAGGCTATCAGCCAGGGTCAGAACATCCAGATTCAGAACCCCGCCGGCGGCGCCAACGCTGCTTCCAAGTGGTTTACCACTACCGAGTGGACTGAGCTGACCTTCGAGTTCACCGCCACTGCCGACACCGTCCGCATCAATATCTGCGGCGGCAACACCGGTGTTGAGGAAATCGTTTACATCGATGACGTCAAGGTCGAAGAGGTCACTGCTCCCGTAAACGATGCTGTTTGGAGTGTTGACTTTAACGACGGCGAGAAGAAGTTCAATGTCGGCGAGGTCGTCGCTGAGGGTCCTGACGGCAGCAACTGCTACAAGTGGGACTTCGCCGGCGGTTGGGGTTCCAACTATGCGTCCGGCCTTAGCCTGGACGCCACCAAGGACTACACCGTCACCATGAAGGTCAAGGGTTCTATCGATAGCACCATGGCTATCACCCTGATGCCCGGTAGCTGGGCTACCTGGTGGAACGGTCCTTCCTTCTCCGTGACCACCGAGTGGCAGGAAGTGGTTCTCGCCATCCCTGCCGGCTCTACTTCCTTTAACACCGGCATTTTCGAGTTCCAGGGCACCGGCAACGAGCCCGCTTACACCCTGTACGTGGATGACATCGTCATCACCGAGGGTCTGCCCGAGCTGCCTGAGCAGTCCTATCCCATCAACGGCGACTTCGAGACCGGCAAGGTTGCTCCCTGGGAAAACCTGTGGAGTTCCTGCCCCACCGTCGAGATCGTCGAGGGCGGTTTGGACAGCGACTATGCTCTGCACATCGTTTCCAAGAAGTGGTGCCATGTCCGCCAGACCGCTATCCCCGTTGAGCCCAACACCTGGTACAAGGTTACCGCTTGGGCCAAGAACACCAGCGATATGATCCTGCTGGTTAAGGACGGCGGCGATAGCGCCAACCTGAACCAGACCGGCATGACCGCCGGCGAGGAGTGGACCGAGTTCTCCGGCGTGTTCTACACCGGCGACTATACCACCATTATCATCTCCCTGATGGGCGGCGAGAACGATGAGGTTGCCGACAAGTACGGTACCTTCGATAACGTCACTTTGGAAGTTACCGAGGAACCCGTCTGCGAGCACGACTATCAGTTGACCGATGGCACTTTCGCCTCCTGCGAGACGGATGGTTCCGAGGTTTATACTTGCACCAAGTGCGGCGATTCTTACACCGAGGTTATTCCCGCTTACCACAACGGCAATCTGGAGTACAACGCGGCTGTTGAGCCCACCGATTGTGCCCATCCCGGCAACATCGAGCACTACTACTGCCCCGGCTGTAACGAGTACTTTGCCGATGCCAACGCCACCGAGTTCATCAACCCCTGGTACATCGAGGTTACCGTGGATTGCGTGAAGCCCGAGGGCCTGGCCGATTGTGCCGATTGGACCTGCGAGGTCTGCGGCAATGAGAACTACGGCTCCGGCGAGCACGACACCGGCGTTCCTGCCTGTCAGGATGGCCACTGCTCCAAGTGCGATAAGGATATCGCCGGCTACGGCCATCAGAACTACGACGGCCCTGCCTGCTTGCCCGGTAACTGCTACTACTGCGGCGAGGCTATGGAGCCTGTTGCTCACGAGAACGGCGCTTGGGCTCCCTGCCTGGAGGGCGAGTGCTCTTACGGCTGCGGCCTGACCTATCCCGCCACCGCTGAGCACGTGGACGAGGACGGCGACGGGTACTGCGACACCTGCTGGAACCACCTGGCTCACGTCGACGAGGACGCCAATGGCGAATGCGATCTCTGCTGGAGCCCGATGCCCGAGGAGCCCGTTGAGGTCGTCTACGGCGATGCCAACGGCGACGGTATCATCGACACCCTCGATGAGGTTCTGTTGTCTCAGTATCTCGCCGAGTGGGATGTGGAACTGGATGAGGCGGCTGCCGACGCCAACGGCGATGGCATCATCGACACTCTCGACGAGGTTCTGCTGTCTCAGTATCTCGCCGAGTGGGATGTAACCCTGGGTCCTCAGGGCTGACTGTTTAACGACTGTGTTCTGGGCGGATGGTAATCCCTATCCGCCCAAAGGGGACGCATACCGTCTCCTACAAAGGCAACCGCCTTTCCCCGAAAGCGGTATGCGTTCCCCGTCTCACAAAGCTTTCCATTTTCTATTAGGTAGTAACGTTTGTGCGTACCAACTTTATGGTATGAACTCGTTTCTATAAACTATGTTTCCTAGCAAAAATTACGATGAAAGGAGGATACACTGCATGAAGAAGTACATGGCTCCCGAGATGGAGGCTCTGACCTTCGCCGCTGAGGAGGCTGTCGCCGGCGGCGTTCTGCCCAGCAACATCTTCAACGATGGTGAGTTCGGCGGCTGGTAAATCGAGGCGACACTCAGCGAGTGCGAGCCGTTAGATTTCGTTGTCGCCTCTCGAGAATGGCGTAAGCGCCATTCTCCCGAGTTTCAGCGAAAGCGAAGCGGCGACACTCAGCAAGTGCGAGCCGTTAGATTTCGTTGTCGCCTCTCGAGAATGGCGTAAGCGCCATTCTCCCGAGTTTCAGCGAAAGCGAAACGGCGACACTCAGCAAGTATGGGTCGTTCGATTTCGTTGTCGCCTTTCGAGAATGGTGAAAGCGCCATTCTCCCGGGTTTCAGCGAAAGCGAAAAGGCCCGTAGTCGGTAACGACTACACCCTGTGAACATCACTATTTGCTGATTGAGAAGAGGATTGCAAGCTTTTCTCAGCAGGAAAGTGAGATCACAGCGGCTTGACGTGGCGAATCTACTGCATACCATCTTTGAGAGAGGTGTGCACGCCCCTCTTTTAACGTGGTGCGGAACAGAATCGTCAACGTGGCAAGCCGAAACCCCGACCGTATGCCGCCTCCAGAAGAGTCCCTCTTCCCGAAACGGCGTGGCACCCGCCACACCGCCTCCCGAAACGGTATACAGCCGAGGCGTCAAGCAATTTCACTATTGCGAAGACAAAAACTTTTAGGAGGAAACCAAAACAAATGAAGACCATGAAGAAAATTGTGGCGATTTTGGCTGTGGCTTTGATGCTGTGCAGCATCCTGCCTCTGTCTGTCTTCGCCGCAGACACTACCATCGTCTTTGAGATGGGTGCCGACGGCACCGCCACTCACGCCGACGGTAGCAAGTACAGCGCCTATACCGAGGACGCTGACGGCTACACCCTGACGCTGGAGAGCCTGAACAACGTTTACGGCCCTGCCCGCGACGCTAAGGGTAACGGCTGTATCAAGCTGGGTGCTAGCAGCAAGGCCGGCGGCTTTAGCTTTACCGTTCCTGCCGATGTGACCTCTGTCATCATCGCTGTGGGTAAGTACAAGGCGAACACCACCAAGCTGAACATCAATGGCACTGCTTACACCTTGTCCAATGCTTCCAACGATGGCGCCTATGACGAGATCGTCATCGACACCACCAGCAACAAGACCATCACCCTGACCACCGTTTCCGGCGGCTATCGTGCCATGGTCAACTCCATCACCTACGTAATCGGCTCTGCCGGTAACGCCGACTGCGACCACGACAATCTGGTCTGCGGCGACACCTGCCCCGAGTGCGAAGAGTATGTGAAGGAGCACAAGTTCTCCAACAACTGCACCGCCGAGTGCGAGAACGGTTGTGGCACCGCTAACCCCAACTATGCCGACCACGTGTACGGCGGCATCTATGATGCGGAGTGCGACGTTTGCTTTGCTAAGCGTGAGGTCAATATGCCCGCTGCTGACAGCGAGCTGACTATCGCTGAGGCGATCGCTCTGGGCGTTGGCGTTGGCAACAACTGCTACACCGAGGGTAAATACTACGTCACCGGTGAGATCACCGAGGTGTATGACACCACCTACGGTAACCTGTACATCACCGATGGCGAGAACACCTTCACCGTGTACGGCCTGTATGATGGCAACGGCAACCGCTACGACGCCATGGCTGAGAAGCCCGAGGCCGGCATGACCATCAAAGTGTATGGTATCATCGGTAACTACAACGGCACCGCTCAGATGAAGAACGGCGACCTCATCGAGGCCATCGGCGGCTGCGAGCACGAGTATGAATTCGAGTGCTCCACCACCTGCAAGCTGTGCGGCCAGGGCGAGCGTGAGGCTGAGTGCGTGACCGACGCCGAGTACGCTTGCCAGGATGGCCTGTGCATTTACTGCGGCAACGATGTGAATGCCGTTGAGCACGCTTTCGACAGCATCTACGATGCAGACTGCAACTACGGTTGCGGTTACACCCGTGAGGTTCCCGAGGCTCCTGTCGCCACCGAGCAGACCATCGATCTGTTCGCCAACACCGGCGTTTTGGCCGAAGATAGCTCTTACATTGCTTGGCAGTCTGACAATTACCAGTTTGCCAACTACAAGAGCGCTTCCACCTCCGCTATCCGTGTAAGCGATACGGATCACTTCCGTATCTATGCTCACAGCAAGGTGGTTGTTTCCGGTCTGAACGGCGAGGTTCTGTCTCAGATCAAGATCACCGCCACTACCGAGGCCTATGCCACCGTTCTGGGCGGCTGTGTCGCCGAGGGCTGGGAGGTTAGCGTGGACGGCACTGTGGTCACCTTCACCGCCACCACCGGCGCTGCGGCCTTGACCATTGAGGACGTTTCTGCTCAGGTTCGCGTGAACAGTGTAACCATCACCCCCGCTGCCACCGGCTCCGAGGATTGCGAGCACGTGTACGACAATGCCTGCGACGTGGACTGTAACGAGTGCGGCGCGATTCGTGTGATCGAGCACGCTTATGTCGAGACCATCGTCGACGCTACCTGCACCGCTATCGGCACCAAGACCTATGCTTGCTCCGTGTGCGGCGACAGCTACAGTGAGGAGATCCCCATGATCCCCCACAACTATGTGGACGGCATCTGCTCCGCCTGCGGCGCCGAGTTGCCTCTGGAGTCTACCATCACCTTCGACGCGGACAAGACTCAGCGCATCGAGTATTCCACCGAGAGTCAGAAGTGGGAGCACGACGGTCTGGTGCTGGTCAACAACAAGGCCGCTTCCACCGCCAATGTGGGCGATTACGGCGCTCCTATCCGTCTGTACAAGGGTTCTGAGATCGTCATCTCCTTCCCTGGTATGACCTCTCTGACCATCGATGCCTCCGGTATCGGTAGCGATTACCTGTGGGATGCTACCCTGGCCGACTACACCGTCGCCGTGGCTGACGGCATCTACACCATCACCTTTGCCGAGCCCACCGACAGCATCACTCTGACTGCTGCCAATCAGGTGCGTGCCAACAGCATCACCGCTTCCCGCGTTGTGGCTTGCGCTCACGAGTATGACAACGCTTGCGACGTGGATTGCAACCTGTGCTACGAGACCCGCGAGGTTTCCCACAACATCGTGGCTGTCGAGGCTAAAGACGCTACCTGCGCTGAGAACGGTAACCTGGCTTACTGGTACTGCGACGTTTGCGGCTTTGCTTGGCTGGATGCTGAGTGCACCCTGAACACCAATCTGCGCGCCGTCGTGCTGCCCGCCACCGGCGAGCACACCTACGACGACGAGTACGACGCCGACTGTAACGTCTGCGGCGAGACCCGTGAGGTTCCCGAGAAGCCTGTTGAGATCATCTATGGCGACGCCAACGGCGACGGTATCATCGACACCCTCGATGAGGTTCTGTTGTCTCAGTATCTCGCCGAGTGGGATGTGGAACTGGATGAGGCGGCTGCCGACGCTAACGGCGACGGCATCATCGACACTCTCGATGAAGTTCTGCTGTCTCAGTATCTCGCCGAGTGGGATGTCACTCTGGGGCCGACCACCTTCAACGACGGCGTGCTCGGTTGGTAATCTCCATCTACCCCAAAGAATATATACCTTTTCTTACAAAGGCAGTGCCTTTTTCTCGAAACGGTATGAGTTCCACTAACAAAACGTTTTAACAAAGACAATCCCCATACTGTATGGGAAAAAGAGCAAAACATATCGACATTACGGTATGATTTACTCACGGCAGAGTATGATGCTCTGCTTTGTACGAAAAATATTTTTAGAAAGGTGAATACAAATGAAAAAGCTTATTGCAATTCTCTTGTCTATGCTTATGCTGTGTTCCGTGATTCCTTTCGCCACCGTTGCTGCTGCGGATGCCACCACTGTTCAGCTCTCCATCGTGGATGAGTTGACGGAAGTCAACGCCGGCGAAGAGGTTCAGGTGCAGGTCGACCTGCTGGGTCTGGAGGATACCGCCGGTCTGATCAGCATTCTGGTTAGAATCGATTACGACCCCGATGTTTTTGAGCTGGTCACTTATTTCGATGAGGACGAAGAGATGTGGATGCCTCCCATCGAGGTCGGCGCCAAGTACAACGCCTCCAGCAACAAGTACATCACTTTTGGTCAGATTTCCGAGGAAGGCAAAATGGAAACTTGCCTGGTGAAGTGGACTCGTGCTACTGCCACCGCCACTCAGGTGCGTCGTGAGGAGCACTTCTACACCGTCACCTTCAAGGTCAAGGACGATGCCCCCTCCGGCACCTATGACCTGATCGCCGGCAGAATGGACGGCGTCTTCTACGGCAATGAAAAGGTCGTGTTTGCCGACCCCATCAACACCTCCATCACCGTCAACGGCGCTGAGGCTCCCTCTTGCGAGCACGAGTACGACAACGCTTGCGACGTGGATTGCAACCTGTGCGGCGAGACCCGCGAGGTCGAGCACAACGTCGTGGCTGTCGAGGCTAAGGATGCCACCTGCACCGAGCTGGGCAACATTGCTTACTGGTACTGCGACGTCTGCGGCCAGGCTTGGCTGGATGAGGCTTGCACTCAGAACACCAACCTGATGGCTGTTAAGCTGCCCATGGTTGACCACGAGTACTTCTATGCTTGCGATCCCGTTTGCATGAACTGCTACGAGATCACCAACCCCGACGCCGCTCACTCTCTGAGCCACGTTGAGGCTAAGGACGCTACCTGCTTCGAGAACGGTAACGTCGAGTACTGGACTTGTGAGTACTGCGGCGGCTGCTGGGATAACGAGGCTGCCACCGGTATGCCTCTGAACCAGATGATGGTTGTCGTTCCCATGGCTCACGACGAGCTGACCCACGTTGAGGCTAAGGCTCCCACCTGCTTCGAGAACGGTAACATCGAGTACTGGTACTGCGAGGCTTGCGGCATGGCTTGGCTGGATGCCGAGGGCACTCTGAACACCAACCTGATGGCTGTTGTCCTGCCCATGGCTCACAACGAGCTGACTCATGTTGAGGCTAAGGCTCCCACCTGCTACGAGGATGGTAACATCGAGTACTGGTACTGCGAGGCTTGCGGCTACGCTTGGCTGGATGCCGAGGGCACTCTGAACACCAACCTGCGCGCTGTTATCCTGCCCATGGCTCACGGCACCATCACCCACGTTGAGGCTAAGGATGCTACCTGCACCGAGCTGGGTAACATCGAGTACTGGTATTGCGAGGCTTGCGGCCAGGCTTGGCTGGATGAGGCTTGCACTCTGAACACCAACCTGATGGCTGTTAAGCTGCCCATGGCTGAGCACGAGTACTTCTACGCTTGCGATCCCGTTTGCATGAACTGCTACGAGGTCACCAACCCCGACGCCGCTCACTCTCTGAGCCACGTTGAGGCTGTTGCTGCCACCTGCTACGAGAACGGTAACATCGAGTACTGGACTTGCGAGTATTGCGGCGGCTGCTGGGATAACGAGGCTGCCACCGGTATGCCTCTGAACCGTATGATGGTTATCGTTCCCGCTGCTCACGCTGAGGCTACTCACGTGGAGGCTGTTGCTCCCACCTGCTATGAGAACGGTAACATTGAGTACTGGTATTGCGAGGCTTGCGGTCAGGCTTGGCTGGATGCTGAGTGCACCCTGAACACCAACCTGCGCGCTGTTATCCTGCCCATGAGCCACGGCGAGATCACTCACGTTGAGGCCAAGGACGCCACCTGCACCGAGCTGGGTAACATCGAGTTCTGGTATTGCGAGGCTTGCGGCCAGGCTTGGTTGGATGAGGCTTGCACTCTGAACACCAACCTGATGGCTGTTAAGCTGCCCATGGTTGACCACACCTACGACGCTGACAACGACGCCGACTGTAACGTCTGCGGCGCCATCCGTGAGATCGCCGCTGAGGACATCATCCTGTTCGGCGGCAACTCTGTCACCGAGATCAAGGGCGGCTTGGCCTTCTTGTTCAACGCTGCTGTTGACGGCATCGTTATCGGCGAGGAGTACTATGCTGACTACACCAACGCTACCGTCACCATCGGCGGCGTGGAGTACAAGCTGGTCAAGATGGGTGCCATCATGAACAACAAGGGCTATGCTGATCAGTCTCTGGACAATGTTGACGGCAAGTATGTGCTGAACATTGAGGCCGCTAAGGTCTTCGGCGAGTACAGCTACGCTGTCCGTATCGTCAACATCCCCGAGGCTCACCTGGATACCGAGATCATCGCCCGTCCCTACTTCGTGTATGAGAACCTGGCCGGCGAGCAGATCACCGTTTACGGTGCTGATCAGATCGCTTCCTACAACGGCGTTCTGAACGACTAATTCTACCGAATTGGTTGTAGAAATCGATTCATAAGGGGCACCCCCACGGGAAACCGTGGGGGTGTCTTTTTTTGTTAGGAAACACCGATAAATCAGGCGAAGATTTAGGCAAGTTGATAGACGGAAAATGTTGACAGTCGTGCTATTGTCGTATTATAATATCATTGGTTATATATATCTTTACCGATATATTTTATAGCTTATCAATCAAGAAGGGAGAATCGCAGTATGAAGAAGTACATAGCCCCTGAGATGGAGACCCTGACCTTTGCCGCCGCGGATGGCATTGCCGGCATTCTGCCCAGCAACATCTTCAACGATGGCGAGTTTGGCGGCTGGTAATCGAAGCGGCTCGTAGTCAATACGAATCGCAAGTTTCGTTGCCGCTTCTTGAGAAAGGCGAAACGCCTTTCTCCCGAGATGGTGCGAAAGCAACACGGCTCGTAGTCAATACGAATCGCAAGTTTCGTTGCCGCTTCTTGAGAAAGGCGAAACGCCTTTCTCCCGAGATGGTGCGCAACAGACTTAAAAATCGATTACCAACGGATCGCATGCCGCCTCCTGAGAGGGTATCCCCCTCTCCCGAAACGGTGATCGGGGTGGCTTTCAGTTTCTGCTGATGGCAGCTCTCGTTGCCACCCCTTGAGAAAGGCGTTCCGCCTTTCTCCCAAGCCGGAGTGGTAATTTGAGGTGGCTTTCAGTTTCTGCTGATGGCAGCTCTCGTTGCCACCCCTTGAGAAAGGCGTTCCGCCTTTCTCCCAAGCCGGAGTGGTAATTTGAGGTGGCTT